>JAFQDC010000055.1 GCA_017416205.1 Clostridia bacterium | reverse complement strand
CGTACCCCCGCAATACGGCAAAGGTGTTTCGTCCCTTGCGAGGGACGATTCAGGGCGCTGCCCTAAAAACCCGCGATTTTTTGAAAAAAATCGAGTAAAACTTTTAAAAAGAACGGCTACCGATAATTTTCGATAGCCGTTTTTTCTTTTTTGAAGTTTTTTGGAGTGCAGAACCTTTTTTTCAAAAAAGGTTTTGCATTTTCCCACTCCTACTTTTTAGAACAAGCCTGTGATCTTGCCGTTTTCGTCAACGTCGATACGCTCTGCTGCGGGAACCTTAGGAAGGCCGGGCATTGTCATGATATCGCCGGTGAGAACTACGATGAAGCCGGCTCCCGCGGAAACCTTAACGTTCTTGATAGTAACATCAAATCCCTCGGGTGCACCAAGCTTTGTAGGATCATCAGAGAAGGAGTACTGTGTCTTTGCAACGCAGATAGGCATCTTGTCAAAGCCGAGAGCTGTGAGCTCTGCGATCTGCTTTTTAGCCTGAGGTGTTACAACGATACCTGCACCGCCGTATACCTTCTTAACAACTGATTCGATCTTCTCCTCGATGGAGCAGTCAAGCTCATAAGAGAAGGTGAAGTCGCCCTGCTCCTCCTCGCAAAGACGAACGACCTCGCGTGCAAGCTCCTCGCCGCCGCGACCACCGTCTGCCCATACAGTGGAAAGAACGGTGTTAACTCCAAGCTCGCGGCACTTTGCGATGATAAAGTCAATCTCAGCATCTGTATCTGTGGGGAAACGGTTTACAGCAACAACGCAGGGAAGCTTATAAACGTTCTTCATATTGGAAACGTGGCGGAGAAGGTTGGGAATACCCTTTTCAAGTGCTTCAAGATCTTCTGTGCCAAGCTCAGTCTTTGCGCGGCCGCCGTGCATCTTAAGAGCACGAACGGTTGCAACAACTACTACCGCGTCAGGTGTGAGACCTGCCATACGGCACTTGATGTCAAGGAACTTCTCAGCGCCAAGGTCAGCACCAAATCCTGCCTCTGTTACTGTGTAGTCGCCCATCTTGAGAGCGAGCTTTGTTGCCATTACGGAGTTACATCCGTGAGCAATGTTAGCGAAGGGACCGCCGTGTACGAATGCGGGAGTGCCTTCAAGAGTCTGCACGAGGTTAGGCTTGAGAGCATCCTTGAGGAGTGCTGTCATTGCGCCCTGAGCCTTGAGCTGACCGCAGGTAACGGGCTCGCCCTGATAGTTGTAGCCAACGATAATGCGGGCAAGACGCTCCTTAAGGTCTGTGATGGAGTTTGAAAGGCAGAGAACTGCCATGATCTCGCTTGCAACGGTGATATCAAAGCCATCCTCACGGGGAACGCCGTTTGCCTTACCGCCCATACCGTCAACGATGAAGCGGAGCTGTCTGTCGTTCATATCAACGCATCTCTTCCAGGTAATGCGGCGAACGTCGATTCCGAGAGTGTTACCCTGCTGGATATGGTTATCAAGCATTGCAGCAAGAAGGTTGTTTGCCGCGCCGATTGCGTGGAAGTCGCCTGTGAAGTGGAGGTTGATATCCTCCATGGGAACTACCTGTGCGTATCCGCCGCCTGCAGCGCCGCCCTTAACTCCGAATACGGGGCCGAGGGAGGGCTCGCGGAGAGCTACGGTAACGTCCTTGCCGATGCGGGAAAGACCGTCTGCAAGGCCGATGGTGGTTGTTGTCTTACCCTCACCTGCAGGTGTGGGAGTGATAGCGGTTACAAGAATGAGCTTTCCGTTTTCACGGTCTGTTTCTTCGAGAAGAGAAAGATCAATCTTTGCCTTATATCTGCCGTACTGCTCGATATACTTCTCGTCTACGTGTGCTTTTTTTGCGATTTCGCCAATAGGCTTCATTTCGCACGCCTGTGCGATCTCGATGTCAGAAAGATATGCCATTGGTGTTGATCTCCTTAATGTATAAATATATTTTTGGGGATTTAACTGTCAATTAATTACCGTTCTGCTTATGAAGAACTACGTCGTGAGCGCCGCCTTCTACGATACTGGAAGCAGATACGAGAGTAAGTCTTGCCTTCTGCTGAAGCTCGGGAATGGAAAGAGCGCCGCAGTTGCACATTGTGCTCTTGACCTTTGCGAGAGTCTTTCTTACGTTATCGGAGAGAGTACCTGCGTAAGGAACGTAGGAGTCTACGCCCTCTTCAAAGGAAAGCTTGCCTGCACCGCCAAGGTCATATCTCTGCCAGTTACGTGCACGGTTAGAGCCCTCACCCCAGTATTCCTTCATAAGAGTGCCGCCGATGTTTACCTTTGCTGTGGGGCTCTCCTCAAAGCGAGCGAAGTATCTGCCGAGCATGATAAAGTCTGCGCCCATTGCAAGAGCGAGAGTGATGTGATGGTCGTGAACGATACCGCCGTCGGAGCATACGGGAACGTAGATGCCTGTTTCCTCGAAGTACTCGTCACGCGCCTTGCAAACCTCAATAAGAGCAGTTGCCTGACCGCGGCCGATACCCTTGGTCTCACGTGTGATACAGATAGAACCGCCACCGATACCTACCTTGATAAAGTCAGCACCTGCCTCTGCAAGGAAGCGGAATCCGTCACGGTCAACAACGTTACCTGCACCAACCTTTACGTCCTCGCCGTAGTGCTCACGGATCCAGGCGATAGTGCGGGACTGCCACTCGGAAAAGCCCTCGGAGGAGTCGATACAGAGAACGTCAACACCTGCCTCAACAAGTGCGGGAACTCTCTCTGCGTAGTCACGGGTGTTGATACCTGCGCCTACGATATATCTCTTTTCGGAGTCAAGAAGCTCGTTGGGGTTAGCCTTGTGCTGGTCGTAGTCCTTACGGAATACGAAGTAGCAGAGGTTACCGTTTTCGTCTACGATGGGAAGGGAGTTGAGCTTATTGTCCCAGATAATATCGTTTGCAGCCTTAAGAGTTGTGCCCTCGGGAGCAGTTACGAGCTTTTCAAGGGGAGTCATAAACTCGCTTACCTTTGACGCGGGATCCATTCTGGAAACGCGGTAGTCACGGCTTGTAACGATACCGAGAAGCTTACCTGTTGCGCTGCCGTCCTCAGTTACTGCAACGGTGGAGTGACCTGTCTTTTCCTTGAGAGCGATGATGTCTGCAAGGGTCTGATCGGGGCGGATGTTGGAGTTGGATACAACGAATCCTGCCTTATAGCCCTTAACTGCCGCAACCATTGCTGCCTCGTCCTCGATGGACTGAGAGCCGTAGATAAAGGAGCAACCGCCCTCGCGCGCGAGAGCCACTGCAAGTCTTTCGCCGGAAACAGACTGCATAATAGCAGAAACAAGAGGAGTGTGGAGAGTGATCGCGCTCTCCTCACCCTTCTTGAAGCGGACGAGGGGAGAGTCAAGATTTACTGCTGTGGGGATGCACTCGGAAGAGGAATAGCCGGGTACAAGGAGATATTCATTAAAGGTATGAGATGCTTCTTCGAAATAGTATGCCATTGTTTTATACCATCCTTTTCTTACTTATTGAAATACTTAACGGCAGCCTCGAACATCTTGATATCGTAGTTGCCGGGAACGTTTTTGTAAAGACCGCTGCCTATTCTCTCGGAGTGGCCCATCTTACCGAATACGCGTCCGTCGGGAGATGTAATACCCTCGATGGCGCATACAGAGTCATTGGGATTAAAGTGTACGTCGTCTGTAGCGTTACCGTCAAGATCAACGTACTGGGTCGCGATCTGTCCGTTAGCTGCGAGCTGCTTTACAAGCTCATCAGAGCAGAGGAAGCGGCCTTCGCCGTGGGAGATCGGCACACTGTAAACGTCGCCTACGTTTGTAAGGGACAGCCAGGGAGATTTATTGGATGCGATTCTTGTGCGAACGATCTTGGACTGGTGACGGGAAATTGTATTGAATGTAAGCGTAGGACAATTCTCGTCCGTATCAATGATCTTACCGTAAGGAACAAGACCGAGCTTGATGAGAGCCTGGAAGCCGTTACAGATACCGCAGATAAGTCCGTCGCGGTTTTCGAGAAGGTCTGTAACACCTGCCTTGACAGCCTCGTTACGGAAGAATGCAGTAATGAACTTACCGCTTCCGTCGGGCTCGTCTCCGCCGGAGAATCCGCCGGGCATAAAGATCATCTGGGCGCCCTCGAGCTTCTTTGCGAAGTTTTCAACGCTTCTTGCAATTCCGTCTGCGGAAAGGTTATTGATAACTATGATCTCAGGATCAGCACCTGCATCGCGCATAGCCTTTGCGGAGTCGTACTCGCAGTTTGTGCCGGGGAATGCGGGGATAAGAACCTTGGGACGAGCAACCTTTATTGCGGGAGCAGCCCACTCGGTTGCTTTGTATTCAAAGTTCTCTATCTTCTTGCCTGCTGCGGGAATATTGCAGGAATATACGCTCTCAAGCTTGTCCTCGTAAATGCCAAGAAGAGTGCTGAGGCAGATCTTCTCGTCGCCGAGAGTGATAGCCTTTTCTTCTGTAACAGTACCGATAAGTCTTGCGCCCTCAATTTCCTCAGTTGCTTCAACAACGAATGCGCCGTAGTTATACTTGAATGCGCATACGGGACACCAGCCGTCAGCATATGTGAAGCCGAGACCGTTACCGAAGCACATCTTCATAACAGCTTCACCAACACCGCCGAGTGTGGGAGTGTAAGAAGCAACTACCTTGCCTGCTCTCTGGAGAGCAGTTACCTTATCGAATACTGCAAGGAGGGATTCAGTCTTGGGAAGACCGTTTTCATCATATTCGGGAGCGATAAGGTAAACGTTGTTGCCTGCCTTCTTGAATTCGGGAGACACTACCTCGTCTGCCTTGCCCATTGTAACGGCGAAGGAAACGAGTGTGGGAGGAACGTCAAGAGACTCGAAGCTTCCGCTCATGGAGTCCTTACCGCCGATGGAGCCGATACCCAGCTCCTTCTGAGCCTTGAATGCGCCGAGGAGGGCTGCCATAGGCTTGCCCCAACGGTCAGCGTCGCGGCCGAGCTTTTCGAAGTACTCCTGGAAGGTAAGGTATACTTCCTTAAATTCTGCACCCGATGCCACAAGCTTGCTGACTGATTCAACAACTGCAAGATATGCGCCGTGGTAGGGGCTCTTTTCTGTGATGAAGGGGTTATAGCCCCAGGACATAAAGGACACGTCGTCAGTATGAGCCTTTTCAACTGAAACCTTATGAGCCATTGCCTGGATAGGTGTGAGCTGATTCTTACCGCCGAAGGGCATGAGGACTGTTCCTGCGCCGATGGTGGAGTCAAATCTTTCGGAAAGGCCGCGCTTTGAGCAGATATTAAGGTCAGCTGCAGCTGCCTTCATATTATCTGTAAAGGAGCCTTCTATATTCTTTGCAAAGCCCGCAGGCTTTACTACGTTAACGTCAATATGCTTTTCAGCACCGTTGGAGTTAAGGAACTCGCGGCTGATATCGCAGATGGTCTTGCCGTTCCAGTACATTGTAAGACGTGCGTCTTCCTTAACTGTAGCAACGGGACGTGCCTGGAGGTTTTCCTCATCTGCAAGCTCAAGGAAGCGCTCTACGTTTTCCTTTTCGATCACAACGGCCATTCTCTCCTGAGACTCACTGATTGCAAGCTCAGTACCGTCAAGTCCCTCGTACTTCTTGGGAACTGCGTTAAGGTCGATATCAAGACCGTCTGCAAGCTCACCGATAGCAACGGAAACACCGCCTGCACCAAAGTCGTTACAACGCTTGATCATGCGTGTAACTTCGCGGTTTCTGAACATTCTCTGGAGCTTTCTTTCCTCGGGAGCATTACCCTTCTGGACTTCAGCGCCGCAGCTTTCAAGAGATTCCTCTGTATGGGACTTGGAGGAGCCTGTAGCACCGCCGCATCCGTCACGTCCTGTGCTTCCGCCAAGGAGGATGACTACGTCACCGGGGCAGGGACGCTCGCGGCGAACGTTTTCCTCGGGAGCGGCTGCGATAACAGCACCGATCTCCATTCTCTTTGCGGCATAGCCGGGATGATAGATCTCGTCAACGATACCTGTTGCAAGACCGATCTGGTTACCGTAGGAGGAGTAGCCTGCTGCTGCTGTTGTAACGATCTTTCTCTGGGGAAGCTTACCCTTGATGGTCTCTGAAACGGGCTTTAAGGGGTCAGCCGCACCTGTAACTCTCATTGCGGCATATACGTAAGAACGACCGGACAGGGGGTCACGGATAGCACCGCCGATACAGGTAGCCGCGCCGCCGAAGGGCTCGATCTCTGTGGGGTGGTTATGGGTTTCGTTCTTGAAGAGGAGGAGCCACTTTTCGCTCTTTCCGTCAACCTCTATATCTACCTTTACGGTACAAGCGTTGATCTCCTCGGATTCGTCAAGCTTTTCAAGCTTGCCTGCCTTCTTGAGATAACGAACTGCAAGAGTTGCGATATCCATAAGGCAAACGGGCTTTGTTCTTCCGAGCTCCTTACGGGTATTGATATATTCCTCGTAGGTCTTCTGAATGAGCTCGTCCTCGAAGGTAACGTTATCTATAGTTGTAAGGAACGTTGTGTGACGGCAGTGGTCAGACCAGTATGTATCTATCATACGGATCTCGGTGATGGTGGGATCACGCTTTTCTGTAAGGAAGTATTCCTGGCAGAAGGTGATATCGTCAATATCCATTGCAAGGCCGTAGGACTTGATGAAGTCGCAAAGGCCCTCGCGGTCAAGTGCGCAGAAGCCGTCGAGAGTAGCGACCTCTGTGGGGATCTCGTATTCCATAGCAAGAGTTTCGGGCTTTTCAAGGGTAGCCTCTCTTGCCTCTACGGGGTTGATAACGTACTTTTTGATCTCTGCAATATCCTTTTCGGAAAGATCGCCGTAAAGTGCGTAAACCTTTGCACTCTTTACAGTGGGGCGCTCGCCCTGAGAAATGATCTGGATGCACTGTGCCGCAGAGTCTGCTCTCTGGTCGAACTGACCGGGGAGGAATTCTACAGCGAAAACATAAGCGCCATCAAGTGAGGGCTCGTCGCACACGGTATCAAGCTGAGGCTCGGAGAAAACCGTCTTCTTTGAATACTCAAAGAGCTCAGGTGCGATATTTTCCGCATCATATCTGTTTATAACGCGCACGTCGCAAAGGTTCTCGAT
Organism: Clostridia bacterium; assembly: GCA_017416205.1. Lineage (GTDB taxonomy): Bacteria > Bacillota > Clostridia > Oscillospirales > CAG-272 > Avispirillum. Next base: position 17,477 of record JAFQDC010000055.1, on the reverse strand, counting down.
ACCGAGAAGTGTGCGTGCATCTGAGAGGAGAGCCTTTGCCTCGTGAGCAAGCTCCTTTTTCTTTTCGACAAATACTCTGTATACCATATTTACCTCTTTTCTGCTCATGCATTGAGCGCACGCTGACCGATATCGTGACGGTAGTACGCATTCTCAAAGCTGATCTTATCTACAAGCGCATACGCTCCGCTAACAGCCTCTTCGAGAGTATCGGCAACCTCAACTGCACCGAGGACACGTCCTCCCGCAGTTACTACCTTGCCGTCCTTGAGTGCCGCGCCTGCGATATACACCTTGTCCTGTATATCCTCGGGAACGGTTATCTCAAAGCCCTTCTCATATGAGAGAGGGTAGCCCTCTGACGCCATAATGACACAGCAAGCGCTCTTATTTGCAAATTTAACGGGAGTGGTTGCAAGCTTTTCCTCTGTAACCGCCTTCATAACGGTGAGAAGGTCGCTTTCAAGAAGGGGAAGGACTACCTGAGTTTCGGGGTCGCCGAAGCGGCAGTTGTACTCAATGACCTTGGGACCGTTCTTTGTGATCATAAGACCGAAATAAAGGCATCCCTTAAAGGTTCTTCCTTCTTCAACCATTGCGCCGATCGTGGGAAGGAATATCTCCTTCATACATCTCTCGGCGATCTCATTTGTATAATAGGGGTTGGGAGCGATCGTTCCCATACCGCCTGTATTAAGACCCGTATCACCGTCTCCCGCTCTCTTATGGTCCATAGAGGAGATCATGGGAACGACGCACTTTCCGTCTGTGAAAGCAAGAACGGATACCTCGGGGCCTTCGAGAAATTCTTCGATAACAACGGTCTTGCCGCTGTCTCCGAATTTACCCTCAGCCATCATCTCACGAACGGCCTCAACTGCCTCTTCTCTTGTCTGGCAGATGATAACGCCCTTGCCGAGAGCGAGTCCGTCAGCCTTGATGACCGTGGGGATGGGAGCAGTTTTCAAATATTCGAGAGCCTTATCAAGGTCGCGGAATATCTCAAATTCTGCTGTGGGGATATTGTACTTTTTCATAAGGTTCTTTGAAAAAGCCTTACTTCCCTCAATTATTGCGGCGCAGGCTCTGGGGCCAAAGCAGGGTATACCCTTCTCCTCAAGAGCATCAACGCAGCCAAGCACCAAGGGATCGTCAGGTGCGACAACAGCATAGTCAACAGTGTTTTCTTGGGCAAACTTCACGATACCCTCGATATCTGTGGCCTTAATATCAACGCAGGTCGCATCGGCCGCAATACCGCCGTTTCCCGGGAGGGCAAATATTTCTGTTACTTCTTTATTTTCTTTGATCTTCTTGATTATGGCGTGTTCTCTTCCGCCGCCGCCTACTACAAGTATCTTCAAATCAAGCGCACCTTCCTTTTTATAACTGTGTTTTTTATTATCCAAAAATGCACCACAGGGGCTGTCGTATGACAGCCCCAAGGCAATTAATTATCAGTGATGGAAAAGACGCATTCCTGTGAATGCCATAGCCATGCCGTACTTATCACAGCACTCGATAACGATATCGTCACGGATGGATCCGCCGGGCTCTGCGATATACTTAACGCCGGACTTCTTCGCTCTTTCGATATTATCGCTGAAGGGGAAGAATGCGTCGGAGCCAAGTGCTACGCCGTCAATAGTATCGAGGTATGCGCGGATCTCCTCGTCTGTGAGGTGAGCGGGCTGAGTAGTAAAGTACTTCTGCCAGTTTCCGTCAGCGCAAACGTCTTCTTCATTACGGTTGATGTATCCGTCAATAACGTTGTCGCGGTCAGGTCTCTTGATATCGTCCTTAAAGGGAAGAGCGAGAACCTTATCGTGCTGACGCAAAAACCATGTATCAGCCTTAGAGCCTGCAAGACGTGTGCAGTGAACTCTGGACTGCTGGCCAGCACCTACGCCGATAGCCTGTCCGTCAACTGCGAAGCAAACGGAATTGGACTGTGTATACTTAAGTGTGATAAGCGCGATGATAAGGTCGCGTACAGCAGTTTCGGGCATATCCTTATTTGCTGTAACGATATTGGAAAGAAGCTCGCGATTGATCTCGAAGTTATTTCTTCCCTGCTCGAATGTGATACCGAATACCTGCTTATGCTCGATAGGAGCGGGCACGTAGTCGGGATCGATCTTAACGATATTATAAGCGCCCTTTCTCTTGGACTTGAGGATCTCAAGTGCCTCGGGCTCGTATCCGGGAGCGATGATACCGTCGGAAACCTCTCTCTGAATGAGCTTTGCCGTAGTTACGTCGCAAACGTCGGAAAGTGCTACCCAGTCGCCAAAGGAGCACATTCTGTCAGCACCTCTTGCTCTCGCATAAGCGCAGGCAAGGGGAGAGTCGTCAAGACCCTCGATATCGTCAACGAAGCAAGCCTTTTTAAGCTTTTCGGGAAGGATAGTACCAACAGCTGCGCATGTAGGGCTTACGTGCTTGAAGGAGGTAACTGCGGGGAGACCTGTTGCCTCCTTGAGCTCTTTTACGAGCTGCCAGGAGTTAAATGCATCAAGGAAGTTGATGTATCCGGGACGTCCGCAAAGGATCTCGATGGGAAGGTCGCTTCCGTCTGCCATAAAGATCTTAGAGGGCTTCTGATTAGGGTTACAACCGTATTTAAGTTCAAATTCTTTCATTTTTCTACTCCTTAATCACTCGTGCTTATTGATTATGATCTGTTCGGTATCTCTTGTTTCAAGATCCGTATATCTTACGAAGAGAGAGATCTTATTGTTCTCGTCAAGATTTGCCCAAAGCTCGTCTGCAAACTCATCTATAGTATCGGGAATGGAAACTCTCTCAGGCTCACCCTGGAAGGTAGGGATAACGGGGTTTCCGTCGCAAACGTAGGTATGGAGAAAATGTCCAACGCCCTTTGTTGCGGGATACTCATAGAAAAATCTTGCGCATGCCTCGCCCTCAGCATCTGCTGCCTTGAGAATGGACATCTTATAGCTTCCGTCTCTTGCCTGGAGACCGGAGATACGGGGAGTCCAGTTGGGGCGGTCATCCTCAAACTGACGGGTTCTGAGAGCTGCCTCCCAGCTTTCGCCCTTAGCAAGGTATTCCCAGATAGTATCCGTCTGGTCACCGTTTGTAACGATAAGTCCGTCGCCGATCTCGCGAACGGGATGATAGATGATGAGGTGGGGATCAGACATAAGGCTGGGATCGTGAGCCTCGGTTCTGATACCGTCGGGTTCCTCGCAGAATACACGGTTTCTGGAGTTCACGCTTCTTCCCATAATGAAGTAAGCGGATACTGCTTTCTTTCCGTCAGCGGTTACACCGAGAACGATGCCGCGTCCGGGATATGTATTGCCGTCAAGGCGCTCGGCCATTGTCTTTGTTTCGTATACGTTCATTTATTTTTCCTCCTTGATGGATGCACAAACCTTTTCAACTGACAGGGGAAGGATCTTCCATTCCGCCTGCTCCATTACTCTCTTCTGAAGAATCTCGGGAGTATCTCCCTCCTCGATCTCCACTGCCTTTTGCATAATGATCCTTCCGCCGTCGGGGATCTCGTTTACGAAATGCACCGTAGCTCCCGTGACCTTAACGCCATAGGAGAGGGCTGCCTCGTGAACGCGGAGACCGTAAAAGCCTGCGCCGCAGAAGGAGGGGATAAGAGAGGGATGCACGTTTATAATTTTTTCGGGGTATGCGCTTGTGAAGCTTTCGGAGAGGATGGACATAAAGCCTGCAAGGACTATTATATCTATCTCCTTCTCTGTGAGAAGAGCCTTGATAGCCTCCTCAAAGCCGAAAGCTGTTTCATAATTCTTTTTTAGAACCACTGCCGTTTCAATACCGGCATTTCTTGCTCGTTCGAGAGCGTATGCGCCCTCTTTATTTGAGATAACGAGAACTATCTCGCCGCTTTTGATGATGCCTGACTTTTCTGCATCTATAAGAGCCTGAAGATTAGTTCCGCCGCCTGAAACGAGGACTGCGATCTTTGCTTTACTCATCACTTTACCTCCTCAGGCTTCTTACAAAGGAGCATCATTAAGGGAATGAATATTCCGCCCAGGGAATTTCCGAGAACTATGAGTGCAAGGTATGCAACCGTTTTAAGTCCTCCCGTCCACGCAAGGGTGAAATAAAAGATATCCGCAATAGAGTGCTCAAAGCCTGAAAGGATGAACACGGGGATGCAGAAGAGGATACCGACAATAGTCTTTTTCTCTCTGTAGATCCAAACTGCAAGGAACATCATAATTCCGCAGAAGAAAGCGCGCACCAGCGCCTCGGGAAGAGACTGGCTAAGCTTTGCCGTGCAGATCTCCGTGCACTTTTCAACGACGGAGGGGATGCCCACTCTGAGAAGAAATCCGAAAAGCATAGCGCCAACGGTATTCCCGAGAAGTGCCATTGCGAGATTGGACCAATCTGCGCCCTTGTGCGACTCCACCATAAAGCCCACCTTACCGGTGAACAGGTTGAGTCCCATCCAGCATACAGTGAGGAGCGCAACTGCGAAAAGCACGGCTCCCACTACTTTATTTCCTTCATTCAGGCAGGAGAGAAATACACCGCCGCCGATTCCGACAGCTCCTCCTGCAAGAATGGCCTTTACAAACGCGGCCCTCAGCAAAGCTCTACTCCCTTATCGCCCTTGACGATCTCGCCGATAACGTAAGCATCCTCGCCGTTTGCCTTGAGGATCTCAAGTGCCGTTTCAACCTCTGCCGCAGGAACGATAACGCTCATACCAACGCCCATGTTATATGTGTTATACATATCGCGCTCGGGGATGTTACCTGTCTCCATAATGAGGTCGAAGATGGGGAGCACGCGAACTGCGCTCTTGTCGATCTTTGCGCAAAGGCCGTCGGGAATGCTTCTGGGAATATTCTCATAGAAGCCGCCGCCTGTGATATGGGAGATACCCTTAACGTCTACCTTCTCAAGAAGTGCGAGAACAGACTTAACGTAGATCTTTGTGGGTGTGAGAAGAGTTTCAGCGATGCTCTTGCCTGAAAGCTTTTCATTTGCAACGTAGAGAGAATCGGGATTATTGTCGATGTCGAACACTTTACGGCAAAGAGAGAAGCCGTTGGAGTGAACACCTGTGGATGCGAGAGCGATAACAACGTCGCCTTCTGCCATTCTGCTATTGTCAAGTATCTTCTTCTTATCAACGACACCTACAGCAAATCCTGCAAGGTCGTACTCTTCAACGGGCATCATGCCGGGATGCTCAGCGGTCTCACCGCCGATGAGAGCAGCGCCGGACTGAACACAGCCCTCGGCAACGCCGCCAACGATAGCGGCGATCTTCTCGGGGATGTTCTTGCCGCATGCAATGTAGTCAAGGAAGAAGAGAGGACGCGCGCCGCAGCAGATGATGTCGTTAACACACATTGCAACAGCGTCAATACCTATTGTGTCGTGCTTGTCCATAAGGATAGCCATCTTTACCTTGGTACCGCATCCGTCGGTGCCGGAAACGAGAACGGGCTCCTCCATGCCTGCAACGTTCAGGCCAAAGCATCCGCCAAAGCCGCCAACGTCATCAAGGCAGCCTTCGTTTCTGGTTCTGGCAACATGCTTTTTCATGAGTTCAACTGCCTTATATCCTGCGGTAATATCAACGCCCGCAGCTGCGTAGCTTTCGCTTCTGGAATCATTATGCATAATATTTACCTCTCGATTTTTTCTCTTTATTATTCCTTGCCGTTCCAGCAGTAGGTGCAAAGCTTGCAGGGATCAATGCCTATAGCCTTGATTATACCCTCAAGAGACTGGAATTCAAGGGATGCGAAATTAAGCTTTTCGCAAATGGTCTTTCTGAGATTCTGTCCGCGCTCGGTGGCAGAATCGCTGTATTCATCAAGATGCTTAAATCCCTCGGGACCCTCAAGCTCAAGGATGGTGCTTCTTGTGATAAGCTCAAGATCGCTTGTGGCTCTTGAAAAATTGAGATACTTGCATCCGTACATAATGGGCGGGCAGGCAGAACGCATATGAACTTCCTTTGCACCGTGGGAATAGAGAAAGTCCACAGTCTCGCGAAGCTGTGTTCCGCGGACGATAGAGTCGTCCACAAAGAGAAGCTTCTTGTCCTTGATAAGCTCGTGGACGGGCATCTGCTTCATCTTTGCTACCTTGTTTCTTTCGGTCTGCTTTGTAGGTGTAAAGCTTCTTGACCAGGTGGGTGTATATTTGATAAAGGGACGCGCAAAGGGCACGTGGCTGTGATTTGCATAGCCAATGGCGTGGGGAGTTCCGGAATCGGGAACACCCGCAACGTAGTCGATACCCTCGGCATTCTTTGCCTCCATATCGTTCTCTGCCATTATCATACCGTTTTTGTAACGCATGACTTCAACGTTAACGCCTTCATAAGCTGCTGTGGAGTATCCGTAATAAGACCAAAGGAAGGAGCATATACGCATCTCCTTGCCGGGCTCTGCAAGCTGGGTGATGCCCTCGGGAGTGATCTCAACGATCTCTCCGGGGCCAAGCTCTCTTTCCGACTCATAGCCAAGCTTATCACAGGCAAAGGACTCGAATGATACGCAGTAGCCGTCAGGATCCTTACCAATGATTATGGGAAGTCTTCCCAGCTTATCGCGGGCTGCGATGATGCTACCGCCCTCCTTAAGTATGAGGATGGTGATAGAGCCTTCGATCTTGTCCTGAACAAATTTGATGCCTTCTTCAAATGAATCGAACTGATTGATGAGAGCAGCAACAAGCTCAACCATATTGATCTTGCCACCTGTCATTGCGGACAGGTGCCCTCCTCCGTCGTTGAGATACTTTTCAATAAGCTCCTCAGAGTTATTGATAGCTCCCGTTGCGCTGATGGCGTATTTACCAAGCTTTGAACGGAAAAGCAGGGGCTGAGGGTCTGTATCGCTGATACATCCGATAGCCGAGCATCCGTGCATCTCCTCAAAAATATGCTCAAACTTTGTTCTGAAGGGTGAATTCTGAATATTATGTATATCTCTCTGAAGACCTACGTCGTCAGCATATGCAGCCATACCGCCGCGACGGGTTCCGAGGTGAGAGTGATAGTCTGTGCCGTAAAATACGTCGGCAATGATGTCACGAGTGCTTACCGCACCGAAATAGCCGCCCATAAGTCTCCTTTGTGTCCGCCTTCGGCGGAAATGAATAGTGAAAAATGAATAACGAACAGTGAATAATTGCGGTAGCTTTTCGCTTTGGCGAAAAGCATCGGTTTATAAATTAAAGATTCTCAAGAACCTTTGCGTCCTTCTGAAGAACAGCCTCGGCGTCTGCCTTTCTCTTAGCATCCAGCTTTGCTGCGATCTCAGGGTCTGATACCGCAAGGATCTCTGCAGACAACAAAGCGGCATTGACTCCACCGTTTACTGCAACTGTAGCCACGGGAATACCGGAGGGCATCTGAACAGTAGAAAGAAGAGCATCAATGCCGTCGAAATTCGGACCCTTACAGGGAATACCGATAACGGGAAGGGTAGTATTTGCAGCAATAGCGCCTGCAAGATGAGCTGCCATTCCTGCAGCTGCAATGATAACGCCAAAGCCGCACTCACGTGCGCTGCGCGCAAAATCTCTCGCCTCATCGGGCGTTCTGTGAGCAGAATATATGTGTACCTCAAAAGGAATGTCAAGTGCCTTCAAGGTATCCGTTGCTTTCTTGATGATAGGAAGATCGCTGTCACTTCCCATAACGATTCCGACTTTTCTCATACGGTTTCTCCTTTTCATCGTAAAACATAAACAGGCGCACTCATTCCTTAAAATAAGTGCGCCCAGACGGTCGGCTGAAATCGTTCCCTGTTCCACTGTGGTTGTCCACAATTTTCCGTCAGTTGCAGGGAGCCTTATTCTTCAATTATAAGTAAGCGACAAAGTTTTTCTTGAAAGCCGCTTACAGAAATAATTATATCATAGTGCGGGGGTGTTGTCAACAATCGTTTTTAACATTTTTTATAAAAAAAGTCGTTATAATATTGACAAAAAGGAAAAAAAGTAGTATACTTTTCGTAGTCTTTAAGGCGATACAGAGAGATCGGCAAGACGGATGTTAATAAAAGCGGAAGCGCAGGAGAATTGCGCCCGTTTGGGTTATTGTCTTGTCGGTTTCGGCAAGATTTTTTTGTTATATGGAGGGAAATGATCATGACAGACAAGCTCAGGACATATATGATGACTGAAGACGAGCGAGCTTTTGTTTCCCGTTTTATTGATACGGGTGCTTTTTCCCGTTTTGATTCTTTTGAATACGTTGCTTTTCCCGGCTTTTGTGATGTGCATGTGCATTTTCGTGAGCCGGGTTTTTCTTATAAAGAGACCATAAGATCGGGCAGCGCGGCGGCAGCGGCAGGCGGATATACCGCTGTTTGCACTATGCCGAACCTTAACCCGGTTCCCGACAGTGTAGAGTCTCTTAAAATGCAGAATGATATTATTGACCGGGATGCCTGCATCAAGGTGTTGCCCTACGGCTCTATCACAGTAGGTCAGAAGGGCGAGGAGCTCTCCGATCTTCGCGGAATGGCTCCCGACTGTATCGCTTTTTCCGATGACGGCAGAGGCGTTCAGTCCGAAGATATGATGAGAGAGGCTATGATACGCGCAAAGGCTCTCGGCAAAATGATTGTTGCCCATTGCGAGGTAAACGACCTTTTAGAGGGTGGATATATACACAAAGGTGAGTACGCAAGGGTCCATGGACACCGCGGTATCTGCTCCGAAAGCGAATATCTTCAGGTAGAGCGCGATCTTCGTCTCGCAAAGGAGACGGGATGCCCCTACCACGTGTGCCACATTTCCGCAAAGGAGACTGTGGAAGCAATAAGACGTGCAAAAGCAGAGGGTGTTGACGTTACCTGTGAAACGGGACCTCATTACCTTATCCTTACAGATATGGATCTGAAGGAAGAGGGACGCTTTAAGATGAATCCCCCTCTCAGAGGCGAGGAGGACAGACTGGCACTTATCGAGGGCATCAAGGACGGCACTATCGATATGATAGCCACGGATCACGCACCTCATTCCGCAGAAGAGAAGTCCAAGGGTCTTGAGAAAAGTGCCTTCGGTATCGTAGGTCTTGAGACCTGCTTCTCCCTTATGTACACCCACCTTGTAAAGCCGGGTATAATTACCCTTGAAAAGCTTATCGAGCTTCTCTCAGTCAATCCGAGAAAGAGATTCGGAATTGAAAACGATAACGATTTCACCGTTTGGTGTCTTGATAGCGAATACACAGTCGACCCCGAAAAATTTCTTTCCATGGGTCGTGCAACTCCCTTTGAGGGAGACACGCTGAGCGCACAGTGTATGCTGACCGTTTGCGGCGGCAAAGCTGTATATGAACGTAAATAATAAAATTTATCATACAAAAATCTCGGAGGAATAAAAGGATGGCAAAAAGAACCGACATTAAGAAGATACTTATCATAGGAAGCGGCCCTATCGTTATCGGTCAGGCGGCAGAATTTGACTACGCCGGCACCCAGGCCTGCCTTGCTCTCAAGGAAGAGGGCTATGAGGTAGTGCTCTGCAACTCTAACCCCGCTACTATTATGACAGACACTATCATTGCCGACAAGGTATATATGGAGCCTTTGACTCTTGAATATGTGGCAAAGATCATCCGTCACGAGCGTCCCGATGCCATTATCCCCGGTATCGGTGGCCAGACAGGTCTTAACCTTGCTATGCAGCTTGAAAAGAAGGGAGTTCTCAAGGAGTGCCGCGTTAAGCTTCTCGGTACTTCAAGTGCTTCTATCGAGAGAGCAGAGGACCGCGAGATGTTCAAGGAGCTCTGCGAATCCATCGGTGAGCCCGTTATCCCCTCTGAGATAACGTATAATCTGGAAGAGGCAAAAGAAGCTGCAAACCGTATCGGCTACCCCGTAGTTCTCCGTCCCGCATTTACTCTTGGAGGTACAGGCGGCGGCTTTGCAAACAACGATGAGGAGCTTTATGAGATCGGTATCAACGCATTCAAGCTTTCTCCCGTAAATCAGGTTCTTATCGAAAAGTCTGTTAAGGGCTATAAGGAGATCGAGTTTGAGGTTATGCGTGACTCAAATGACCACGCTATCACCATCTGCGGCATGGAGAATATCGACCCCGTAGGCGTTCACACAGGTGACTCCTGCGTTGTTGCTCCCATTATGACCCTCTCCAAGGAAGACGAGAAGATGCTGAACGATTCCGCCATCAAGCTCATCCGCGAGCTTAAGATCGAGGGCGGATGCAACGTTCAGTTTGCTCTTAACCCCAATAGCTCCGAGTATTATCTCATCGAGGTTAACCCCCGAGTTTCCCGTTCCTCTGCCCTTGCGTCAAAGGCATCCGGTTATCCCATCGCCCGCGTTACTGCAAAGATCGCCGTAGGTATGGCTCTTGAGGAGATCCCCATTGCTAACACAACGGCTGCATTTGAGCCCAGCCTTGACTACGTTATCGCAAAGCTTCCCCGCTTCCCCTTCGATAAGTTTGCTTCCGCTACAAACAAGCTTGGTACACAGATGAAGGCAACCGGCGAGATCATGGGCATCGGCTCAAATCTCGAGGAGGCAATCCTCAAGGGTATCCGTTCCCTTGAGATCGGCGCAAATCACCTCTATCTCTCAAAGTTTGACAATATGAGCGTAGAGGAGCTTCTTGACTATATCAAGGAATTCCGCTCAGATAATATCTTCGCCATCGCTGAGCTTCTGTATCACGGCGTTTCCGTTGAGAAGATCCACGAGGTAACAATGATAACCCCCTTCTTCCTTCAGGCGTTCAAGAACATTATTGATATGGAAGAGACTCTCCGTAAAAATAAGGATCTTGAAACTCTCAAGGCAGCAAAGAAGATGGGCTTTGGCGATAAGTTCATCGCCCGCCTCTGGGGATGCAATGAGCTTGACGTATACAATATGCGTAAGGAAAACGATCTCTTCCCCGTATTCAAGATGGTAGATACCTGCCATACAAATGCATATATTCCTTACTTCTATTCTTCCTACACAGGCGAAAACACATCCCGCCTTACAGATAAGAAGAAGATCATAGTTCTCGGTGCAGGTCCTATCCGTATCGGTCAGGGCGTTGAGTTTGACTATTCCACAGTTCACGCCGTTATGACTATCAAGAACGCAGGCTATGAGGCTATCATCATCAACAATAACCCCGAAACAGTTTCCACAGACTATACAACAGCAGATAAGCTCTACTTCGAGCCCCTCACTCCCGAGGATGTTATGAACATCGTAGAGTTTGAAAAGCCCGAGGGCGTTATCGCTTCTCTCGGTGGCCAGACAGCTATCAATCTTGCTCAGCCGCTCTTTGATCGCGGTGTTAAGATCATCGGTACAGACTGTGCGGCGATCGATCGTGCAGAGGACCGTAACGCGTTTGAAAATCTCTTGAACGAGCTCAATATTCCCCGTGCAAAGGGTAAGGCGGTAACTCGTCTTGAGGACGGTATCGCAGCAGCGGCTGAGATCGGATATCCCGTTCTCGTTCGTCCCTCCTTCGTGCTTGGCGGACGTGCGATGCAGATCGTTGCAAACGAGGAGCAGCTCCGTCACTACCTGAGAACTGCAGTTGAGATCGACGAGGACAAGCCTGTTCTTGTTGATAAGTATATTCAGGGCCGCGAGGTGGAGATCGACGCGATCTGCGACGGACGCGACGTATTCGTTCCCGGTATCATGGAGCTCGTTGAGCGTACAGGCGTACACTCCGGTGACTCAATTTCCGTATATCCTCCCTTCTCCATTTCCGACAAGGTAAAGGGTATCATCCTTCAGTATGCAAAGAAGCTGGGTATGGGCATCGGTATCGTAGGTCTCTTTAATATCCAGTTCATCGTTGATGATAAGGATGACGTTTACATCATCGAGGTTAACCCCCGTTCTTCAAGAACGGTTCCCTTCCTCTCCAAAGCCACAGGCTACAGCCTTGCCGATATCGCAACCGAGGTTATCCTTGGCAAGAGTCTGAAAGAGCAGGGTATCTTCGATATTTATCCCGATGAGAAGGATCGCTGGTATGTTAAGGTTCCCGTATTCTCCTTCAATAAGATCCGCGGACTTGATGCTTACCTCTCCCCTGAGATGAAGTCCACAGGTGAGGCTATCGGATACGATGATAAGCTGAACCGTGCCCTTTATAAGGCCCTCCAGGCCTCCGGTATGCACCTTCAGAACTACGGTACCGTATTTGCGACCATCGCAGATAAGGATAAGGAGGAAGCGCTTCCTCTTATCCGCCGCTTCTATATGCTCGGCTTCAATATCGAAGCTACTGAGGGTACTGCGAAGTTCCTTAAGGAAAACGGCATCCGCACTCACGTTCTCCAGAAGATCAGCGACGGCAGCGAGGAGATCCCCGAAGCACTTCGTCAGGGCCATATCGCATACGTTATCAACACACGTGACGTCGGCTCTCAGGGCAGCGCAAACGACGGCTATGAGATCCGCCGCTATGCTATCGAAAACAACGTGACAATGTTCACAGCCCTCGATACCGTTCGAGTTCTCCTTGACGTGCTTGAGGAAACAACACTTACTATTTCCACCATCGATGCATAAACCAAAAGGGAACAGAAATGAAACAAAGTCTTTTTGAAATTATAGAAAACCGTCCCCTGACCGACAGCGTTATGCTGATGAGGCTGAAGGGCGATACATCCGACATTACAGGCCCCGGACAGTTCGTCAACATAAAGCTTGACGGACTGTTCCTCCGCCGCCCTATCTCCGTATGCGACTGTCAGGGAGACGTTCTTACCCTTATCTACAAGGTAGTGGGAAAGGGTACAGAGGTCATGAAGAATATGACGTGCGGAAAGCTTGATATCCTTACGGGTCTCGGAAACGGCTACGATATGACAAAATGCGGCAACTCAGTTCTCGTTATCGGCGGCGGCGTGGGAGTTCCTCCCATGTATATGCTTGCACGCCTCCTTCGCGAAGAGGGCAAGAAGGTAACGGCAATACTTGGCTTTAACACAAAGGCTGAGATCTTCTATGAGGAAGAGTTCAAGGCACTTGGCTGTGAAACTCTCGTTGCAACGGCAGACGGCTCATACGGTACGAAGGGATTCGTTACCGATGCTATGAAGGACCTTTCATACGATTATTTCTACACCTGCGGTCCCGAGCCTATGCTGAAGGCAGTTTATAATGCTACCCCCGTTTCCGGCCAGTTCAGCTTTGAAGAGCGTATGGGTTGCGGATTCGGCGCTTGTATGGGCTGCTCCTGCAAGACACTTTACGGTAATAAGCGTATCTGCAAGGAAGGACCCGTTCTTGAAAAGGAGGAGATAATATGGGAAAAGTAAATACCAAGGTTGATCTTCTCGGTATCGAGCTTGATAACCCCATTATTCCCGCCAGCGGAACCTTTGGCTATGGCTATGAGTTTGCAGAGCTTTACGATATCAATATCCTCGGCACATTCTCCTTTAAGGGAACAACAAAGGATCCCAGATTTGGAAATCCTACTCCCAGAATCGCTGAGTGCCCCGCAGGAATGATAAACGCCGTAGGTCTTCAGAATCCCGGTGTTGAAAAGGTAGTGGAGGAAGAGCTTCCCCGCCTTGCTAAGTGCTTCAACAAGAAGGTTATGGCAAACGTTGGCGGTTTCTCCGTTGACGAATACGTATATACAGCTAAGAAGCTTGACGCATGCGATCAGGTAGGCTGGCTTGAGATCAACATCAGCTGTCCCAACGTTCACGGCGGCGGCGTAAACTTCGGCTCTTACCCTGACTCAGCAGCTGAGATCATCGCGGCAGTAAAAAAGGAAGTAAAAAAGCCCGTTATCGCAAAGCTTTCCCCAAATGTAACGGATATCGTTGCAATAGCAAAGGCAGTTGAAGCGGCAGGAGCTGACGGTATCAGCCTTATCAATACCCTTCTGGGTATGAGAATAAACCTTAACACAAGAAAGCCTATCATAGCAAACAAGATGGGCGGCTTCTCCGGAAGTGCCATTCTTCCCGTTGCGGTAAGAATGGTTTATCAGGTTGCAAACGCAGTTTCCATCCCCGTTATCGGTATGGGCGGCGTTACAACTGCAGAGGACGTTCTTGAGCTTATGATGGCAGGTGCAACTGCCGTTGAGGTAGGCGCGGCAAATCTTATCGACCCCTATGCTTCAAGAGATATTGTGCTTGATCTTCCCCGCGTTATGGAAAAATACAGAATCAATGATATAAATGAAATTATTGGAGGTTGCAAATAATGGGACGCGACGTAATCATCGCTTGTGACTTCGCAAGCGCAGAAAAGACATTTGAATTTCTCGATAAGTTTACAGGCAGAAAGCCTTTCGTAAAGATCGGCATGGAGCTCTTCTATGCAGAAGGCCCCGCGATCGTAAAGGAGATCAAGAAGAGAGGACACAAGATATTCCTCGACCTCAAGCTTCACGATATCCCCAATACAGTTAAAAAGTCCATGGCTGTTCTTTCCGGCCTTGACGTAGATATGACAAACCTTCACGCTGCCGGTACAAAGAGAATGATGGAGGGCGCTCTTGAGGGTCTTACACGTCCCGACGGCACACGTCCCCTTCTCATTGCCGTAACTCAGCTCACAAGCACAGACCAGGAGACAATGGAGGCTGATCTTCTCATTAAGGAGCCTATTGATAAGGTAGTTATGCACTATGCGTCTAACGCAAAGGATGCAGGCCTTGACGGTGTTGTTTGCTCTCCCCTTGAGGCAGGCAAGGTCCATGAGACCTGCGGTGAGAAGTTCCTCACGGTAACTCCCGGCGTTCGCTTTGCTGACGGCGATATCGGCGACCAGAAGAGAGTTATGACCCCTGCAGAGGCAAAGAAGATCGGGAGCGACTACATCGTAGTAGGCAGACCCATTACTGCAGCAGATGACCCCGTTGCAGCTTACGAGCGCTGCATAGCAGAATTTTGCGATTGATCGCAAAATTCTGCAGTGATATCCATCCTTCGGATGGGTGAAATCCGCTTCGCGGGTGAAATATTTTCTTCGAAAATGTGAAATATTCCCTTCGGGAATGTTTAGGTACATTTTTGCTTTAGGCAAAAACGTATCTTATTGAAAATCAAAAAGGAGAATGATAAAAATGGAAAGCTATAAGAGAGAATTTATACAGTTTCTTCAGAGCGCAAACGTTCTGAAGTTTGGTGACTTTACTGCAAAGAGCGGCAGAAAGATCCCCTATTTTATCAACGCAGGCGAGATCAAGACAGGCGATCAGATCTCAAAGCTCGGCGAGTTCTACGCAAAGGCTTATCTTGATAAGGTAGGCAACAAGAGATGCGTTCTTTACGGACCTGCATACAAGGGCATCTCCATTGCAGTTGCAACAAGCGTTGGCCTTGCAAAACAGGGCCTTGACGTTCCCTTCTTCTTTAACCGCAAGGAGGTTAAGGATCACGGTGAGGGCGGCGTATTTGTTGGCTACAAGCCCTGTGCCGGCGAGGAGATCGTTATCACAGAGGACGTTATCACAGCAGGAACAGCCATCCGCGAGTCTATGGAGATCCTCTCCGTTCTCGAGGGCGTAAAGGTTGCCGCTACCTTCGTAATGGTAGACCGTAAGGAAAAGGGTCAGACTGAAAAGAGCGCTATGGCTGAGATCACAGACCAGTTCGGCTTCCCCGTATACTCCGTTGTTGACGTTTACGACATCATTGAGTACCTTGAAGAGGACGAAGCAAACCGCGAAAACGTTGAGCGCATCAAGAATTACCTTGCCATTAACGGCGCAAAGGCATAAACCTTTAATAAATTAAAACAAAGGAACTGAAAAAATGAGAAGCCTTATCGACATTCTCGATTTTACTCCCGCTGAGATCGACGAGCTTATTGCCGTTGCCAACGATATTATCGCAAACCCCGATGATTATTGTGAAAAGTGCAAGAGAAAAAAGCTTGCAACACTTTTCTTCGAGCCCTCCACCCGTACCCGTCTTTCCTTTGAGGCGGCAATGATGGAGCTTGGCGGCAACGTTCTCGGATTTTCTGAGGCTCAGAGCTCCTCAAGCGCAAAGGGCGAGAGCGTTGCAGATACTGCGAAGACAGTATCCTGCTATGCTGATATTATAGCAATGCGCCATCCCAAGGAGGGCGCGCCTCTCGTTGCCGCAATGAATGCAACTATCCCCGTTATCAATGCTGGCGACGGCGGACATAACCACCCCACCCAGACACTCACAGACCTTCTTACCATCAGCCGCGAGGTTGGCAGACTTAATAATTTCACCATAGGCTTTTGCGGTGACCTTAAGTTCGGAAGAACGGTCCATTCTCTTATAACAGCTCTTTCCCGCTACGAGGGAATAAACGTGATCCTTATATCCCCTGAGGAGCTGAAGCTCCCCAGCTACGTTAAGAAGGACGTTCTTCAGAAGAACAATATTCCCTATGAGCAGACCGAAAGCCTTGACGATGCAATGCCGAAGCTTGACGTTCTCTATATGACAAGAGTTCAGAGAGAGAGATTCTTCAACGAGGAGGACTATCTGCGCCTGAAGGACAGCTATATCCTCACTCCCGAAAAGCTTGAGAGCGCAAAGGATAGCCTTTGCATAATGCATCCTCTGCCCCGAGTTAATGAGATCAGCACTGCCATCGACTCCGATCCCAGAGCTGCATACTTCCGTCAGGTAAATTACGGAAAGTATATACGTATGGCGCTTATCTTAAAGCTTCTCAGTGAAGCGGGAACAATATAAGGGAGGTAACGTCATGAAAATAGATGAGATCAAGAACGGTATAGTTATAGACCACATTCCCGCGGGACGCGGCCTTACTCTTTTCGATCTTCTGAATCTTGACAGCCTTGACTGCCCCGTTGCCATCATCAAAAATGCAGGCAGCGCAAAGATGGAAAAGAAGGATATCATCAAGATCGACGCCGAAATAGAGGTAAATCTGGACATCGTAGGCTATATCGCGCCTTCCGTAACAGTAAACGTTATTAAAAACGGCACCATCGTTGAGAAAAAGAAGCTGACGCTTCCGGAAACGCTTACAAACGTTATCAAGTGTAAGAATCCCCGTTGCATCACTTCAACGGAGCAGGAGCTTTCACACAAGTTTAAGCTGACAGACCGTGAAAAGGGCGTGTATCGCTGTATCTACTGCGAAACCGCCGCATCACAAAAAAAATAAGAACCAAACGAAAAACGCCTTGCAATGCAAGGCGTTTCAGCTTGTCGATAAAGGTATCGACAAGCTGACTTCGGGCTGACGAAAAGGATGCAGAAGCCGTGAATTGTCCGTCGTCGGCGTACAAAGGTACGACAGAGGGACAATTCGCGGCTAAAACGCCGCATTTAACAATGAAATCCGCCGTAATAATCGGCGGATTTATACTTTTTTACTGCGTTTTTCACTTAACTAAATACTCTATGTTTTGCGGCTTTTGTTCTGCGCCTTTTTCGACAAGCTGAAACGGCTGCATTACAGCCGTTTTTTATAATCATGTAAAAGTAACCTCTCCGTCGTGAGCAAGAACAGATACGG
>JAFQDC010000054.1 GCA_017416205.1 Clostridia bacterium | reverse complement strand
GTTCGATACACTCACCTCGATACTCTCCTTGTTTTAGTTACGTCGTTGAAAAAACGATACTCAATCGTTTTTTCTGCCTCCTCCCCGAAAAACTTCAAAAAAGGGATTAATTAGTTGTCTATAGGTATACTTTGTCATTCTTTATTACCCATGGTTTGAAGTTTTTTGCGGAGCTTTTTTACAAAAAAGCGACATATAAACCGTAATTTGACGAACAAAATCAGCTGAAAATCACCGCGCAAAATCATATATTTACCATTGACAGAACAAATGTTTTGTAGTATCATATATCCAGAACATTTGTTTGGAGGGTGTCATGGAACGCACGGTACTTCATTCCGACCTTAATAATTTTTTTGCTTCTGTGGAATGTTTTTTAAATCCTTCCCTTCGGGGGCATCCCGTTGCCGTTGCGGGAAATCCGGAGCTGCGCCACGGTATCGTTCTCGCAAAAAACTACGAGGCTAAGAAATACGGCATACAGACGGGGGAGGCTTTATGGCAAGCGCGGCAGAAATGCCCTGATATTATCTTCGTTCCCCCTCATTACGACAAATATATAGAATACTCCGAGGCGGTGCGCTCCATATATAACGAGTACACCGATCAGGTGGAACCCTACGGTCTTGACGAGTGCTGGCTTGACGTTACGGGAAGCTCCCGACTTTTCGGAGACGGGTGCACCATTGCAGACGAGATACGGGGGCGGATAAAAAAAGAGCTTGGAGTTACCGTTTCCGTGGGGGTTTCCTTTAACAAGGTTTTTGCAAAGCTTGGCAGCGATATGAAAAAGCCCGATGCCACCACTCTTATTAATAAGGCATCCTTTCGGGAAAAGGTCTGGCCTCTCCCTGCCTCGGATCTTTTATACGTTGGCCCTTCCTCTGCAAAAAAGCTCGCCCTTTTCGGAATACACACCATAGGCGATCTTGCCCGTGCCGACCGGCGGCTCATTTCAAGCCTCCTCGGCAAGAACGGCATAATGCTACAGGGCTTTGCAAACGGAGATGACACCTCCCCCGTTGCGCTTTATTCCGACGAAGCTCCCGTTAAAAGCGTTAGCTGCGGAAATACGGCCTCTCGGGATATAAGGACCCTTGACGAGGTGAAGATAATGCTCCTATCCCTTGCCACAAAGGTATCGGAGCGACTCCGCTCCTACGGCTTTTTTTGCCGCACGGTACAGCTTCAGGTGAGAAGCTACGATCTTGACTCCTACATGCGCCGCTCAAAGCTGCCCCATCCCTGCCGCACCTCTGAGGAAATATATAAAACAGCCCTTGAGCTTTTTATAAAAAATCACAGAGACAATATCCCCGTACGCTCAATGAGCATCGGCGCCACCGACCTTATCAGCGCCACGGGAGAGCAGCTTTCCTTTGAGCCTGAGCTTTGCCGTATACAGCGCAGAGAGAATCTGGAAAGCGCATTTGACGCACTGCGTGAGAAATACGGAAGCTCCATCATCACCCGCGCAGTTCTTATGACCGATCCCGAGCTATGTACTATCAATCTGAAGAACACTCCGGGAATTTTGCCGGGAAGGATGAATACAAATGAAAAATGAAGAATGAATAATGAATAATGAATAATTGTTGTTGAAAAGCGCATCACAAAATGCGCTTTTCTTCATTATATAAATTCGGGTTTATCTGGGATGATACGCAGAAACTTTTTTGAAAAAAAGTTTCCGCACCTTCAAAAAACTTCAACCTACAGGTGATTAAAATGACAAATTATAACTTGTAGCCATAAATTTGTCCCCTTTTTAAAGTTTTTTGGGAGTGCAGAGGACTTTTTTACAAAAAAGTCCTTTGCTTCCTTCTCCCCGATAAACTAAAATTTGAATATATATCGTCCCTTGGGCTTTTCGTTTTAACACACGTTATACATAACCTACAAAATATTTCATTTATCTCCTTAATTTTCTATATTTTTTGGCACTCGGGCAGTGGGTTAACAAAAAATTCACATTAAATATCAACTTTATTATTGACTTTTGGGGGCAGTAGTGGTAAATTTAATACAGAAATTAGCACTCAAACATTTTAAGTGCTAAAATTCAACAAGGAGGGTGATAACATGAGCGACAGTTCGATGCTGAGCGAAAGAAAGAAAATGATCCTTAAGGCCATCATTGATGCGCACATCGAAAACGGCGAGCCTGTAGGTAGCAAATATCTCACTCAGGGCGGCAGGTTTTCATACTCCTCCGCAACAATAAGAAACGAAATGGCAGAGCTTGAAGCTCTCGGTTATCTCGAACAGCCTCACACCTCGGCCGGCAGAGTGCCAAGTGAAGCAGGATATCGCTTCTACGTAGACTCCCTGGTTGAGCGCTACCGAATGTCTCAGGCTGAGGCAGAAAGCTTAAAGGCACAGCTGAGAGAAAAGCAAGCGGAGATAGACGGCATTCTCGACACGGCAATGCGTCTTGCGGCAAGCATGACGAATTACACGGCGCTGGCAGTCCGTCCGAGGATCGCTTCAATGTCTGTCAAAAAATTTGAGCTTATCCCCGTTGACCAGACCTCAATGGTCCTCGTTATGGTAACGGCAGGCGGTGCTGTCAGAACACAGAACATCGTCAGTCAGCGTCCCGTAACCGAAGAAGCTCTCAGAAAGCTTGCAAACCTTATGAATATAAGACTTGCAGGTCTTACGGGCGACCAGTATACACTGCCCATTATGATGGAGCTTGAAAGCGCCATGGGCGAGTATTCATTCCTCGTTGACCCCGTTGTTAAAAGCGTATGCCAGATAATCAGCGGCTCCTCAAAGGGAGATATCAAGATCGACGGCGTTGACAGGCTCCTGTCCTACCCCGAGTTCTACGATATCGGACGTCTCAAGGATATGCTGGCGATGTTTGAAAGAAAGGATGAGCTGTTACAGCTCATCTCAGGAGACACAGCTCCAATGATGCCATCGGGTCAGCCCGACGATGACGGAGTTCACGTTTACATCGGAAGTGAAAATCCGGTAATACTAATGGATAATTCCACTCTTGTGTTCAAGCCTGTTAAAAAGAACGGCAAGACCGTAGGCGCACTCGGTGTCATCGGCCCCACAAGAATGAATTACAGAAAGGTCATTTCCATGATCGACGATATAACAAACAGCATAAGCGACGTGCTTGACACACCCACACTCGGTGATGGCTCAGGTAATGGAGGTTAAAATGGAAGAAAAAATAAAGGAAGCCTATGACGTAGAGGCTGAGGAGGCAGCTGAGGCCGCGGCCGCGGCTGCGGCTGCGGCTGAGCAGAAGGCCGAAGAGGAAGCTCCCAAGGATAAAAAGCAGGAAGCCAAGGATGCTAAAAAGCAAAAAGCTAAGGTAAAGGAGCTTGAAAAAGAGCTCGAAGCTACAAAGGCAAAGCTCGCTGAGAGCGAAGACAAATATCTTCGCCTTGCAGCTGAATATGAAAACTTCAGAAAGCGCTCAAAGACAGAGCGCGAGGGAATCTACTCCGAGGCTGCGGCAGACGCAGTTAAAGAGCTTCTCCCCATTTTTGATAATCTTAACCGCGCTACAGAATACACAAATCCCGAAAAGGTTGCCGAGGGCGTTGCTCTCATCCTCAAGGGTCTCCCCGACGTGTTCGCCAAGATGAAGATAACAGTCTACGGCGAGGCGGGCGAGCAGTTTGATCCCAACATCCACAACGCAGTAATGCATATTGAGGATGAAGCCTACGGAGAAAACGAGATCGTTGACGTGTTCCAGCAGGGATACATGCTTGGCGATAAGGTAGTCCGCTATGCTATGGTAAGAGTTGCAAATTAAGCGAAGCTTAATTTGCAGCGATATTCGCCTTAAGCGAGCGATATGTACAAGATACACGATATGTCCTTCGGACGCCATATGTGCTTCGCACGAAAAAAAACGAATATCATATCGCAACCGACCGAATGGGAGGTTATATCGAATTTACCGAAAGGTAAATATCTCGCATCGAGCAAAGCGAGATATATCGCAAAAATATTATAAATAACAAACAAAATCATTTCTATATAATTTGGAGGAAATCAAAATGGCTAAAATTATAGGTATTGACCTTGGTACAACTAACTCCTGCGTTGCAGTATTCGAGGGCGGCGAGCCCACAGTTATTCCCAATCCCGAAGGTTCAAGAACTACTCCCTCTGTAGTAGCCTTCTCAAAGAGTGGCGAGAGAATGGTAGGTCAGGTCGCTAAGCGTCAGGCTATCACAAACCCTGATAAGACTGTTATGTCCATCAAGCGCCATATGGGCTCTGCTCATAAGGAAAACATTGACGGCAAGTCCTACACACCTCAGGAAATTTCCGCAATGATCCTTCAGAAGCTGAAGGCTGATGCTGAGGCATATCTCGGCACAACTGTTTCTCAGGCTGTTATCACAGTTCCCGCATACTTCTCCGACGCTCAGCGTCAGGCTACAAAGGATGCAGGTAAGATAGCAGGTCTTGAGGTTCTCCGTATCATCAACGAGCCTACAGCTGCAGCTCTTGCATACGGCGCAGATCAGGATAAGGACCAGAAGGTTATGATCTACGACCTCGGCGGCGGTACATTCGACGTATCCATTCTCGAAATCTCCGACGACGGCGTATTCGAGGTTCTTGCTACTGCAGGTAACAACAAGCTGGGCGGCGACGACTTCGACGAGAGGATCATCAACTGGATCGCAGAGGAATTCAAGAAGGAGAACAACATCGACCTTAGAAACGATAAGATGGCTCTCCAGAGACTTAAGGAAGCTGCAGAGAAGGCAAAGATCGAGCTTTCCGGTATGGCAAGCGCTAACATCAACCTTCCCTTCATCACAGCTGATGCTACAGGCCCCAAGCACTTCGACGGTACTCTTTCCCGCGCTAAGTTCAACGAGATCACCTCAGACCTCGTTCAGAACACAGTAGGCCCCATGAAGCAGGCACTCGCAGATGCAGGTCTCACCCCTGCTCAGCTTGACAAGGTGCTCCTCGTTGGCGGCTCCACAAGAATTCCCGCAGTTCAGGATGCAGTTAAGTCCTTCACAGGCAAGGAGCCCTTCAAGGGCATCAACCCCGACGAGTGCGTAGCTATCGGCGCTGCTATTCAGGGCGGTATCCTCGGCGGCGACGTTAAGGACCTCCTCCTTCTCGACGTTACTCCCCTTTCTCTCGGTATCGAGACTCTCGGCGGCGTATTCAACAGAATCATCGACAGAAACACAACTATCCCCGTAAAGAAGAGCCAGGTTTACTCCACAGCAGCTGACGGACAGACCAGCGTTGAGATCCACGTTCTTCAGGGTGAGCGCGATATGGCAGCAGGCAACACAACTCTCGGCCGCTTCTCTCTTGACGGTATCGCTCCCGCTCCCCGCGGTGTTCCTCAGATCGAGGTTACATTCGATATCGACGCTAACGGTATCGTTAACGTAACTGCTATGGATAAGGGCACAGGCAAGGAGCAGCACATCACTATCACATCCAGCACAAATATGAGCCAGGACGATATCGACCGCGCAGTTCGCGATGCTGAAAAGTTCGCTGAAGAGGATAAGAAGCAGAAGGAAGCTGTTGAGGTTAAGAACCGTGCCGAGAGCATGATCTTCCAGTCTGAGAAGACTCTGAATGACATCGGCGACAAGGTTTCCGACGCTGACAAGGCTCCCGTTAAGGATGCTATCGAAAAGCTGAAGACTACTGTTCAGAGCGGCGACACAGAGGCTATCAAGGCAGATACTGAGGCTCTTGAAAAGGCATTCTACGCTGTAAGCGAAAAGCTTTATCAGCAGGCAGGCGGCGCTCAGGGCGGCTTCGATCCCAACGCATATCAGCAGGGCGGATATGACGCAGGTGCAGGTCAGTCTCAGGACGGCACATTCTACTCAGCTGACTATGAGGATAACTCCGATAAGTAATTAATTATACCTAAAGGGACGGGCAACGCCCGTCCCTTGGGTGCGTTTAAAATCATTTATTATTTATTCTTTTTTCTTTATTGTTTTTTCTCAAATCCATATTAAAGAATAAAGACTAAAGAATAAATAATAAAGAATAAACATAACTAAGAGGAACACATATGGCAGACAAAAGAGATTATTATGAGGTGCTGGGTCTTTCCAAGGGCGCTTCAGATGATGAAATAAAAAAGGCTTACAGAAAGCTTGCTAAAAAATATCACCCCGATATGAACCCCGGAGACTCAGAGGCGGAAAAGAACTTCAAGGAAGTTAACGAGGCTTATGATGTTCTCTCCGATCCCGATAAGAAATCAAAGTACGATCAGTACGGTCACGCCGCATTCGATCCCGCATCAGGCGGATTTGGCGGAGGATTCGGAGGAGGCTTTGGCTTTGACGGCTTTGATATCTCCGATATCTTCTCAAGCTTCTTTGGCGGCGGATCAACTGCCAGAAGATCAAACGGACCTGTTCGCGGCGACGACGTAAGAGTCAGACTCACGCTCTCCTTTGAGGAGGCGGTTTTCGGCTGCAAGAAGGATATCCAGTATCAGAGAGTTCAGAAGTGCGCCGACTGTAACGGCTCAGGCGCCGCTCCCGGAACCAGCGCAAAGACCTGTCCCGACTGTCAGGGCCGCGGTCAGGTCAAGGTAAATCAGAGAACTCCCTTCGGTATGATGCAGTCAAGCCGCACCTGCGACAAGTGCCGCGGCACGGGTAAGGTCATCGAAACACCCTGTAAGAACTGTAAGGGCGGCGGATTTATCAAGGCTACAAAGAAGCTTACCGTTACCATCCCCGCAGGTATTGACGACGGACAGGGTATCGCTCTTCGCGGCGAAGGCTGTGACGGCCGCAACGGAGGTACTGCAGGTGATCTTCATATTACCTGTAACGTTCGTCCCCACGCATTCTTCGAGCGCGACGGCTACGATATCTACTGCGATATTCCCGTAAACTTCGTGGATCTTGCACTTGGCGCCGAAATTCAGGTGCCCACCATTGACGGCAACGAGAAGCTTGAGATCCCCGACGGCACACAAACAGGCACTACCTTCACTCTTCGCTCAAAGGGCATTCAGGTAGTTAACTCCTCACGCCGCGGTAATATGTACATCACCGTAGTTGCGGAAACTCCCAGAAGCCTGAACCGCAAGCAGAAGGAAATGCTTGAAAAGTTCCGCGAGAGCTTCGATTCATCAAACCACCCCAAGTGGGATAAATTCAGGAAAAAGTTTTTCAATAAAAAAGAGGGGTAAACAGTATGTCAGATAAGTGGATTCAGATAAAAGCTACTGCCGAAAATAAATACCTTGACGATATCTGCGCAGTTATGAGTATGATAGACGCGGCTCTTATGATCGAGGACTATTCCGACGTTGAGCGGGATCTTGACGGAGTTTACGGCGACCTTATAGACGAGGAGCTTCTTGCAAAAGACAAAACCACAGTCTCCGTTTCCGTGTTCATTCCCGAAATAAAGAACCCTGCTGAGTCTGAGGGCTTTATCAAGGAGCGATTTGCTTCCCTCGCAGTTCCTGCCACCGTTGAGATCATCGGCGTGCACGAGTCTGACTGGGCAGACTCCTGGAAGCAGTATTACAAGCCCATCAAAACAGGCAAGAGGATAGTTATCGTTCCCGTTTGGGAGGAATATACACCTGCGGCGGGAGAGCTTACAGTTCTTATGGACCCCGGTATGGCATTCGGAACGGGCACTCACGAAACAACACGCCTTTGCGCAACCCTTCTTGAAAAGCACCAGAAGGAGGGCGACCGGATGCTTGACGTTGGCTGCGGCTCGGGTATCCTTGCTATTTGTTCTGCAAAGCTTGGCGCATCCCAGTGCTTTGCCTGCGATATTGACGAGAATGCAGTTCGTATCGCAAAGGAGAACACTGAGATCAACAACACTCCCAACGTAAAGGTTGGCGCCTCCGACCTCTTGAAGCAGGCTGAAAAGACAGAGGGCGGATACGATATCTGCTGCGCCAACATCGTTGCGGATATCATTATCAGACTTGCTCCCGATATCGGAGATTTCATTGCTCCCGACGGTAAGATAATCGTTTCCGGTATCATTACCGAAAGAGCTGATGAGACCCTCGAAGCTCTTAACGCTCACGGCTGGACTCTCATTGATTCCATGATCGAAAACGGCTGGTTCGCCGGCGTGCTTAAGAAAAATTAATTTGAAGATCCGTTGCTTTTCGGCAACGGATCTTTTTATTTTCACGTCAAATTTTGGTTTGACGGGTGATTTAAAGTTTGCGTTACGGCTACAGCGTGAGCGAGGGCCCCAAGTAAGTCCTTCCCCCAAAGATTCGGGGGAAGGTGGATCCTTAAGTAAAGCTTAGTCATTGCATACAGCATTTCCGGCTCCATACTTCAAATCAAAAATATTCTATATGGGGGAGACGGATGAGGGTTTGCTATCTGGACAAGAGCTGTCTATAAATTCGGTTAATCTTTATTTGTAAATTCTCCTATGCCTCGTGGCACTTGTTTTTTTAGCTTGGTTCTCACCCAGGTAGCAAACCCTCATCCGTCACCGCCTGTGAAGACAGCAAAAACTTATATTTCAACTCCGGAAATACTATTTCTTTTAAAATTCAGGTTACTGCATCGGTGCCACCTTCCCCCAATTCTTTGGGGGAAGGACTTACTTGGGACCCTCATTCGCTTTGTTGCCGTAACGCAAACGCCAACTTACCGTCAAACCGTAATTTGAAGGTTACTTAACAGATGACCGCTACCGGACGAAATGATTTTTTTACCCAAAACAAAAGAAATGTGTATTTTCTCTCCTCTCTATATATGCTAAAATTAAATTGAATAAAAATACTCTTATTCCTTGACTCTCAACCTAACTTTAGGCTTATAATAGCTATAGAAATATTAAGGAGGAAGAATATGCAGATAGGTGAATTTGCAAAGATCTGTAACACTAAAATATCCGTTCTCCGACACTATGATAAGGAGGGGCTTCTCTCCCCCGATTTCACAGACCCCTTTACGGGCTACCGATATTATTCAAAGGATCAGGTGGGGGATTTTCTGAAGATCTCCGTTCTGAAAAAAGCCGGCTTTTCCCTCTCCGAGATCAGAGAGATAATAGTAAATAAAAATACAGCAGAGGACATCCCCGAGCTTTTTGAAAAGAAAAAAGAGGAGCTGAGAGAAACTCTTATTCGCTTTGAAGAAGCAAAAAAGCTTCTTCTCGGAACACAGGAAGAAAAGAACGTTATTATCGACAGGGAGGATTCGGGCACCTTTGCAAAATGCTCCCACCTTTCTCCCGACGAATGGGGCAGCGCCTGCGATGCCATTGAAAAGGCACTTGCCAAAGAAGGCTATCAGCGCACCTCAGTTTACCGAATGGAGGCAGACACAAAAGACGCAGGAATGAAGGTGTTTTGCCGCGCAGTCAAGCTTTCCGACACTCTTCGTGCTCTGCACGAAAACGTAGAGCTTCCCTTCGTTGACGACCCTCGTGTCATCGGAAAATGGGAGGCTATTGGAGAATTTGCCCTCAGAGAGGATTTCTATTCCGGATCATTTCCCTCCGACCATTCCCTTTCAAAAAACAGGATCATGAGGACCATTTATTTTCTCCCCCGCGGGCAGGAATACTGGTGCTACTCATGGACACAGGGAAAGCTTATGATAAAGCGCGGCGGCGGTGACGCCTCCGTTAACGATTACACCTTGGAAACAAGGGACGGCGAGACCTATATGTTCGTTGATCTCAAGTCCTACAACTATCGCAGAGGGGGCGCTACCACGGTTCTCGTTCTCAGAAAGCTTGACAGCATATCCTACAAGGTGGAGGACATTGCAAGAAAGGACGACGTTGATATCCCCTTTGTTGATGACCCCAAGGTCAAGGGCGCATGGCGCGCCTGCGGCTTTTGCGAGGAGATGGAGGATTTCTCGCCTGAGACAAAAATACAGGGCAAAATGTTTTTTGACTATGTGGAATTTCTTGAAAACGGACGGATTCGCTCAGTCTACTCCACAGGTCAGGTAATTGATAACACAGAGGTTGAATGCTGGACCAGGGGCTACCACATCAGAAAATGGCTGTCCACAAAAAGCGAATACGCTATAAAAACCATTGATGGCAAGGACTACCTTTTCCTCCAGTGGAAAAGCGGGGACTATATATACGGTGGATTTGATCCTATGTACTACGTTTTTGAAAGGGTGTGTGAAGCATGAAAAAAGTCATTGTTCCGAGATCTGTAAAGAAAAAGGTTGCAGGGGCTGTTGCCCTTCGATTTGTAAAGCTTCTTTTCGCCCTGGGAATATCATACGTTATCCTTGACTATTTTTACGAGGGACTTCTTGAGGCTGAGATCGGCAACGCATCCACCGTTGTTTTTCTCCTTCTCATCGTTCCCTTCTGGGTCTGCGGTGTTCCCGCAAAGCTTATTGACCGCAGCTACTACGGCGAGATAATAAAGCTTGAGCTTGAGAACATCAATATGCTTGATAAGGTTGAAAAATACGATCACAACCGCTCGGGAGTCAGAGTAAAGGCGCTGGTGCGGGCATCGGGCGGAAAGCTTTACGAGCATGAGGTTTTTGACGAGGGCGAATACTTCTATGGAGAACGCACCCGCGTATACGAGGTGGGAGACAAGGTGATCCACGCCTACGGCACAAAATATCTCGCCCCCGTAAGAAGTCCCGCAAAGCCAAAGTCCCTCACCTGTGTGTGGTGCGGAACGAAAAGTCCTTACGAATCAAAGGTATGCCGCGACTGCGGCTGCTCATTGGAATTTGAGATCATCAAAATAAAGAAATAGCTATGAAAACTGTATTACGTTTTTTTGAAAAAGTATCATTTGCGCTCAGCCGTATTTCCTGCGCTGTCAGAAGCTTTTTTCACGATACCTTTATGAGCGCTTTCTCCTATATTGCCCCTGCTGTTTGCTTTCTTTTCTGCGCTGTAGTCCTTTCAGTCTGCTACGATCTTTTATACTGGGCGGCAGTGGCGGAATTTAATACGTATAAGCTTCCCTCTTTTTCCTGGAAGATATATCTTATCCTTCTTTTGGGAGTGCTTATTTTAAACTGCGTGATCCTTGCATTATACACGCAGGGGGTGAGCAAATGGCTGAACAAGAGAGAAAAGCCAATGCCCTTTTGGGTAGTCGCTACAAATCTTTTCGTCTCTCTTTTGATATGCGCTTGCCTTATAGATTTCAAGGGTACTCTTGAGCTTTATTTTATTCCCACCTATATGGTAGAAATAATTGATGATGCAAGCCGCACCCTTGTCACAACGTGGAATCACACACAATGGAGGGACAGCGCCTGCATGATCTATTTATGCTTGCTCACAACCGTTTTTCTTGTATCATACCTTTCGGAAAAGAAAAAACAGGAATACATAAAAGAACGTGAAAGGCTTCACAGAGAGGAAAGAGAAGCAAATGATACTGTTTGACGTTTTATCAAAGCTCCCCTACGAAAAAGCTCTTGAACGCATAGACCGCCACATATATATGGACACCGACCTTGAGCCTGCAGACTACGGCAAATTCAAAGAGCACCACAAGGGTGTTCACATGGAAAGAAAGGGACGAAGGCTCTCCGGAATTTTCAGACTTAATAGCTGGGCG
The DNA here is from genome assembly GCA_017416205.1 of Clostridia bacterium. Lineage (GTDB taxonomy): Bacteria > Bacillota > Clostridia > Oscillospirales > CAG-272 > Avispirillum. Next base: position 1,433 of record JAFQDC010000054.1, on the reverse strand, counting down.
GAAAACGATTATTCACGATTTCGAAAAATGTCTGTTCATATATATTTTTGCATTTGGGTATTCAAGAGAAAAAATGGTACTGTGGGCTTTTTCGGGTTCACCCTGCAGAAGATCACTCAGCTTTTCGTAACCGCAGGTCTTGCACTTCTCACCTTTCTGTTCTCTTATAAGCAGGACTTAACAGAAACGGGGGTCTTTGCTTACACCTTCGGTATGATGCTCGTGTATCTTATGATTGAGTTTATCGGCCATACTTTAATGCTTGCCAAAGAGCTCAGAAGCATATTTTCAAAGGATATATGAAAGGAACCGTTATGAAAAAATTTCTCCTTATGATACTTTCTGCCCTCCTTATCCTGTCCCTTATATCATGCGCCCCCGATACGGCTACCGTAGCTGATACCACCGAAAGCTCGGAAGAGACAGCATCAACGACCGAGCCACCAAAGGAAGAATACAAAACAGTGCTTTCACTTGCGGGTGCTGAAAACATAATTTCCGCCGAGCAGGAAAGCATAAAAATGGAAAACATAGCGGCGTATACCTTGACTATGAAGGTAGGCGCGACAGAGCGCACCTTCAGAGTTACGGCGCCCCTTGACTATATGCACAAGGAGTACCCCTGCGTTTTCTATTTCCCCGAAATACGCCCCTCCCACGAATTTGACGCTTCCATCTTTGCCTCGAAGGGCTACGTATGCTTCGGCTTTCTTTACTATAACGTCTTTGAAGAGGACTTTGAAAACGAAATGGCATACCTTGGAAGCCTCGTTGAAAAATGCACATTTATCAAGGACGGCGCTGTAATTGCCACAGGCTCAAGCTCGGGCAGCATTCGCGCTTTCCTTTGCGCAAAGGTACTGGGAGCTCAGGTAAAGGGCGTGTGCGTTGCAAATGCCATATGTGATCTTACGGCGATGTACAACATTAACGATACGTGCAAGACCGTATGTACGGCAATATGCGGAGGAACTCCGGAAGAAGTTCCCGAAATATACGAAAGGTTTTCCGCAAAAGCCTTTGCAGACAAGATACTCTGCCCCGTAAAACTTCTGCACTACGGAAACAATCCTAATTTTCCCCTTTCTGCCTGCAACGATATGAAGGCGACCCTTGAGGGAATGGGGAAAGAATGCAGTATCGTCGCTCTCAATAAATCAGGCGCCGACTTTTTCACAGAGGAAGCGGAAAACGCACTTTTTGATTTTATTGAAGGTATTGTCGGGGAGAAGGAACAATAATCATACGTTTCCGTAATATTGACAAATTTGGGTTTGACGGGGGAGATATATGTGGGAGCCTTTTTGAAAAAAGGCCCCCACACCCCCGAAAAACTTCAAAAAAGGGATTAATTAGTTGTCTATAGGTATACTTTGTCATTCTTTATTACCCATAGTTTGAAGTTTTTTGCGGAGCTTTTTTACAAAAAAGCG
>JAFQDC010000053.1 GCA_017416205.1 Clostridia bacterium | reverse complement strand
TCACTTGATGCGATAGCATCAAATTTCACAATTTACGGAGTAAATTATTTCACCGTGAGCGTAAGCGAACGATTTCACTAAAAACGAACGGTTATGTAAGAGTTCGAATTCATACGCAAAAACAGCAAAAATATCTTTTTCATAGCTCATAGACAAAAATCCCGAATGCGAATGCATTCGGGATTTTACTTTTTCACTAAAATTTGCATCCGGCTTTTTTGAAGTAATAGTGGATTGTGAAGAGGTATTGCGGCTTTGCCAGTTTTGTGCTATGATAAACAAAACCTGAGATCGTGTTTGTTAATATTATATTACTGTTGTATTAATTGATCGGCGCCGGTGTTGACATAGGATAGAAGTTTGATATAATAATTTGTGTACAAACTATTTGTACACAAATTAAATAACGGAGGCAGACTATGACAGCGTATGACTTTAAGGTAAGGGCTCGCGGCGGAGACGAGGTTTCTCTTGCAGACTACAGAGGAAAGGTGCTTCTTATTGTGAATACCGCAACAGGCTGCGGATTTACTCCCCAGTACGAGGAGCTTCAAAAAATATATGAAGAATTCTCGGATGAGGGATTTGAGATACTTGATTTCCCCTGTAACCAGTTTGGAAATCAGGCCCCCGGAAGTGACGAGGAGATACAGTCCTTTTGCACTCTCCGATACAATACTACATTTCCACGATTCGCAAAGATCGACGTAAACGGTGAAGACGCCATTCCGCTTTTTAAGTGGCTTTCTGAAAACACCTCCTTTGAGGGCTTCGGCAAGTCTCCTATGGCGCTTATGCTTTCGGGCGTTGTAAAGAAGACGGACAAGGACTATAAGAACAACGGCAAGATAAAATGGAATTTCACAAAGTTCCTTATAGACAGAAGCGGAAATATTGCAGGCCGCTTTGAGCCGACGGATATGAAGGGCCTGAGAGAAAAGATCAGGGAGTGTCTCGGAGTTCCGTCTTGCAATCGCTGTGAGAAAAGCGTATAATACACTATGGGAGAATTGGAAAGGATAAGTTTATGAAAACGGCAGTTCGTTACTATACTCGCTCGGGAAATACAAAGAAGCTTGCAGAAGCGGCGGCATCGGCTCTTTCGGTAAGAGCTGACGATGTGTCCGTACCTCTTTTTGAGAAAACAGATATTCTGTTTCTTTGCTGCTCTTACTATGCTTTTGATATAGATGAAGCGGTAAAGCGCTTCATTAAGGAGAATAAGGATAATATCAAAAAGATCGTCTGTATCGGATCCTCAGCTATGATGAAGTCGATGAAAAAGCCTGTGCGAAGGGCTTCTGAGGGTATACCTGTGGCAGATGAGGAATTCCATTGCAGAGGAGCCTTCGGCTCCATACATAAAAATCGCCCTGACGAAAACGATCTTTTGGCGGTTCGCGATTTTGTAAAAGGAATATTTGAGTAAAGTTTTCTTTTGTTAGCAATTAAAGGATATAGATATGAGCAGTAAGTATGAAAGACTGAGGCTGAAGAATCAGTTATGCTTTCCACTGTATGCAGCATCCCGCGAGGTAACCAAGAAATACAGACCGTACCTTGAGGCTCTGGATCTGACCTACACTCAGTACATTGCAATGATGGTCTTTTGGGAGGATAAAAAGCTGAACGTGAAAGAGCTTGGCCGAAAGCTTATGCTTGATTGCGGGACCCTCAGTCCCGTGTTGAAAAGCCTTGAGGCAAAGGGCTATATCAGCCGTACCCGATCAAGGAGCGACGAACGGGCGCTTGATCTGGTAATCACCGAAAAGGGAGAAGCTCTTGCCGACAGGGCAGTGGAGATCCCCGAAAGCGTTGCGGGCTGCATTTCAATTGAAGCTGAAGAGGCGGCGGAGCTTTACCGGATCCTGTATAAGATACTTTCAAAGGGGGAAGACGTCAATGACAAATGAAACAAAGAAAAGGCTCCCCGTTATCCTCGATACGGATCTTGGGGACGATATTGACGATACCTGGGCTTTGGGGCTTCTTCTTCGCTGTCCCGAGCTTGATCTGAGGCTTGTGGTAACGAGTCAGGAAATAAAGGATGACCCCTTCTACCGTGCCCGAGTTGCCGCAAGACAGCTTTCCGACAGCGGCTTTTCTCACGTGCCCGTTGGCGCGGGAATTGCCTGCAGGGAAGGGATATGGAAGCCTCTTTCGGAGTATGCCGAGGGCTTCGAGCTTTCTTCATATCCCGATTTTCGTCCCGACGGAGTTCGGGCGATCATTGATACCGTAATGGCATCCGAGGATATTGTAACGATCATCGCCATCGGTCCTTATACAAACCTTAAGGCGGCTCTTGAGATCGAGCCGGAGATCGCAAAGCGCGCAAGGGTGATCGCCGTTGGCGGTTCCATATATCAGGGAATATCCCTTGACAGGATCGAGAAATATGCAGACTATAATATAAAAGCTGATATTCCTGCGGTCAAGGCTGTGTACTCAGCCCCCTGGGACGTTGTTGCCTGCCCCCTTGACGTTTCCGCAAGGGTATATATCGGCGGAGATGATTTCTACAAGCTGCAAACAAAACGGGGGGATCCTCTTTTGGGAGCGGTTCTTGATTGCAACGATATGTGGCTTCGCCGCTGCGGAGATCATATACCTGAGCAGTACAGCGCTCATTCCACCTGCCTTTACGATACTGCCGCCGTCTATATGGCGGTGACGGGGGACTATAACGTGATCATGGAGGATCACCGTCTCGAGGTGAACGGTGACGGTTATACCGTTGATTCCGAGGAGGGAGACCTTGTTCACTGCGCGGTGTATTGGAAATACGTTGATATGACTTTAAAATTTATTGCAGACCGCCTTTGCGGCGAGCTTTTGTAAAAGATAAAACGGAGGAAAATATGGAAAAGAAAATTCCCGTAATACTTGATACCGATATCGCAGGCGATATCGACGACAGCTGGGCTCTTGCCTTTCTTCTCAGATGCCCCGAGCTTGACGTTAAGCTTGTTCTCACTGCCCTTGAGGGCGGGGAGGACCCTTATGCCCGCGCTCGCATTGCCGCAAAGCAGATAGTTGACAGCGGATACGGCGGAATCCCCGTTGGCGCGGGAATCCCCGTTGAACGCCACAGCGCAACAATGGGCGGCTGGGCGAAGGATTTCTCTGTAGAGTCTTATCCTCAGTTCCATGCTGACGGAGTTCAGGCACTTATTGATACTATTATGGCGTCTGAGGAGACTGTGACCATTATCTGCATCGCACCTCTCACAAACATCGGAGAGGCGCTTCGCCGTGAGCCCCGCATTGCAGAGAAGGCAAGGGTGATCGCTATCGGCGGCTCCATCTACGCAGGCCATGATCTTGATTCCATAACAAAGCAGTCCGATTATAATATCAGAGCGGATATCCCCTCTGCCCGCGCCCTGCTCAGCGCAGACTGGGACGTTACCTTTGTTCCCCTTGACGTGACCGCGCATATTGTTGTGGGTGACGATAACTATCAGCATATCCTCGCAAAGCGCGAGACCGATCCCGTTTGCGGCACGGTCCTTTCGGCTTTTGACCGCTGGATGGAGATACATAACTGCACATATTATAAGACCCATACCACCTGCCTTTACGATACTGCTGCGATCTATATGGCGGTAACGGGGGATTATAATATGATCGTTGAGGATCATAAGCTGGTCATCGACGACGGCGGATATACAAACGACGATCCCGACGGAAAGCTCGTTCACTGCGCAGTTTACTGGAAGTATAAGGATATGTTCTATAAATTCCTGACAGACAGACTATGTAACAGATAAGAGAGAAGAAAGAAGAGAGAAAAGAAAATGTTGAAACCCGCTTTTGGCGGGTTTCTTTTTGTTATGGTAACAATCAAATTAAGAATTGCGAGGAAAATGAGGATGAAATAAAGCTGTCTTTCCGTTTGATCTGGAACAATACTCTTGAACTGAAAAACGAGGGGCAGGGGTGTATAAATAATCGGTATCATTTGTATATATTCAACAAAAAATGCAAAAAGCAGAAAGTTAGCAGAGACTAACCTTTGTGCTAATTGTCACTTTTTGAAAGAAAAATCCAAGATGCAGATATCGAAAAGTAGAAAAACCTATATTATATAAAAAAATAATGTAAAAATGTGCGAAACCTATGGAAATTTCAGAGGGCTTGTGCTATAATTAACTTTGAAAAATTATATATGGCCAGGAGGACATATTTTATGAAAAAAACTATGACATCGGTACCTTTTACCGACACACCCGAACAGAAGGCGAAGCTTGATGCTATCATCGAGAACCTTAAGGAGCAGCCCGGCTGCCTCATGCCCATCATGCAGCAGGCTCAGGATGTTTACGGTTATCTCCCCCCCGAGGTTCAGAAGTATATCGCTCTGAAGCTTGAGATCCCCGTAAGCGAGGTTTACGGTGTAGCAACATTCTACTCCCAGTTCCTTCTCAATCCTAAGGGAACACATCCCGTTGCAGTTTGTCTCGGTACAGCTTGCTACGTAAAGGGTTCCGGCGATCTTATGGATAAGCTCGAGTCCATTCTCGGAATCAAGAATGGCGGAATCACAGAGGATAAGAAGTTCAGCCTTGATGCAACAAGATGCATCGGTGCTTGCGGTCTTGCTCCCGTTCTTACAGTAGGCGAGGACGTATACGGCAGACTCACAGTTGATGATATCCCCGGTATCATCGCAAAGTATTAATAGATAGGATCAGATTTTATGAAGATCGGAACCATAGCAAACCTGCTTTCTGCCGACATTCTTTGCGGCAAGGAAGACGTGAACTGTGATGTCCATTCTGCTTGTGCCAGCGATATGATGAGTGACGTGCTTGCCTTTGTTAAGGATCAGGCAGTCCTCCTCACGGGACTTGTTAACCCCCAGGTTATCAGAACTGCGGTGATGATGGATATGCGTTGCGTAGTATTCGTTCGCAGAAAGGTCCCCACCGATGATATGATAGCTCTGGCTGAGGAGTCCGGCATCGTGCTTATGAAGTCAGACCTTCGTATGTTCGAGGCCTGCGGCATACTCTACAGTGAGGGCCTGTGCGGCTCCAAAGAGGGCACGGCAAATGCTTGAGGATGTTGTAAGATTCACCTTTAATGTAGACGGCGAGGACTTTTCCTCGGCGGGAGCAGCCTCCGTTCAGGTAAAAAAGCACCTGAGACAGATGGGCTTTTCTCCCGAGATAATCCGCCGTGTTGCCATCGCAATGTATGAGGGTGAGATCAATATGGTCATTCATGCCGACGGCGGCGTGGCAACTGTAGAGGTGACTGACGATAGTATCGTTATGATCCTTGAGGATAAGGGCCCCGGTATTCCCGACGTTGCTCTTGCAATGCAGGAGGGCTTCTCAACAGCAAAGGAGAATATACGCTCCCTTGGCTTTGGCGCGGGAATGGGTCTTCCCAATATGAAAAAGTATTCCGATTCCATGAAAATAGAAACAGAGGTCGGTAAAGGCACGACTATCATAATGACAGTCAATGTCTGAAACGACAAAAGCAGTTGAGCCATGATAGAGTATAAGCATTCTGTGTCCCTTGACGTGTCAAAGTGTAAGGGGTGCACGCATTGCCTGCAGCGCTGTCCCACGGAGGCTATCCGTGTGCGTGACGGTAGGGCTGCAATCAATTCGCAGAAATGTATTGATTGCGGTGAATGTATAAGGGTATGTCCCTACAATGCGAAAAAAGCTACCCATGATCCACTTGACTGTCTTAATGATTACAAGTATAAAATAGCGCTTCCCGCACCTGCGCTTTACGGTCAGTTTGATAATCTTGACGATATCGACTTTGTCATTCAGGGTCTCCTTGATATGGGCTTTGACGATGTGTTCGAGGTTGCAAAGGCCGCGGAGATGGTGTCCGGATATACGAGACAGTATTTGAGAACCGAGGGCCTTAAAAAGCCCGTTATCAGCTCTGCCTGTCCCGTAGTCGTAAGACTTATAAGAATGCGCTTCCCCTTCCTTTGCGAAAACATAATGCCCATCCTCCCTCCCGTGGAGGTGGCAGGAAAGCTTGCAAGAGAAAAAGCTTTGAGAGAGCATCCCGAGCTTTGCCCCTCGGATATCGGCTGTATATTCATTTCTCCCTGTCCTGCAAAGGTCAGCTACGTGAAAAACAGCTTTTCCGGAGAGAAGAGTAATATAGACAGTGTAGTATCCGTTTCCGACGTTTATTTCAAGCTTATAGATGCTATGAAAAAGGTTGATGCCCCTGCGGCGTTCACTGAGGCCGGGAATGTGGGTGTGAGCTGGGCAATATCCGGCGGCGAGTGTACCGCAGTCTTTAATGACAAGTACCTTGCGGCAGACGGTATTGAAAACGTTATCAGAGTTCTTGATCAGATCGAGAATTCCGATTTCCCCGAGCTTGAGTTCGTAGAGCTCAATGCGTGTAACGGCGGTTGCGTGGGCGGTGTAATGACCGTGGCAAACCCCTATATCGCAAGAGCAAGGATACAGTCTCTCAGAAGATATCTTCCCGTCTCCCCAAATCTCCATCCTTTAAGCGAGGATGTCCCCGCAGATATGATGCTGCCTGGATTTGAATATATCCCAACGGCGCCTCTCCACGAGGACAGAAAGGAAGCAAGGAGAATGATGGCGGAGATACAGGAGATACGCAAGGATCTACCCGATCTTGATTGCGGCTCCTGCGGAGCGCCCTCGTGCGCAGCATTTGCAGAGGATATAATCAGAGGGGAGATATGTGCCGATGAGTGCGTAGTATTTATGCGCCGGGTATTCCACGATTACCTTTCGGCTCACCCCTATGAACAAGCATTAAACGATAATAAAGATAAAGAGGTTCAGAACGGAAAATGAAAGATCTTCAGTCCATTGCAGACAGCCTTGGCCTTACTCCCCTTTGCGGAGACCTCGGTAAAGAGGTAACGGGATGCTATGCAGGTGACCTTCTCAGCTGGGTGATGAGCCATGCTCAGTACGGTGACGTTTGGGTGACCATAATGTCAAACATCAATGTAGTAGCCGTTGCAAGCCTTACGGAGTGTGCCTGTGTCATAATGGCAGAGGGCGTTATGCCCGACAGCGAGGTGCTGAAGGTTGCAAAGGAGAAGGATATCACCCTTTTCTCTGATCCCCGTTCTACCTATGAGCTGTGCTGCCTTGTAGGAAAGCAGCTTTCAGAAAATGAATAAATACTATTACGATCTGCATATCCATTCCTGCCTCTCCCCCTGCGGAGACGATGATATGACCCCTGCAAATATTGCAGGTATGGCAGCGCTTAAGGGCCTGCAGATCATAGCCCTCACCGATCATAATACCACGGCAAATTGCCCCGCCTTCTTCAAGGCCGCAAGACGCCACGGTATCATACCCATTCCCGGAATGGAGCTTACGGTGGCGGAGGATATACATCTCCTTTGCCTGTTCCGTACTCTTGAGGCGGCAATGGAATTCGGTAGGCGTGTAGATGAAAGAAAGATCCCATATGAGAACCGCCCCGAGATCTTCGGCCGCCAGCAGGTGGTGGACGAGGAGGATAATTTCATCAGGGAAGAGAAGTACCTCTTGCTTAACGCAACAACGCTTTCTCTTGATGAGGGAACAGACCTGTGCCGCGAGTGCGGAGGTGTGTGCTATCCTGCTCATATAGACAGAACGTCAAACGGCGCGGTTGCCATTCTCGGTACCTTCCCCGATTGGGAAGGATATACGGCGTATGAGGTGAGTAATTCAGGGTCCCGGACCGAGGAGGAGGAGAAATTCCCCATCCTTAAGGATCTGCCCTGCGTGAAAAGCTCAGATGCCCACTATCTGTGGGATATATCCGAGGCAGATAACTATTTTGAGCTCTCCGACGAGCCCTATTCTTCACAGCTCGTACGTGATAAGCTCATCGATCTTCTGGAGGGAAAATGACCGACCTGTCACTTTATATTCTGGATATAACGATGAACTCCGTCCGCGCGGGAGCTACAAATATTTCAGTATTGCTTGAAGAGGAAAATTCAGTCCTTACCTTTACTGTAAAGGATAACGGCTGCGGTATGACCCGTGAGCAGGTGGAAAAGCTTTCAAACCCATTCTTCACAACGAGGACTACCCGCAAGGTGGGACTTGGAGTGCCCTTTCTCAGAATGCTTGCAGAGCAGACTGACGGCGGGGTGACCATTGAGTCAAGAAGCGAGAAAGAGTTTGAGGACCACGGTACCGTGGTGACTGCCACCTTCCATACAGACCATATCGATTTCATTCCCCTTGGCGATCTTACAGAGACTATGATAACTCTCATTCAGGGCAGCCCCGACGTCGATTTCATTTACCGACACACAACGGACAAGGGAATTGACGTAGCAATGGATACTGCTGAGATGAGAGCGGTTCTCGGGGACAGTATTCCCCTGAACTCCTTCGAGGTGCTTGCGTTTATCCGCGGCTTTCTTGAAGATCAATACGCTCAAAAATAAAAATTTATATATACGAAAGGAACAAACATCATGAAAACTTTAGCGGAACTTGCTGCTATCAGAGAGCAGATGAAGGACAAGGTCGCTATCCGTACAGGAAGCGGCGAAGTTCGTGTAGTTGTCGGAATGGCAACTTGCGGAATCACCGCGGGTGCTCGACCTGTTCTTAACGCTTTTGTTGAGGAGGTAGCAGCTCAGGGTCTTGCTGATTCTGTAAAGGTAACTCAGACAGGCTGCATCGGCATCTGCCAGTACGAGCCTGTAGTTGAGATCTACGAGGACGGCAAGGACAAGGTAACATACGTTAAGATGACTGCAGATAAGGCAAAGGAAGTTGTTGAGAAGCACCTCAAGGGCGGCGCTCCCGTAGCTGAATACCTTATCGGTAATATTTAATCCGGAGGAGATAAAAGTATGGTTCGTTCACACATTCTTGTTTGCGGAGGTACAGGTTGTACTTCCTCCGGCAGCTTGAAGCTTATTGATTCTCTTAATGCAGAGATCAAGGCTGCCGGCCTTGAAGAAGAGGTCAAGGTAGTTCAGACCGGTTGTTTCGGTCTTTGCGCTCTCGGTCCCATCATGATCGTATATCCTGACGGAACATTCTACTCCAGAGTAGAGGCTAAGGATATTCCTGAGATCGTTTCCGAGCACATTGTAAAGGGTCGTGTAGTTGAAAGACTCGTTTACAACAAGACAACAGAGGAAGAGGCTGCTGAGGGCAGAACTTCTTCTCTTAACGATACTGCTTTCTATAAGAAGCAGATGAGAATCGCTCTCCGTAACTGCGGTGTTATCAACCCCGAGAAGATCGACGAGTATATCGCTCGTGACGGTTATTTCGCTCTCGGTAAGGTTCTTACAGAGATGAGCCGTGAAGAGGTTGTTCAGACAATCCTCGATTCCGGTCTCCGCGGCCGCGGCGGCGCAGGCTTCCCCACAGGTCTTAAGTGGAAGTTCGCTATGGGAAGCGAAGGCCAGAAGTACGTTTGCTGTAACGGTGACGAGGGTGACCCCGGTGCATTCATGGACCGTTCTATCCTCGAGGGTGACCCCCACGCAGTGCTTGAGGCAATGGCTATCGCAGGTTACGCTATCGGCGCTGATCAGGGTTATATCTACATCCGTGCAGAGTACCCCATCGCTGTAAACCGTCTCCAGATCGCTATCAATCAGGCAAGAGAGTACGGCCTTCTCGGCGATAACATTCTCGGCACAGGCTTTAAGTTCGATATCGAGCTCCGTCTCGGTGCGGGCGCATTCGTATGCGGCGAGGAAACAGCTCTTATGACCTCTATTGAGGGTAAGCGCGGCGAGCCCCGTCCCCGTCCTCCTTTCCCTGCAGTAAAGGGTCTCTTTGCTAAGCCCACTATCCTCAACAACGTTGAGACATATGCTAACATCGATCAGATCATCCTTAACGGCGCTGACTGGTTCAAGTCTATCGGTACTGAGAAGTCCGCAGGTACAAAGGTATTCGCTCTCGGCGGTAAGATCACAAACACAGGTCTCGTTGAGGTTCCTATGGGAACAACTCTCCGTGAGGTAATCGAGGAGATCGGTGGCGGTATCCCCAACGGCAAGAAGTTCAAGGCAGCTCAGACAGGTGGTCCCTCCGGCGGATGTCTCCCTGCTTCTCTTATTGATACTCCTATCGACTTCGATAACCTTATCGCAGCAGGAAGCATGATGGGCTCCGGCGGTCTTATCGTAATGGATGAAGACACATGTATGGTTGACCTTGCAAAGTTCTTCCTTGAGTTCACAGTAGACGAGTCCTGCGGTAAGTGCGCACCCTGCCGTATCGGTACAGTTCGTATGCTCGAGATCCTCAATAAGATCACAGAGGGCAACGGCGAGCTTGAAGACCTCGATAAGCTCGAGGAGCTTGCAAACTACATAAAGAGCGCATCTCTCTGCGGTCTCGGTCAGACAGCTCCTAACCCCGTTCTTTCCACACTCCGCTTCTTCCGCGATGAGTACGTTGCTCATATCGTAGATAAGAAGTGTCCCGCAGGCGTATGTAAGAGCCTTCTCTCTTACGTTATCGACGCTGATAAGTGTAAGGGTTGTACACTCTGCTCTCGCGTTTGTCCCGCAAATGCTATCGAGGGTAGCGTAAAGAATCCTCACGTTATCGACACAACTAAGTGTCTCAAGTGCGGCGCTTGTATCGAGAAGTGTAAGTTCGGCGCAATTTCTAAGCAGTAAGGAAAGGAGCAAGTATTATAATGGAAACAAAAATGCTTAACATAAAGATCAACGGCAGAGATTATACCGTTCCTTACGGCACAACAGTTCTTGAGGCTTGCAAGCAGGCAGGCATCGAGATCCCCACTCTCTGCTACCTTAAGGACATTAACGAGATCGGTGCTTGCCGTCTCTGCCTCGTAGAGGTTGTAGGCGCAAGAGGTCTTGTTACTGCCTGTGTATATCCCATCGAGCGTGACGGCACAGAAATCCTTACAAACACAGATAAGGTTAAGGCTGCACGTAAGATGAACATCCAGCTCGTTCTCTCCGCTCATGAGAAGAAGTGCCTTTCTTGCGTACGTTCTCAGACATGTGAGCTCCAGAAGTATGCTCACGACTATGGCGTAGAGGAGAACTATTTCGATTCTAACGACGAGAAGATGGCTATCGACGATTCCAGCGTATCCATCATCCGTGACCCCAATAAGTGTATCCTTTGCCGTCGTTGCTCCGCAGCTTGTAATAAGCTTCAGGGCATCGGTGCTATCGGCGCTCAGAACCGTGGCTACGACACAGTTATCGGCTGCGCATTTGAGGACGATCTTGCAACAACATCCTGCGTAAACTGCGGTCAGTGTATCGTTGCTTGTCCCGTTGGCGCACTCTATGAGAAGGATGACACTCAGAAGATCGTTGAGGCTCTCAACGATCCCACAAAGCACGTTGCTATCTGCTGCGCACCCTCTGTTCGTGCTCAGATCGGCGAGTGCTTCGGCTACGAGCCCGGCACAGATTGTGAGGGCAAGATGGTAGCAGCTCTCAAGGCTCTCGGCTTTGACGGCGTATACGATATGAACTTCACAGCAGACCTTACCATCATGGAAGAGGCTCACGAGCTTCTCGGCCGTATCAAGAACGGCGGCGCTCTCCCCATGATCACATCCTGCTCACCCGGATGGGTTAAGTACTGCGAGCACTACTTCCCTGAGATGATAGAGAACATTTCCACATGTAAGTCTCCTCAGCAGATGTTCGGTGCTATCTACAAGGCATACTTCGCAAAGAAGATGGGTATCGATCCTAAGGATATCGTATTCGTATCCGCTATTCCTTGTACAGCTAAGAAGTTCGAGGTTGGCCGTGACGGTCAGCAGAACGACGGTATGAACAATGTTGATATCGCAGTAACTACAAGAGAGCTCGGCAGACTCATCGAGTCCAGTGGCATTAACTTCAAGGCTCTTAAGGATGAGAAGTTTGACTCTCCCGTTGACATCGGCTCCGGCGCAGGCGTTATCTTCGGCGCTACCGGCGGTGTTATGGAGGCAGCTCTCCGTACAGCTGCAGAGGTTATCCTCGGCACAACTCTCGAAAAGGTTGACTTTGAGGACGTCCGTGGCGTAGAGGGTATCAAGTTTGCTGAGTACAAGCTCGGCGATCTCACTGTAAAGGTTGCAGTTGCATCCGGTACAGCTAATGCGTCCAAGCTTCTCAAGGGCATCCAGTCCGGCGAGTATCAGGCAGACTTCATCGAGATCATGGCTTGTCCCGGCGGCTGTGTAAACGGCGGCGGTCAGCCCATCCAGCCTGCAAGCGTTCGTAACTCCATCGACCTCCGTGAGGTTCGTGCAAAGATCCTTTACGATGCAGACGCAGCTCTCGAGATCCGTAAGTCTCATGAGAATCCCATCATCAAGATGGTATACGATGAGTTCCTTGGCGAGCCCAACAGCCACGTTGCACATGAGCTTCTCCATACTCACTACGTAAAGCGCGGTCTCTGATCTATAACTGAATAAATAAGCAGGCGGTCTTCGGACCGCCTGTTTTGCTTTCTATTTTAGTTTATTATAGAATAATGCAAAGGACTTTTTTGAAAAAAAGTCCTCTGCACTCTCAAAAAACTTTGAAAAAAGTATGCAGAAGTTGGAAGAAAAAAGGAGCAGTACGATGTACTGCGGCGCTGTGCACCACCTCTGCAAGAAAAGACTTCAAAAATGAACGAGCTCATTTTTGAAGTCTTTTCTTGCAGGGGCTTTTGCCTTTTGTTTTCTTTGTTAGTTTGAAGTTTTTTGCGGAGCTTTTTTACAAAAAAGCGACATTTATCTCCGGAATTGTATTTTATTTGGGGTATTATTAAATATCATAATCCGTATAGTTATCAAGAAAATAATTGTTGAATTTCTTGATCGCTTCTTCTTTTAATTCACTGGTGGCATTGCTGTTCAGATAGTTTTTGAGAGCCTCTTTTGCTTCAAGGTGTGTATAGGGCATATCGAATTCATGGTAGCTTACGTTGTAAGTATAATTTTGAATGTTGCGCATCATTTTCTTTTTCTCTTCTTCATAATACGCCATACCTGCGTAGCTGCTTGTTGTGGTAGCGGCTCTCTTTTTTTCTTCCTCTTGCCTCTTTCTTTCCTCATTGCGCTTAGCCTCCTCAGGGTCAACGGAGCACCAGAACTCGTAAACGTCTTTTACATAAGAGTAAAGGCTTTTAGCCCTGCAGGCAAAGGTATTTACGTGATAGAAAGCAAGATACAGATAGTAATATACAAAGCTGAGAATTGCAAAAACGAAGAGGGCACCGATAATAAGAGCGGGAAGATCGGAAAGGTCTGAAAAATCAAAGGTAAGGATAATGCTGTAAACTGTAAATGCAACCATAGAAGCTATGTAGATAACGGTGCAGATAACGCCAAGCACCTATTCGTCAATGCTTATGACCTTTCTCTTCTTTGTAATGACTCCGTGAAGGGAAGAGGCCTTTTCCTTTGCTGTAATTAAGGTGATGGGTATCTCGGGCATTTTTGCGGTTACAGTAATAATCAATGATAAAACAAGAGATACTGCCGCAGGCAAGAGAAAAAGGAAGGCAACAAATATCAGAACGTTGAAATACCATGCAAGGCCGTCCTGAAAAAGCAGATCCTTGAAAAACAGCCATATGTCGGTAACAGGCTTTAGCTTTTCGAAAATGATCGCGTCATCCTCGGTGCTGAAGCCGTGGATACCGCCAAAGGTAAACAGAGCGGATAATAGAACAAATATTACAGTGCTGAGTGGAAGAACAACGTTGTAAGCGCGATTTTTGCCGATGTTTAACCGGAGCTTTTTTAAAATAAATTCCGATGCACTGTCGAAGCTGTCTTCCGTGATTGGTGCCGAATAACGTTTCATTTCTGAATCCTCTGTTTTTTTATAATTTCATTATATGCTGCGAAACCAAGGCCTTTGGGCCATACGGCGCACCTTGCGCTTTTTCTTTTTAGTCCTTGCAATGCAAACGGGGTATACAGCCTCAGCTCCGTTCTCCTTTAGGATAAGGGTTGCCGCGTTCAGAGTAGCTCCGGTTGTGATAATATCGTCAATTATGAAATATTTGCCCGTTGGTGTGCATCCCTTCTTTAAACGGTATGCGCTCTCAGCATTTCTTTTTCGCTCGGCGGCACTAAGATTTTTCTGCGCTGCGCCTTTATGGTTTTCAAGAGTTTCTTCAAAGGGGATTCCCGTGAAGCGTGAGATCTCCCTCGCAAGATCCCGCCCCTGATCGAAGGAGTAACGAAGAATACGCTGGCGGCTTCTTGGAGGATAGGTTATCTTCCAGTCCTTTGCTTTCTCTCCGGAAAGTGCAAGGGTCTTAAGTATTTCCCGCGAAAGCTCTCGGGCGGCAAAGCGAACAGAGCTTCTGTCCGTGTCAGTCTTTACAGCGTAGATGATGCGCCTGACAAGAATATCCCGTATATCGTCAGATCCGAATTTCTTGTAAAATGCAAGAGCAGATATCCTTCTGTCTCCGATGCTGTCGGTATAGCAAAGAGAGATAGGAAGACATCTGCAGGCGCGGGCAGTCTTTTGGCAGATGGGACAGCGCTCCCGTCGTGCATCTGCCCATATAGCTCTTCATTCTTCACAAAGTTCACCGCTGTGGGGCAGCACTTCCTTGCAGGAAATGCATTTCGGCAGACAGACAAGACTTAAAAGTCGGGATATGATCGCCAAAAGCTTGTCTGTGAGTGGCGTTTTAGCTTTTCTATTCATTTGTAAGAAGCTTAATGAGTCCCGTGTGGCGGGTGGCGTGGGTGTCGTTTGATACCATTGCCTCAAGTATCTCCCGCTTTCCCACAAGAATCACCATTTTTGAAGCGCGGGTCACGGCGGTATAGAGAAGATTTCTCGTAAGAAGCATAGGTGCGCAGGAGTATAGAGGAATAATAACGCAGGGATACTCGCTGCCCTGACTTTTGTGAACGGTTATGGCATAGGCGTGCTCAAGCTCGTCAAGGGCAGTAAAATCATATTCGGAAACTCTGCCGTCAAAATCAAGAGTTATGCTCTCGCCGTGGGCATTAATGGAAACAACGCTTCCGATATCTCCGTTGAAAACTCCGTAGCCCTCGTAGCCGTCCTTTTCCCATTCTATATCGTAGTTGTTCTTGATCTGCATAATGCGGTCACCCTCGCGGAGGATGATTCCGTGGGCTTGCCTTTCGGCCTTTGTACCGTCATTAGGATTAAGAGTGCTTTGCAAAAGAGCGTTCAGGCTCTCCGTTCCCGCAAGGCCCTTTCTTGAAGGGGTAATGACCTGGATCCCCTGAGATATGGCTTCGCCGTAGGCCTTGGGAAGTCTTTTGGATATGAGCTCGGCAACGGTAGCGGCAATCTCCGTATCCGTGCGGCGGGACATAAAGAAAAAGTCTTGAGACTTGTTGTCCGTTATCGGCATTTTTCCTTCATTTATAAGGTGTGCGTTTGTAATGATCCTGCTTTCGTCAGCCTGTCGGAATATTTCCGTAAGGCAAACGGTGCAGAATTCCTTTGAGTCAATAATATCGGCAAGAACGTTTCCCGCACCAACGGAGGGAAGCTGGTCGCGGTCACCGATAAAGATAAGTCGAGCGCCGGGCTTTAGTGCAAGCAAGAGTGCCTCAAGAAGAAGTATGTCAAGCATTGAAGACTCGTCAACGATGATAACGTCCTCGTCAAGATAGCAGGATGCGTTTCTCATAAATCGGGGCTCGCGATCGTCTGAGTGCTCCATTTCAAGAAGGCGGTGAACAGTCTTTGCCTCGCATCCCGCAGATTCGCTGACTCGCTTTGCGGCTCTTCCCGTGGGTGCGCAGAGAGCAACGTCAAGACCTATGGTGTCAAATATTGAGATAAGTCCCTTGATAACCGTGGTCTTACCCGTGCCGGGGCCACCCGTAAGCACCATAACTCCGCCGCCGAGAGCCGAGGCAATAGCCTCTCTTTGCATCTGAGCGTATCTGATATCAGATGTGCGCTCCACACGCTCGATGAATCCTGCAATATCCACGCTGTCAATTCTTGGGCAGGAGGTGTCTATCATACGAAGCTTTCGTGCTGTATATTCCTCTGCCTTCAGATAACGGGGGAGATAGATATATCTCTCACCGGCAGTACCCCTGGCAGAAAGCTTTCCCGAGGAGAGACCCACGGATATGCCCGATGCGATCTTTGATTCCTCAAGAGAAAGGATTCGGGCAGCCTCGCGAATAAGGAGTGACTCGGGAAGGCAGGTGTGGCCGCCCGAATGGGCGGCTACCTCAAGAGTATAATTGATTCCTGCAAGAACTCTCGAAGCGCTGTCGCGGCTGATACCGAAGGATTCGGCAACAGAGTCTGCAGTTTTAAATCCGATACCTGAAAAAGCCTCGCAAAGGCTGTAGGGATCCTTTTTGATACGGTCAACGGCGCTGCCGCCCCATTTTTTGTATATTCTCATACTCTGGGCGCTTCCGAAGAAGTCTGCGCAGAACATCATAACGTTTCTCGCGCCTGACATTTCAATAAAGCTTGAATTTATGTCAGCAGCCTTGCGTGGAGTGATACCGGGGATCTCAGCGAGCCACTCGTGGTGATTTTCAATAACGTCAAAGGTGTCCTCGCCGTATTTGTCAACGATCTTTTTGGCAGTCTTCGGGCCGATGCCCTTGACCGTGCCGCCGGCAAGGTAGCGCATAATATCGGAAACTCCCGTTGGGAGCGTTTTTTCGTAAATATCCACCTTAAACTGCTTTCCGTATACCTGATGGTTTATCCATTTGCCCGTTGCGGTAATGGAATCCCCCTCGCAAAGATAGGGCATAGTGCCGACGAGGGTAACGGGAAAGCCTGCGCTGTCCTCTATTTCAATAACAGTATAGCCTGTTTCCTCAGACTGAAAAATAACGGAGTCCACCGTTCCGCTGATAGTTTCCTTATTTTCCTGATACATGGCGAGACTCCCCTCTTAAAGATTACCTATTCATTATAATCCTTTTTTCTCTCTTTGTCAATTTCAGCTTTGCGCTTGTAATAGCGGTATATCCTTTTTGCAAGGTCAAAGAGTTCAAATGCGGCGCAGTAAAGTCCGTATACGAAAAATATTGATATGTATATTTCAATAAAGGTGTTCATTTTGTTCCCCTTTCTCATTACATTATATGCGAAAGGGAGACTGCGCGCTATGGAAAGCGAGCGAAAGATAATGATAACGCATTATGCGCGTGGCCGATCAAATTTTAGTTTGTGGGACGTATACGCAGAAACTTTTTTGGGAAAAAGTTTCCGCACCTTCAAAAAACTTTGAAAAATTGTCACAGGTAACTTATATAGGCAAAAGGTTGCAGTACGAAGTACTGCGGCGCACTGCGCTCCTCTGCAATAAAATACTTTAAAAAATGAGCTCGTTCATTTTTTAAAGAATTTTATTTAGCAAAGCCTTTTGTCTTTGATTCACTTTGTCAGCTTGAAGTTTTTTGCGGAGCTTTTTTTCAAAAAAGCGACAGATAAACCCGAATACATCTGTTTAGTTTGTTGAACCTACATAGGTGCAGCTGCCCGAAATGAATAACAGATCAGTATACTATTGTGTAACCGTGAAATGTATGATATACTAAATAAAAAAGCTATGAGGTAAGCTATGAAAAGGATCATTGCAGTAGTGCTTTCTGTCTGTTTGCTCGCGTTTTCACTTCCTTTGCAGTCGAG
The DNA here is from genome assembly GCA_017416205.1 of Clostridia bacterium. GTDB lineage: Bacteria > Bacillota > Clostridia > Oscillospirales > CAG-272 > Avispirillum. Next base: position 9,615 of record JAFQDC010000053.1, on the reverse strand, counting down.
GGGAGCAGGGGAGTATACGTATACAAATGAGAACGGAAACATAACCATAACAAAATATTCCGGCGCGTCTGCGGTTTGTGAGATTCCGGATACCATCGACGGCTGTCCCGTAACCGCCATAGGCGACGGTGCCTTCAGATTCAATACCACCGTTACAGAGGTGATCCTGCCCGACAGCGTAAAGGAGATAAGAACGAGAGCCTTTGACTATTGCTCAAAGCTCTCAAAGGTAGCTCTTGGGGAGGGAGTATCATTTATCGGAGAGTTTGCATTCTCGCAGTGCATTTCACTTGAAGAGATCCACATTCCCGATAGCGTTACTTCCTTTGGCAACTGCGTGTTTTTCGGCTGTACTGCGCTCAGAAGCGTGACTTTGCCTAAGAATATCGAAAAGATCGCAGTATCTACCTTTTCAAACTGCAAAAACCTTGAGAGTATTGATATACCCGAGAGCGTAAAGGTCATCGGTGCGGGCGCATTCGGAAACTGTGTTATGTTAACGGAGGTAACGGTGCCCCACGGAGTAACGACTATTGAGAGAAACGCATTTAACGGCTGTACCGGGCTTCTTTGGGTGAGCATTCCCGAAAGCGTGACTGCAATAGATGCTTCAGCATTCACGGGCACTGCCCCCGAGATACATGGAAGGGACGGCTCATACGCCGAGAGCTTTGCGCTTGAGATGGGATTTGCGTTTACCGCAATTGAGGAGCCCCCCGAGGAAACTACGAAGGTTGGTGACGTAAACGGCGACGGTATCGTTAATGCAAAGGATGCAAACGTAATGAAGCAGATCATCGCTGGAATGCTGCAGATAGAAAAGGAAAGTGAAGTATTTTCGGTGTGCGACCTGAACCGTGACGAAACGATCTCTGCAAAGGACGCAAATATCCTTGTGCGGATCATCGCCGGAGCAGAAATACTGTAAGAAATGAAAAAGACCTATCATTTGATGACAGGTCTTTTGTATTTATGCCATACTCTTTCTCAGTATCGCCATAATTTTCTTTTCTTCTCTGGATACCTTGACCTGTGAGAGGCCGAGAGCGTCGGCAGTCTCCTGCTGGGACATATCCTTAAAATAGCGCATAATAATGATCCTTCTGTGAATATCGCAAAGCTGCGATAAAGCATCCGCAAGAACGATCTTTGAAAAGGCCGCTTCGATGGAGGTTGAATCATCGGCAATGAGGTTTTCGGCGCAAAAGGATGAATCGTCAGTGAGGGGCTCTGACAGGGAGGCCACGGGACGAGAGCAGTCAAGAGCGCAGATGACCTCGTCGCGGGAAAGTCCCGAAAGGTCGCAAAGCTCGTCGATCCTCGGCTCCCTTGTGTGGAGGCTGAGAAACTCCTCCCGTATCTTAAGTATTACAGCGCCGTTTTTTCGGTTCTCGCGACTCACCTTAATAAGGCCGTCATCCCGAAGGAACTTTCGTATCTCTCCGATGATCAGAGGAACGGCGTAGGTTGAAAAAGTGCATCCTCGTTCGATGTCAAAGCTGCGTATTGCCTTTAGCATACCGATAAGCGCAAGCTGGATAAGATCCTCAAGCTCGCATCCGCGGCCCATAAAGCGCTTTGCCAGGGATACGGCAAGAGGGTAGTTCAGGCGGATAAGCTCGTCCTGTGCTTCGCTGTCTCCTGCCTGAGCTTTTTCAATATAGCATAGATTTTCATTGTATGAAGTCAAAGCAAGTCTCCTGCAGATTTTTTTATGTAGCAGAAATGGGAGACAGCTTTTTTATGAGAGTCACCTTGGTGCCCCGTCCCGGCTTTGATATAACTCTCATCTTGTCCGTAAAGCTTTCCATGACCGTAAAGCCCATACCGCTGCGCTCATTCTCCCGGTCGGTAGTGAAAAGGGGAGTGAGGGCGGCAGAGAGATCCTCAATGCCGCAGCCCTTGTCCTTTATTTCAATTTTTACGGTCCTGTCGTCAAAGCATTTGAAGGTCATATATATTTCCCCGACCGTGTCGCGATAAGCGTGAACGGTGCAGTTTGTAACAGCTTCGCTTACTGCGCACTTGATGTCCGCAAGCTCTGCCACAGTTGGGTCAAGCTGCATAATAAACGATCCCGCCAAGGCTCTTGCCATACCCTCGTTTGCAGAGAGGGAGGGGAACTGTACCTTTAAGGTGTTTTTACATATCTTTTTCATTTTTCTTTTTCTCCTTGTAGCTGATAATGCGGTCAAGCCCCGCCATATCAAATATCCTTGCAGTTCTTGCGTCAACTCCCCTGAGGGAAAAGTCAATATGAGCGTCAGTGGCCTTTGTGTATCGTCCAAGCACAAGACCAAGGCCCGAGGAATCCATAAACGAGACCCCCGAAAGATCCATTACAAATGAATCGGGTGAATAGGATATAAGAGCGCTGTCCACGCACTCCCGTATCCCCTTTGCCGAATGATGGTCTATCTCCCCCGAAATATGGGCAGTCAGCGTGTCCCCCGATATATTTAATTTAACGTTTGTATTGTCACCTATCATATAATTCCCGCCTTTCTTTGTTTCTTATATTTTACTACTTGTCCTTAGAATATTTTGTCATATGAGGGCGAGGGGAAAATATCCGTTAACTGCCGAAGTTTTTTATCGTCAAATTTTTGTTTTAGGGGGAGGAGATACGGTCGCTTTTTTGGAAAAAAGCTCCGCAAAAAACTTCAACCTTACAAAGGAACCAAAGGCAAAAGGCTCTGCTAAAGAAAAGACTTCAAAAATGAGCTCGTTCATTTTTGAAGTCTTTTCTTGCAGAGGGGGTGCGTAGCGCCGCAGTACTTCGTACTGCAGCCTTTTGCCTGCAAGCTTTAACTATACCAATTTTTCGAAAGTTTTTGGCGGGGCGTGGGGGGCTTTTTCCAAAAAGCCTCCCACATATTCACCCCACAAACCCTAATTTGACAGGAAGATAATAAATAAAAAGCAGAAAACCGCCGAAGCGGTTTTCTGCAAAAATATTTATTAACAAAAATTACTGCTTGAGAAGATCAACAAGATCGCACTTTTCCCAGGGAGCATCAAGATCCTCGCGTCCCATGTGGCCGTATGCCGCAAGGTCTGCGTAGATGGGTCTTCTGAGGCCGAAGCGCTCGATAATAGCAGCGGGGCGCATATCAACGTGCTTTATAAGAAGATCTGCGATCTCGCTTTCGGAGATCTTTCCTGTTCCGAAGGTGTCAACCATTACGGAAACAGGCTTTGCAACGCCGATGGCGTATGCAAGCTGGATCTCGCACTTCTTTGCAAGGCCTGCAGCAACAACGTTCTTTGCAAGGTAACGTGTCATGTATGCTGCGCTTCTGTCAACCTTTGTGGGGTCCTTTCCGGAGAAAGCGCCACCGCCGTGACGGGCGTAGCCGCCGTATGTATCTACGATGATCTTACGGCCTGTAAGACCTGTATCGCCTGCAGGTCCGCCGATAACGAAACGGCCTGTGGGGTTGATGTGAAGGATAGTGGCATTGTCCATCATATCCCCTGCAATGGGTCTGATGACGTGCTTTTCAATGTCTGCTCTGATAGTTTCAAGAGTTACCTCGGGGTCGTGCTGAGTGGAAACCACCACTGTGTCAACGCGAACGGGCTTGTCGTCCTCGTATTCTATTGTAACCTGAGTCTTTCCGTCGGGACGGAGATAGGGGAGAGTACCGTTCTTTCTTACCTCGGTAAGAAGCATAGCCATTTTGTGAGCCATGGAAATGGGAAGAGGCATAAGCTCGGGAGTTTCATCGCATGCAAAGCCGAACATCATACCCTGGTCGCCGGCGCCTGTATCGCCCTTGTCAGCCTCACCTGCCTTTGATTCAGCAGAGTTGTCAACGCCCAGAGCAATATCTGCAGACTGCTCGTGGATAGAGGAGAGAACGCCGCAGGTATCGCAGTCAAAGCCGTACTTTGCGCGGTCGTAGCCGATCTTGCGAACAGCCTCTCTTGCAATGGTGGGGATATCAACGTAAGCGCTTGTGGTGATCTCACCCATTACGTTGATAAGGCCTGTAGTAACGAAGGTCTCGCAGGCAACGCGTGCCATAGGATCTTCCTTAATGATAGCGTCAAGAATGGAATCGGAAATCTTATCGGAGATTTTATCGGGATGTCCTTCAGTAACGGACTCAGATGTAAAAAGCTTTCTCATTATTTCTTTTCACCTTTCTTCTTTTTTGAGTTTATATTATTTTTAATTCTTTGCATAAATGTAAGCTTCTTCTCATTGCCGGAAGCAGGAACGTCCATATCCGCGGTTATATCGGGAACGGGAGTGTCCTTGGCAATAAGAATAAGATCGGGATCAATGGTGTTTTCCTTCGGAGGATCGTTTTTGTAAAACTCAGTGGAGCTTGGCATGTTTTTCTTTTTTAGTCGCTTTTCCGAAGCCTGCTTTGTAAGTGAATACAAAACTGCAACAGCGGGAACACCGAGAACCATTCCGCCAACGCCGAAGAATCCGCCGCAGACAACAACTGCAATAAGGACCCACATAGCTCCGATGCCGATAGAGTCGCCAAGTATCTTCGGGCCGATAATGTTTCCATCCAGCTGCTGGATGAGGAAAACGATGAGCAGGAAGATAATGGTGTGCTCGGGAGAGGAAATGAGAACTATAAGTCCGCCGATAGCACCGCCCACAAAGGGGCCGAAGGTGGGAACGATGTTCGTAACACCGATGATCACGGCGAGAAGGGGATAATAGGGTATCCTTAGTATCCAGAGAATAACAAAGGAGAGAAGACCGATTATAATAGAGTCGATCATCTTGCCAATAAGAAATCCGCCAAAGGTGTGATGAGCGTGACGGGCAAGACGGATGGTGTTGAGATAAGCCCGGCGGGAAACTACAGCTGCCAGAAGCTTTTTGACCTGAGCGCATATCTTTTCCTTTGTTGCAAGGAAGTAGTAGGCAACGAATATTCCGATGAGGATATTGATAAGCTCACCCACAAGGCGGCTGCCTATTGAAACGATATCGTTGAATCTCTGTCCCAGGAAGGTTACGGAGTTTAAGATAATCTCCTTAAAGTTGAGAGTAATATCATGATCTGCAAGAAGCTCTGTAAAGGTAGAATAGCTTTTGTTGAAAACAGTCTCAGAGTATTTCTGAGTAAATTCATCTAAAAGGACCTGAATGTTAGTAACGTATCCGTTTATGTGGCCGACGAAGTCGTTGACGCTCTTGACGGTCTGGGGAACCACAGCATAGGCAATAACTGCAAGGATCGCAAGGGCAGTAATGGTAGTTAGGATCAGGGAAATTACCCTTTTAAGAGTTCCGTTCTTGAATTTCAGTACCTTTTTCTCATAAAAATTGAGAATGGGGTTGCAGAGATAAGCAATAATAAATCCGTAAGTGAAAGGAGCAAGAACGGAAAACACCTTTGACACGCTGCTGAAAACTGCGCTGTAATTAACCACGGCCATGATTATAAGAGCAGATGCTACGATCACGAGAATGGCATAGGCGGCAATTGCTGCATATCGCTCGTTTTTCTTAAAATTGAACATAATACTCCTTTCCGTACACTATAATTAATATACTTCATATTATTCTATAACATTAGAAAGCCAAGGTCAAGACAAAAAGTGAAATAAAATGAAAAATAAGTAGTAAAGCAGGGACGATCGTATGTAATAAATGAGACGTTCTTGTGCGTAAGGTATTCAATGTCGGTCAAAGGAGAAGATTTTAGTGGCGAAAACTGAGTTAAACGGGGAATAAAGAGGGAATAATTGCAGGTTGCACAAAAAAATGTGAATAAATTTGTTATATTTTATTCTCAAAATATGCTACATTTTTGTCCGAAGAATGGTATAATTATATAAAGTATTCGGGCGGGGCGACTTATGCCCATTTCCCGTTGCAACGGCAATTTTTTTCTAAGGAGGAGGCACTGTAAAAACAGTGCTGTAGAGCGATGTTTGAAAGACTTTGGGAATATCTTTCTCGCCACGTAAAGATAGCGGCAAAGAGCGTATTCCTCAACTTTAAGCAGTATTGCTGCTTCTTCGCTGCGATATTCATTATCCAGCTGCTTTATGGTATGATGGCTATTGCTGCCACCAACAACAACACAGTTGCTTATGAGCAGATCGAATCGGCATATGAGTATCACTACGTTGTAAGCAACCTCACACAGGGCCAGTACAATTATCTTGCTGAGTATAAGAACCCCGACTACGGTCTTACCGACAAGAACAGACAGGCTTACGTGATCATTGACACAGTAGAGCGTTTCAATGCAAAAGAGCAGAAGAACGAATATGACGTGTACATCCGCTTCGGTAAGCTTGACCGTAAGACCGGAGAGATGGCAGATCAGGCAACAGTTAATAAGTACCGCGCTTGGTTTGAGCAGAACTACGTGGAAAAGCTTGAGTCCCTTGAGCCTTCTTATGCAACACGTAACTTTGCAACAGAGGCAACAATGCTTCTCGAGTATGAAAACCGCGTTGCGGCAAACAACTCCGGATTCTGGGTCATCACTCTCATACTGTTTGCGCTTTCTGTATTCCTTCTGACATCTATTTATAATATCAGACTGAATCAGTACAAGTTTACATACGGTGTATATATGACATTCGGTGCGGACTTCAAGATGCTGTTCGTAACTGCATTCTGGGAAATGTTCGTAATAATGCTTACGATGTTTATCCCTGCGGTTCTCGTATCAACTCTCGTAGTATTCCTCATCTATCTCCCCTCCGGCTTCTCATTTGCCTTTGACGGATGGGTAATACTCAAGCTGTTCCTCTTCGGAACGTTGGCAGTTCTCGCATCCGTGTTCATGCCCATGCGTGTCACATCCATGCGTAACCCCATGTCCCTTATCATCACAGAGGACAACTCCAACCTTGTAACCTCTCCCAGAAAGTCCTTCAATCTTCTCGGTAAGTCCTTCCCCGGACACTACGAGATGTACTCTCTCTGGAGATTCAGAAAGTATAACATTCAGCTTCTTACATCCGCGATCATCTTCTGCGCGCTGTTTATCTGCGGTCTGTACCTTGCTAATATCTATACTACCGACCTTGACTACCCCAGAGCTCAGTTCGAGCTTACCATCGATCCCGAGGGTACAGACGGAGCATACGATAAGGTGCTCAGCGACGATATCCAGGCGATCAATGAGGATTTCAAGAAGGAATTCAAGGATGACCTCAATGAGTACGGTGAAGAGTTTGCAACAAACTTCCAGGCTCTCAATGCAGTAGTTGCAACAGGTAACGCAACTCCTACAGCAGACGATCCTGACTTTGCTCAGTCTCCTGCAACAGAGGCTAAGTATATCAGCTCCTTCATGCTCGTAAACAAGAAGAACGTTAAGCCTCTCGCTTCCGGCTTCTTCGTATACGATACAGAGGATTCATACTCCAAGTATGAGGGCGAGGGAAGCTATAAGGTAACAAACACCGTAGTTTATAAGGCAGTTGACCCCAAGAACTACGAGGACTTCTTCAACTTCCTCAGCCAGTATGAGATCGAAGGCGATATTACAAAGATTCTCGAGAGCAGCGGCGATAAGCAGTACGTTATCATCGGTGACTCCATCTCCAACATCTCCAAGTTCAAGTTCAATATTGGCGATACCGTAGCAGTTTCCACATATAAGGGTGCAGTTACAGCCGTTGACTCCAACCTTACAGGAAGAAACCTGCTCCGCAGACAGATCAAGAACTTCCAGTACGACTATACAACCCTTGAGGTATGTGCAGTAATCAAGGATATTCCTTCCGGAAGCGTTCCTCTGTACATGCTCAATGACGTATATACAAAGGTAACAGGCAGAAGCCCCACAACAACAACCCTTAACCTCTATACATACTCCTCCGATTACGGCGAGAAGGATGTATTCATGATGGAAGGCAAGCATATCGACTTCCTCGAGGCTAAGCTCCGTGAGATGGTTTCTGCAGACGGATTCTCTAAGGTCGGCGGCATGAAGGTTAAGGACCTTAACCAGCTTGCTGAAGACAACATTACTGAAGATGAGCACTATAACGAGCTTTATATTGCTATCTCCATTCTTATCCTTTGCATTTCACCTATCATCTGGTTCTTCTCACAGATCCTTTACTACTTCAAGCGTGAGAAGGAGTTCAATATTATCCAGTCTATGGGTGCAAACGGTAGCGACATCAGAAAGATCTACCTCATCGGTGGTTTGAGTATGGCTGTAATGTCACTTATCGTAAGTATCATACTTTCATTCCTGGCAAGCTATCTTATGTTCTATGCGTATAACGTAATAGTTCCTAACTTCTCAGGCGAGTATGTACGCTACACCTTCTATATGCCTTGGTATGCTCTTGTAATTGCGATCGTAATGTCCGTAGGATGCGGCTTCTTCTCCGCATACCTGCCCTATAAGAGCTACTTCAAGAACCGTTACTCACTTGAGAACGGTGGCGGCGGCAAGGACGACGAATGATCGTTCCAAAAACTTTAAAATAATAATTAACTAAACCAAACGATAGAGACGGCAAAGCCCGTCAGGAAAGGATAAAATAATGGCTAATACTACTGAGTATATGCTTCAGACTGAGAGCGTTATCAAGCAGTACAGACAGTCTGATTCCGTTATTACCGCGGTTAACCGTGTTAATATTAAGATTGAAAAAGGTGAATTCGTAGCTATCATCGGTTCCTCCGGTTCCGGTAAGTCTACATTCCTTCACATCTGCGCAGGTCTTGACCGCGCAAACGCCGGCCGTATCATCATTGACGGTCAGGAGATCACAAAGATGGGAGCAGACCAGCTCGGTCGCTTCAGAGGTGAGAAGATGGGCTTCATTTACCAGAAGCACCACCTTATCCCCCAGTTCACAGCTCTTGAGAACATCCTTCTTCCCACAGTAATGTGTAACAAGTCCGATTCTTCTTATCAGGAGTCTCTCCGTGAGCTTGTAGAGTGCCTCGGCCTTTCCGAGCGTCTCCACCACCTCCCCTCAGAGCTTTCCGGTGGTCAGTGTCAGAGAGTTGCGATCGCACGTGCTCTGATCAATAACCCCCAGATCCTCTTCGCAGACGAGCCTACAGGTAACCTTGACCGTACAAACGCAGACGAAGTTCTCCGCCTGCTCCTCAAAATCCGTGAGACTCGTGGCCAGACCCTTATGATGGTAACCCACGACCTTGATATCGCAGCGAAGGCAGACCGTATCTTCCGTATGGATAACGGTATCCTCTCTCTCGATCGCGACTATCTCGGCGGCAATAAGAAGACAATCGTTTCTTATTAATCTAAAAGTGAAAAGCCTCCCGATTTCGGGAGGCTTTTTTAGTGGCTCAAGTGTTATAATTATTCGTCAAATTTTGGTTTGACGAAGAGATATACGTGGGAGCCTTTTTGAAAAAAGGCCCCCACCACTTCCTAAAACATAGTCGACCCGCGGGCATAAAGAAAAACGATAATCATAAGTAATCTTGCCCGCTCTGACTTTGCAAATGCAAAGTCCCAAGTGAAAATAGAATTATTGGGTGGTTCGATACACTCACCTCGATACTCTCCTTGTTTTAGTTACGTCGTTGAAAAAACGATACTCAATCGTTTTTTCTGCCTCCTCCCCGAAAAACTTCAAAAAAGGGATTAATAAGTTGTCTATAGGTATACTTTGTCATTC
>JAFQDC010000052.1 GCA_017416205.1 Clostridia bacterium | reverse complement strand
TTTTTCGGGGGAGGAGTCAGAAAAAACGATTGAGTATCGTTTTTTCAACGACGTAACTAAAACAAGGAGAGTATCGAGGTGAGTGTATCGAACCACCCAATAATTCTATTTTCACTTGGGACTTTGCATTTGCAAAGTTAGAGCGGGCAAGATTACTTATGATTATCGTTTTTCTTTATGCCCGCGGGTCGACTATGTTTTAGGAAGTGGTGGGGGACTTTTTTCAAAAAGGCTCCCACGTATATCTCCCCGTCAAGCCAAAATCTGAAGTGCGTGGGCAATATGCCTCATACATCAACGTGTATTGTATCGCAGAAAAAATCAGATATTTCTCTTTTTCTATTGACAAACCTTTTTTATTTTGATATAATCATTTGGCTGAGACGCTGATATAGCTCAGTTGGCAGAGCACGTCATTGGTAATGACGAGGTCATGAGTTCGAATCTCATTATCAGCTCCAGACAAACCCGCAACGTTATGTTGCGGGTTTTTGGTTTTTATTTTTGTTTTTTTATATTATATATAATAAAAATGAAGCTTTTTGCTCAAAATGCAAAAAGCTTCACTGTTTTTTATTCGGTTTTTCAGTTTTCTGAGATCTCTGCCTTACCGTTTTCATCATAGGAGACAGTTCTTACTACCTCACCATCCGCATCGTAAACTATTATGCTGGTTAGCTTCTTGTCTACGTATTTATACTCACCGTAATAATCAAGATATCCGTTTTCGTCATATTCGCGGTATCCTGTGGGCTGGCCGTACTCATCGAAAAGATTTTCTACCGTTCTCATAACGGCATCATCCTTACTGATATTTTCGATCTTATCAACCTTACCCTTATCGTTCAGATATTTCTTCTGCTTTGTTCCGTTTTCAAGATAATCTACCGTGTAGAGATCCTTTCCTTCAGCATCTGATACGGTATCCTTTACGGTCTTGCCGTCTTCCTTCTGAGACTTGGTTACGGTGCCGTCTTCATTATATTTATAGTGATATTCCTCGGTGACCGTAGCTTTACCGTCCTTATCGAGAGTGCTTTTCGTTTCCTTTGTAAGCTTTCCGTCTTTAAACTCACTGTCTACGACAGATTTTACCTCGCCGGCTTTATTATAGTTGTTCTTCTTTGTAGTATACTTTCCGTCTTCACCGTAGGTATAAGCGGTATCGCTCTTAAGGGAGCCTGAGAAAAATTCCTCTTCCTTTTCTACTTTTTCATCATCGGAATAAAATACCTTTTTTACGACTTCATCAGCATCATCTACAAATTCCTCGCGGATAAGCTTGTCACCTTCGTAGTATCCCTTACCTACTACCTTTTCGTTTTCCTTTATATCCTTTACTGTCTCTTTAACATCATCCTTCTTTTCCTTACAGGAGAAAAAGCAAAGAGCACAGGCAAGAGCACAAACTATTGCTATTATTTTTTTCATATTATTTACCTCATATTGTTATAATAAACTGATTATATATGATTTCCGCTATTTTGTCAACCGTATCATATTTACAGAATATATTAACATTTTTAAAATTATTCTTGACACGGGCAATTTAAAGTGCTATATTTGACGGGTGGCGTTTTTTGACGCTCATTATATTAATATGAAAAGGAGATTCGGAAATGGCTGTGCTTTTATCCGTTTCAATCACTCTTCTTGCAGGCCTTCTTCTGTCCCGACTTGCAAAGGTACTTAATCTTCCCGCTGTTACGGCTTATCTTATTGCCGGTATCCTTATCGGTCCCTTCTGCCTCGGTGCCCTTCCCCTTCCCGACGGTATCGGCTTTTCTTCTTTTGAAGAGGTAAAGGCTTTTGAGATCATCACAGAATGCGCTACAGGCTTTATCGCTTTTGCTATCGGTAACGAGTTCCGTCTTTCCGCTCTTAAGAAAAACGGTAAGGCAGCTACCGTTATCGGTATCATTCAGGCTGTTGTTACTACTCTCGTAGTTGATGCCGCTCTTATCGGCATTCATTTTATGATGCCCGACAAGCTCCCTCTTCCCGCTGCAATTACTCTCGGTGCAATCGCTTCCGCAACAGCTCCTGCGGCAACCCTTATGGTAGTTAACCAGTACAAGGCGAAGGGTCCTCTTACAGACCTTCTTCTTCCCATCGTTGCACTTGACGACGCTGTAGGTCTCGTTATTTTTGCAGTATCCTTCGGTATTGCAAAGTCTATAGCAGGCGGCGGCGATATAAGCATTATTTCCGTTCTTGTTGAGCCTGTTCTTGAGGTCATCATTTCTCTTGCTCTCGGTGCAATTATGGGTCTTCTCTTCCACTTTACGGAGAGATTCTTCCACTCCCGAAGCAAGCGTATGTCTATCTCTATCGCTTTCGTTCTTCTTACGGTTGCAATCACAACAGTTGATTTCCATATCGGCAGCATTCACTGTGCATTCTCCACTCTCCTTACCTGCATGATGCTGGGTACTATTTTCTGCAACGTTTGCGACGTTTCAGAGGAGATCATGGACAGAACAGAGCGTTGGACTGCGCCCCTTTACGTTCTTTTCTTCGCTCTCAGCGGCGCGGAGCTTGATTTCTCCGCTTTTGCAGATATTGCAATTATCGGTGTCGGTATCGTTTACATAATCTTCCGCTCTCTCGGTAAGTATTTCGGCGCATTCGGCAGCGCAAAGCTTATGAAGTGCGAAAAGACCGTTAACAATTATCTCGGTATCACTCTTCTTCCCCAGGCAGGCGTTGCTCTCGGTATGTCCCTTAACGCTCTTTCCCTTGGTGACGACGGTGTTCTCGTTCGTAATATAATTCTTTTCTCCGTTCTTATCTATGAGCTTGTAGGTCCTATGCTTACAAAGATCGCTCTCCAAAAGGCAGGAGAGATCAAGCCCGAGGGCAAAAAGAGCTCCCGCGGCGCTACAGATATGGCAGGCGGCAGACGCGCTCGTCAGCAGAAGCACTGAAACTCTTAAAAATATTAAAAAAGGACAAGGATATGCTTTCAGGCATCCTTGTCCTTTTTTGCTTTTAAATATGTCAGAATGGATATTGTATCAACAAATTACTCCCCCCTTACAAAAGGGTAATATGCCTTTATTTTCGGTCAAGGGGCAAAATACAAGGTTTTTCAGATTTTTTTGTTGAAAATTTTGTGATTTTTGAGACATGAAACTCTTGAAAGTATTGACCCTTTGTGCTATAATGCTTAATGGATTATAATATAATAGGAAAATTATCGGAAAGGACGGTTAAAACAGTTTGACACAGAAAGAACTTGAAATGTATTACCAGTCCATTTATGCCATGCTTGAAGAAAAGGCTACCATGTCAAGAACTGCTTTTGACCTCTGGTTTTCAGACCTTCATCTCGTTTCAATAAGTGATGATAAGGTGATCCTTGCAACCCCTCAGGATCTTAAAAGGAAATTTATTGCAGACAGATATATGGATTTCGTTCGTGAATGCGTGTGGGATGCTCTTGACTATAAGCCCAAGGTAGAAATTATCTGCGACGGTATAAAGGAGTTTTCAGAGGCTGTAAATCCAAACACAAAGGAAAAGCTTTCAAAGGGAAGATTCGGTCAGGATTCTGATCTTAAAAACGAAACAGAAGAAGAGGTTAAAAGCTCGGGCCTTAACCCGGAATTTACATTTGAAAATTTTGTAGTAGGATCTTCAAACCAGCTCGCTCATGCCTGCTCCGTTGCCGTATCCAATTCCCCCGGCGGAGATCTTGGATACAACCCTTTATTTATTTACGGTCCCAGCGGTCTCGGAAAAACTCACCTAATGTATGCAATTGCTAATGCAGTTCATGACCGCGACCCCGAAAAAGCAATTATCTGTGTAAACAGTGAAGAATTTCTTAACGAGCTTATAGATTGCGTTTCAAGAAAGAATATGAAAAGGTTCCGTGATAAATACAGAAAAGCGGATATGCTTCTTATCGACGACGTTCAATTCATTGCAGGTAAGCCTTCAACTCAGGAGGAATTCTTCCATACATTTAATGCTCTTTATGAGGCAAAAAAACAGATAGTTCTTACATCTGACCGCCCCCCAAAGGAAATGTACACCCTTGAAGAACGTATTCAGACGAGATTTTCTCAGGGTATGATAGTTGACGTACAGCCCCCCGAATATGAGCTTCGTCTTGCTATTCTCAGAAAAAAATCAGAAAAAGGCAACATCCAGATTCCAAACGAGGTCATCGTTTTCCTTGCAGAGCGCCTTAACTCTAACATTCGTGAGATCGAAGGAGCTCTGAAAAAGATCGGAGCCGTGGCTCTAATAAACGGAAAACCCGTTACTCTTGAAATGGTGAAGAGCTCTATTCCCGAATATTTCCGTGAAAATAAGCCTGTTGCGGAAACGGTAGATACTATTCTTGAGATCACAGCAAGAAAATATGATGTTTCTGTTGAGGCAATTCTTGGAAAAAGCAGAACTAAAACTATAAAAACTGCAAGAAACGTTGCTATGTACATCATAAAAAAGGTACTGGACCTTTCTCTTAACGATATCGGTAAAATGATGGACCGCGATCACGCAACGGTTTTCAGCAACATAAAAACCGTTGAGGCTGATATGAAGGCCGATGATAAGCTTAATAACGATATCTTTGAGATAATGACGGAGATCAAAAGCTGATCTCAACAAGCAAAATCAGGGTTTTCAACATACGATATTTATATTTGAAAACTCATTTTGAAAACTGTTGATTACAAAAATTTTCCTTAGTGTGAAAGGAAATAAAGATATCCACAAAGTTTTCAACAACCTGTTGAAAACCTCTGAATATCATATTTTCCGTTTTTTTCAACAAGGTTTTTTCAACGTTGAAAACCTTAAAAAACAGAAAATATGAAATAAATATGTTTTTTTATAAAGAATTATTTACATTTCTTTTTTATTTTCAAATGCATTAAACAGATAATCTACCATGAAAATTGAAAACTGACATTTGTTTTGTTCTTTGATCTCAGTGCATTTAAAGGTTTTCAACAGTTTCAACAGCACCTAATACAACAACTGTTTTTATTTATTATATTATTTATTCTATTTATAGTGTCCTGTGAAGAAAAGGACGGAAAGTGACCGATTATGAAAGTAGTTTTTGATAGAGATAAGCTCCTTACAGCCCTTGGACCTGCTGCAGCTATCGCACCCGGAAAAAAGACAATCGCGTCTGTTGAGGGTATACTCTTTGAGTGCCCCGGAGATGAGCCCGGTACCTGCAGACTTACGGCATATGATATGGAAAAGGGTCTTCGTACTTTTGTTGAAGCGAAGTCTATGACTGAGGGAACGTTTATTATAAACAGCCAGAATATCCTCCAGATCGTCAGAAGCATGCCCTCCGGAGATATTACTATTGACATTGACGATAAGAACCGTGCAAAGATCACGGGAGGCGCAAGCTTTTTTGAGATAGGCTCCATCCCCGGAGAGAATTATCCCAGCCTTCCTCTTCTTTCAGGTGACAGAAATTATACAATTCCTCAGTATATTTTCAGAAGCCTTATTTCCAAAACAGCATTTGCAATCGACCAGAATGCGCAGAAGCCTATTTTTAACGGTGTTTATTTCTGCGTTGAGGCAGGAATGCTCAAGTGCGTGGGATGCGACGGTAACAGACTTGGATTTGCAGAGTATGAGATCGGTGAGGACAGCGCGGAAACTTCTTTTATAGTTCCCGGAAAGATCCTTTTTGAGCTTATGAAGATGATCCACGATACTGAGGATGATATCACAATCTCCGTTGCAAGAAAGCACTGTATCTTCAAGATCGGAGATTATACATATTTCTCCCGCCTTATCGACGGAGAATATCTGAACTATAAGCGCATCATTCCCGAGGCATTTGAAAAGACAGCGTATATTAACACTGATATGATGATGGGAGCTGTAGAACGAGCATCTCTTGTTACAGAGGATAAGCTTGGCGGAAGCTCTTCAAAGACTTATATAAAGCTTGATTTTGAGGATAACGTACTTAAAATATCTTCTGCTTCCACAGGAGGATCCGTTTACGAGGAGCTTCCTATCGCAATGACGGGAGAGGCGCTTGTTATCGGCTTTAAGTGCAAGTATCTTCTTGATGCACTCAAGGCTTCCGACGAGTGCGAAACTGTGAAGTTCAATATGAACGGTTCTCTTATGGGAATTTGCATCGAAAGCGGTGACAGCGAGGAGACAGAGGAAAAGAAGCCTGTTAAATACAAGCTCTTCGTAATGCCTATCAGAATGAACGGCAGATAATAAAGAATTGCTTGTAGCAACTGCTTCTTAACTTAGGTCAAAACAGACCTTTAAGGGCTGTTTTGGTGTATACTTTCCCTTCCGTTCTTGTAGAACGGAAAGAAGGAAAACAAATAAGATAATGCATCCCCCCGCGCCGTTTTGGCGCGGGAGCGGAGAAGAAAAAATGAGGTATCCGCAGCCGCAGGCTGCGGCGAAATAAAAATGTTTTTACACGCAGGATCAAATACCGTTATCAAAAAAGAAGAAATAATCGGTATTTTTGATATAGACTCACAGAATACGCCGGAGACGACGAAAAAATTTCTCAGGCGCGCGGAGAAGGACGGAGTGAGCGAAATGGCGGGATACGACCTGCCAAAAGCATTTATCCTTACAAGCGATAAGAATAAAAAGAGAAGAGTAATCTTTTCTCACCTTTCCGCAAAAACTCTTGCTCAAAGAGCAGAGATACCGCTGACTTAGAAAGAAACTAAAATTTTTTTCAAAGTTTTACTCGATTTTTTTCAAAAAATCGCGGTTTCCAAAGGCAGAGCCTTGGTCGCTCTCCGCAGAGAGCGAAATCCTTTGCCATACAGCAGGGGGTTGGGGTGCAGCCCCCGAAAAACAGATCTACATAAACCTTTTGTAAAGTTCTTTTGCTTCTTTTCTCTAAAGAAAAGAAGAATAAAGAAATGGAGTTAAAAATGGCAGAAAACTTGACAAACGAAGTACAGACTCAGGCTGCATATGACGAAAACCAGATACAGGTGCTTGAGGGTCTTGAGGCTGTAAGAAAGCGTCCCGGTATGTACATCGGTACTACCTCTCTCGGCGGTCTTCACCATCTTGTTTACGAGATCGTGGACAACTCTATCGACGAGGCAATGGCGGGACACTGCGACAAGATCGACGTTACTATCCTTGAGGACGGTACTCTCTCCGTTCAGGATAACGGACGAGGCGTTCCAAGCGGTATTCATGCAAAGATGGGTATTCCTACCCTTGAGGTAGTTTTTACAGTGCTGCATGCCGGCGGTAAGTTCGGCGGCGAAGGATATAAGATCTCCGGAGGTCTTCACGGCGTTGGTGCTTCCGTTGTTAACGCTCTTTCCGAGTGGATGGAGGTAGACAACTGCCACGACGGAAAGCGCTATCAGATGCGCTTTGAAAAGGGTAAGACCGTAGGTGAATTCAAGTGCGTAGGAGAAGCGGGAGACCGAAAGGGTCTTTACGTGCGCTTTAAGCCTGATGTTACCATATTTGAGGACGTGAACTTCGATTACGCTACTCTCCAAAAGAGACTTCGTGAGCAGTCCTTCCTTAACGCAGGTATTCGTATAACTCTTACAGACCTGCGTCCCGGTCATACAGACAGTGATGGTAATCCTCAGCATGATGACTTTATGTACGAGGGCGGTATCAAATCCTTCGTTGAATATATCGGTAAGAACAAGGGCGAGAAGCTTCATCCCGACGTTATATATATGAAGGCTCAGAAGGGCGATATCACAGCTGAGGTTGCTCTTCAGTATAACGACAGCTACAATGATCTTATCGTTACTTTTGCAAATAATATGTCCACCATCGACGGCGGTACCCATGAGGTAGGCTTTAAAACTGCACTTACACGTGCCATCAACGATTACGGTAAGAAGTGCGGTATCATCAAGACAAATGATGATAAGCTCTCCGGCGAGGACGCAAGAGAGGGTATCTGCGCCGTTGTTTCCGTTAAGCTTCCCGATGCTCAGTTCGAGAGCCAGACAAAGGCAAAGCTCGGTAACTCTGAGATAAAGACAATCGTTGACAGAATAGTTTATCAGAAGCTTGAGGAATACTTTGAAGAAAATCCCGCAACCGGTAAGCTTATTATAGATAAGGCAATGACCGCAAGCCGCGCAAGAGAGGCGGCAAAGAAGGCAAGAGAGCTTACAAGAAGAAAGAACGTTCTTGAAGGAAGCACACTTCCCGGTAAGCTTGCCGACTGTCAGGACAGACGCGTTGAGTTCACAGAGCTCTACCTCGTAGAGGGAGACTCTGCGGGAGGTTCTGCCAAGAGCGGACGAGACAGCCATTTCCAGGCTATCCTTCCTCTTCGCGGTAAGGTACTTAACGTTGAAAAATCAAGACTTGATAAGGTATACGCAAATCCCTCAATCACTCCTATAATTCAGGCTCTGGGATGCGGTATCGGTGAGGATTTTGATATTTCGAAGCTTCGCTACGGCAAGATAATCATCATGGCCGATGCGGACGTTGACGGATCACACATCAGCGTTTTGCTTCTTACATTCTTCTTCAGACATATGCGTCCCCTTATTGAAAAGGGACATATCTATCTTGCTCAGCCTCCTCTTTACAAGGTATATAAGGGCAAGCATCAGGAATATGCCTTCTCAGATGCTGAGCGAGACGAGATCATCGCAAAGCTCGGCGGCAATGCAGAGGCTGAGCGATACAAGGGTCTTGGAGAGATGGATGCATCTCAGCTCTGGGAGACTACGATGGATCCCGAAACAAGAACCATTCTTCGCGTTGAGATGGAGGATGCTGTTGCGTGCGACGAAGCTTTCTCTCTTCTTATGGGTGACAAGGTAGAGCCCAGACGTGAATTTATCGAGCAGAATGCCCGCTTCGTTGAAAATCTTGACATATAATGAAAATTATTACTGTAACACTTAATCCTTGTATCGATTGCGACTATAAGCTCACATCTCCATTTCGAGCAGGAGAGCTTAACCGTGTTCCCTCACCGTCTGTTACGTACAGCGGCAAGGGTATAAACGTTTCAAAGGCACTTTTAAAGATGGGACGCGCAAGCGTTACCATGGGAATTTTCGGCTCCGACGGTGTTTCTGAAAAGCTGAGAGAGGCAGGACTTGAGGTTTCGGCAGTATATTGCACGGGACAGACACGGAAAAATACCGCAATAATCGACTCCGATGGCGTTCAGACTCAGATAAACGAGCCCGGAATTGACGTAAGCGCAGACAAGCTTCGTGAGTTTATAGGACTTTTCAAGTCCGAGCTTAATTGCCAGGGCGGATGCGTTGTCGTTCTCTCAGGATCGGTTCCTCCCGGAGTTTCAAAGGATATCTACAAAAAGCTTATTACCATTGCGAGAAACGCAAATGCTTACGTTATCCTTGACTGCGACGGAGAAGCCCTTTCTCTCGGTATGGAGGTAATTCCCGATCTGATAAAGCCTAATCAGGAGGAATTTGAAGCTCTTAACGGCCGTCCTCTTGAGGGCGAAGGCGAGATCCTTCGTATCAACGCCGCAAAGGAGGCTCTCAGATTCCATCTTTCAAATCATTCCTCAGTTCTCCTTACTCTCGGAGAGGACGGGAGCGTTTACGCAGGTCCCGAGGGATGCTTTATGACAGAAGCTCACAAGGCTGATATAAAGACCTTTAAGGGTGCCGGAGACAGCTTTCTTGCAGCATTTATCCTTGAGCATATAGTTAAGGATACGGACTGCGAAACAGCCCTCGTTATGGCATCTGCCGCATCTGCAAGATATCTTTCGGAGTGAGAGAAAGAGGAGACGAAATGCAAAACCTTTTTTGAAAAAAAGGTTCTGCACTCCAAAAAACTTCAAAAAGAGAAAACATATTTTGTGCATACAGTAGGGGTCGACGTCCTCGACGACCGATACAAACCAAATATATAAACCAATAGTATAAAGTTTCTTTGCTTCTTTCTTTTCAAAGAAAGAAGAGAAAAAAGTGGGGTAAAAAATGGCAGAAGAAAATTACAACATAGAATTTCCCGAACAGAAGATAGTACCTGTTTCTATGGACAAGGAAGTAAGAAAGAAGTTCCTTGAGTACTCCATGTCGGTTATCGTAAGCCGTGCTCTTCCCGACGTTCGCGACGGTATGAAGCCCGGACAGAGACGTATCCTCTATGCAATGTACGAGGATAATCTTACATACGATAAGCCCTTCCGCAAATCTGCGACAACCGTCGGTGACGTTCTCGGTCGTTACCATCCTCACGGTGACGCCGCAGTTTACGGTACTATGGTAAGAATGGCGCAGGACTTCTCCCTTCGTTATCCTCTCGTTCAGGGCCACGGTAACTTCGGTTCCATCGACGGTGACGGCGCGGCTGCTTACCGTTATACAGAGGCAAGACTCTCAAAGCTCTCCGACGAGCTTCTCCGCGACCTTGACAAGGACGTTGTTGAGTTTGTGCCGAACTTCGACTATTCAAGAAAAGAGCCTACCGTTCTCCCTTCCCGTTTCCCGAACCTTCTCGTAAACGGCTCTGTAGGTATTGCGGTCGGTATGGCTACCAATATTCCTCCTCATAACATGGGAGAGGTTATCGACGGTACTATCCACCTTATGGATCATCCAGACTGTACCGTTGATGATCTGATGCACCACATAAAGGGACCTGACTTCCCGACTGCGGCAACGGTTTACGGTCTTTCCGGTATCCGTCAGGCATATGCTACGGGCAAGGGAAGAGTTATGGTGCGCGCAAAGGCCGATATTGAAGAGGAAAAGCATCGCATTATCGTAACTGAGATCCCTTATCAGGTAAACAAGTCACTTCTCGTTGAGTCTATTGCAAATCTTGTTAAGGACAAGAGAGTTGAGGGAATCACCGGTATCCGCGATGAGTCCGGCCGTCACGGTATGAGGATCGTTATTGATTGCCGCCGCGACGCAAACTGCGAGATAATCCTTAATCAGCTTTATAAATATTCACAGCTTCAGGATACCTGCGCTATCAATATGCTTGCTCTTAAGGGCGGCGAGCCTAAGGTGCTCAGCCTTAAGGAGGTCCTTTCTGCGTACGTTGAGCATCAGGAGGACGTTATTACACGCCGCTGTCAGTTTGAGCTGAGAAAGGCGCTCAAGGAAGCGCACCTTTTCGAGGGTTATAAGATCGCTCTTGACAATATTGACGAGGTCATCTCCATTATCAGAAAGTCTCCCGATACTCCTACGGCTAAGATCAACTTGATGGAGCGCTTTAAGGGCGACGGAACTCAGAACGTTGACTTTGATACGAAGGACGGACTTATAGCGTTTGCGGCCAGCGAAAACGCAGGTCTTTCCGAGATACAGGCTCAGGCTATCGTTACTATGCCCCTCGGACGTCTTTCAGGTCTTGAAAGACAGAAGATCGAGGAAAAGCTTTCTGAGCTTCACGAAACTGTAGGAAAGCTTCGTGAGATCCTTGCAGATAACGAAAAGATCAGACAGATCATTAAGGACGAGCTTTCAGAGATCCGCCGTAAGTTTGCAGACGACAGAAAGACTGACATCGTTGAGGCACACGACGAGATCGATCTTGAGGACCTTATCGAGCGCCACACCTGCGTTATTACTATGACAAAGACAGGCTACATCAAGCGCCAGCAGGTAGATGCATACAAGACTCAGGGTAAGGATGCCCGCGGCAGAACAGGTATGAAGATGAAGGAGGAGGACGTTACCGACAAGCTTATCGTCGTTAACAGCCATTCCACACTCCTGTTCTTTACAAACAAGGGAAAGATATTTGCAAAGAAGGCTTACAGAATTCCCGAGGCTTCCAATACTGCCAAGGGCTCAAATATCGTAAACCTGCTTGAGATAGAAGACGGCGAGCGTATTACCGCAATTCTTGATATCGACGGATTCGACGAAGAATCCTACCTCATTATGGTAACGAAGAACGGCGTTATCAAGAAAACAGCTCTTTCCGAGTACGAATATCAGCGTAAGGGCGGTAAGATTGCGATCAATCTTGACGATGGCGACGAGCTTATATTCGCTGACGTTTCAAAGGGCGGTAAGGACGTATTCGTTGCAACCCATATGGGCCGCGGAAGCCGCTACAGCGAGGAAGACGTTCGTATCGTTGGAAGAACCAGCCGAGGCGTTACCGCTATCAAGTTCAAGTTTGAGGACGACTTTGTTGTTGGCGCCGCACTTATCGATAACGATGAGGAATGGCAGGAGAAGTATATGCTCCTCTCCGTTACGGAAAACGGTAAGGGTAAGCGCTGTCCCTTCAAGAACTTCAGCCGCATGAAGAGACCTAACACAGGCGTATACTGTCACGACGTTGAAAAGGCAGGGGCTCCCGTTGCGGGAATCGCTATCGTTTCCAGTGACGAGGACGTTGTTATGATCACCGATACGGGTATTATCAAGCGTCTTGAGGCAAGCGATATCAGAGTTGTTGACTCTACAAAGTCCAAGGGCGTTACGGTTATGAAGTTTGCTGATGACTCAGCAAAGATCGTTTCTCTTGCAGTTACGGACAGAGTGAGCGATGACGATATGCCTGCAGAGGAATCTGTTGAAAATACAGAAAATACTGTTGAGGAATAATTATGAAAAAATTCTTTAAAATTATTTCTTTAGCTCTCGCTGTCGCATCTCTTTGCCTTGCTGTCTGCTCCTGCGGAGTAGATAAAAAGGATCCCGAGATAGTTGACGCAGCAAAGGCTCTTATGGAAAAGTCATATGCTCTTAACGATATTTATTTCGGTAAGGGTCTGCCCGTAAGCGCTGAGGACAGCGAGGAAGCGCAGAAGTTTGCCGCTGATAACGGATTTGATCTTCAGAATATACAGTTTCTCCCCGTTACGGAGGAGTCTCCCTATAAATCCATCGAGGCGATAAAGGAAGCGACCTTGAAGGTCTACTCCGAGGATTACTGCGAATACCTTTTCTCTATGGCATTTGAGGGATATTCCACTGAGGACGGCACCGCGGCAATATACGCAAAGTATATGGAGGACGAGGCGGGCACTCTTACAGCACGTATCGACCTTGCGAAGAACTCACTTCCAAAGCGTACCTATGATTACGAATCAATCAAGGTGAAGTCAAAGTCAGAGGATATGGCAGTTTTCTCAGTTGATTCTTACCTCGACGGTAAAAAAGAGGACAAGCCTGTTGAATTCACTCTTGTAAAGAGTGAGGACGGCTGGAGACTTGATAATCCGACATATTAAGAATAAAAACGGATGCGAAAGCATCCGTTTTTTAGATAAAAGAGAAGAGAGAAAAGTGAATAGAAAAGGAAAAAATCCGCCGATTTCGGCGGATTTTATACGTTTAGAACGATTTATCCAAGCTTTGAATAGCCGTGGCTGTTTACGAGGGCGTCGATCTTCATGCCTGCGCGGCACATGGGACATGTGGCGGAGGTGAAGCTTGCGTATTCGGGAAGGTCGGAGGGGTCGAATATTGATACCACTCTATGGCCTTCAATTTCCTTCTTTGTTGCAAATATGCAGGCGATTCCCGCAACGTGGCCGCCGTAATAATTGATCGCTTCCATTGCGGCAATGGCTGTATAGCCCGTTACCACGCTTGCAGCAAGAATGAGCACGTGCTTTCCTCTTATCATAGGCGCCAGATTGTCTCTGAAGATAAGCTGGCTTCCGGAGGTATTCTCGGGTGTTACGATATAGATCGTCTGATGGGCATTCATATTGCGGAAGTCCATCTTTGTCATTTCGCTTGCAAGGCAGGTTCCGATAACCTCGGTATTGTCAAGGCAGATGATAGTATCTACTATTGTATTGGAGCGGAAGGAGTCTGCAAGCTCCTTTGCTACTGCCTGAGCCTCTGAGAGACGTGTCTTCTGCATTGTGATGTCGATAAAGTAGTTCATATGGCTGTGGCTCGTTGCAAAATGTCCCTGCGCCACGCGAAGATTCAGTCCCTGCTTACCGGTGGGTATTTTCATCATATTTATAGCCATTGTCAGTTCTCCTTAGGTCGTTTTTAGTTTATGTAACATTGTACAACAATTTTCAAAAAATTACAATAGATTTGGGCAAGATTGTTAAATTTATTTTACATTTCCCTGTGGTAAGAAAATCTGAACTGAATGAATACGGAATAAAGAATAAATAGTAAAAATATTTGGAAATGAGGTATATATTCTTGACGGGAGGAGTGAATTGATATATAATTATTATGTATAAAAATATAATTGACTCATTATGACCATATGCAAAAGAACTGATGTTCGCTATTATTTGTGAGTCGCAGAAAGAAGGACGATTATCATGGCAACAAAGAAAAAGCCTGCAGCAGCTCCCGTAGCTGCAGTAAGCGCAGAGGACAAAAAGAAGGCTCTTGAGACCGCTATCTCTCAGATGGAAAAGCGCTTCGGCAAGGGTACGATTATCAAAATGGGTGAAAATCCCAATATGAACGTTTCAGCAGTTTCAACCGGATCTGTGGGCCTTGATATGGCTCTCGGTGTAGGAGGCGTACCCAGAGGAAGGATCATCGAGATCTACGGTCCCGAGTCCTCCGGTAAGACTACCGTTGCTCTCCACTGCGTTGCAGAGGTTCAGAAGCTTGGCGGTGAGGCGGCATTTATTGACGCTGAGCACGCTCTTGACCCCGTTTACGCAAAGAATCTCGGCGTTAATATTGACAATCTTCTCGTTTCTCAGCCCGACTCCGGTGAGCAGGCCCTTGAGGTATGCGAGGCTCTCGTTCGCAGCGGCGCTATCGACATCGTTGTAATCGACTCTGTTGCGGCTCTCGTTCCTCAGCAGGAGATCGAGGGTGATATGGGTGCTTCCCACGTTGGTCTTCAGGCACGTCTTATGTCTCAGGCCCTCCGTAAGCTCAACGGTGCTGCGGCAAAGACAAACTGTATCGTTATTTTTATTAACCAGCTCCGTGAGAAGGTTGGCGTTGTTTACGGAAATCCCGAGACCACCACAGGCGGTCGCGCTCTTAAGTTCTATGCTTCAGTTCGTCTTGACCTTCGAAAGACTGAGACACTTAAGTCCGGAAGCGAGTCCTACGGTAACCGCGTTAAGTGTAAGGTAGTAAAGAACAAGGTGGCGCCTCCCTTCAAGGTAGCAGAGTTCGATATCCTTTACGGCAGCGGTATCTCAAAGTCCGGTGAGATCATTGACACGGGTGTTGAGCTTGGAATCATCGAAAAGAGCGGTTCCTGGTTCTCTTACAACGGCGAGCGTCTCGGTCAGGGACGCGATAACGCAAGAAAAGTCATCGAGAGTGACGAAGCTCTTTGCGCTGAGATCGAGGCAAAGATAAAGGCGGCTCTTGCGAACGGCGGTAATGATAACGTTGAACCCGAGCTTGACGAGGATGATCTCGATATCAGAATGCTCGATCTCGATCTTGACAATGATTGATTTTTAAAGTTTTTTGAGAGTGCAGAGAACTTTTTTACAAAAAAGTTCTTTGCATCCAACATCCATCGACAGTTACGGAGAAACAGACCCTTGAAATGTAAAAGCATAACGTTTAGTTCCTTCAGAAACATTGAAGAGGAACGGTGTGATTTTGGCGACGGAGTCAACGTGCTCTGGGGCAAAAACGCCCAGGGAAAATCGAATATGCTGGAAGGGATCTATTTTTTCGCCCGGGGACGCTCCTTTCGAGGGGCAAAGGAAAAGGAAATGATCCGTTTCGGAGACTCTCAAGCTTCTATTTCCCTTGATTTTGTAAGGGACACGGACCGTTATCCAACAAATCTATGTGTAAATATTCCTTCGGAGGGGAGAAAAACTCTCCTGCGAAACGGTGCCCGACTGACGGGCTCAAAGGAAATGATAGGCGCATTCAGAGCAGTTCTTTTCTGCCCCGCTCACCTTACTTTAGTCAGCGGCGGCCCTGCCTTGCGCCGAAGCTTTATGGATATTGCGCTCTCCCAGCTTTATCCTGCATATCTTGACAGTCTTTCCAGATACAATAAGGTTCTTTTGCAGAGAAACGCCCTTATAAAAAAGGCTCAGGGAGTCGGAAAGGGCGCTTTTGATAACTATATCTGGGAGACTTATGCGGATCAGATGGCCACACTCGGCGCTGACGTTGCCGCAAGAAGGCTTGAATATATGTCACTCCTTTCAGCATCCATTGAGGAGCTCTTTGGAGAGATGACTGACGGACGGGAAAAGCCATCTCTTTCATATCGCTCATCCCTTCTTTCCGAAAAGGATGAGGATAAGGGAGAGCGTGCCGCAGATAAGGAAAAGCTCTACTCGGCCCTCCTTTCGGGGATTGACCGTGAGATACATATGGGAGCTACCCTTTACGGAGTTCATAAGGACGATATACTGATAAAGCTCAATTCAAAGGACGCAAGAACATATGCTTCTCAGGGTCAGCAGAGAAGTCTTGCACTTTCAATGAAGCTTGCTGAGGGCGAGCTTTCAAAAAGGATCAGCGGAGAATATCCCGTTTTCCTCCTTGATGACGTGCTCTCAGAGCTTGATTCCGACAGGCGCAGGTTCGTTCTTTCCAATATTGCTGACAGACAGCTCATAGTTACGTCCTGCGAGCCTGATATATTTCGTTCACTTTCGGGGGAAGCCCGACTACTACATACGCAAAACGGCAAGATCGTCGATATCGACGGTAAATAATTCAGTTTTAATACTATGACTTATATTTTGACAAAGGTTTATGAATCGAAGCTTGGGATAAACTGCGAGTTTACTCCCTCCGACTGTATTGAAAGCGGAGAGGGAAAGACCACTCTCCTTTTCAGAGTTTCCGATTGGTATGAAGCAAGGCTCCATGAGGGAGATACTGTTTCCGGCGAGCAGTACGAATCCCTTTATGAAACGAGCAACCTTTGCCGAGCAATTGCGAGAGCAGAGAAAATGCTTTCCTCCTCCGACTATAGCCGTGCAAAGCTTATTTCCCGACTCACCCGTTATGATATCGACAAGAGCCACGCCGAGGCGGCGGCAGATCTGATGGTTGAAAAGGGTTACATCAACGAGGAAGAGCAGACAAAGCGTATTGCAAGATACTTCTGCCTTAAGAAATACTGGGGCAAAAAGCGTATTGCCGCCGAGCTTATGGGCAGGGGATACGAAAGAAAGGTGATATTTGCGGCTCTTGACGCAGTTACACCTGAGGAATATGCGTATGCTTTGAGAAGGCTCATTACGCAAAAATTCAAGGAGCCTCCCCAAGACCGCCGCGAGCAGGACAACCGTATTGCGGCTCTTTGCAGAATGGGCTTCTCCATTCCCGAAATAATGGAAGCCTTGAAGGAAAACAAGGCAGATTATTGATTATAGTATTATGTAGGGACAGGTGTCCTCGACTGTCCGTGAATCGAAACGATATTTACAGTGAGGCGTTATGTCTGTAACGGACAGTCGAGGACGCCTGTCCCTACTACCTTGTTTCAACTAAAAGTTTACGTTTGGTCTGTCGCGAGATCCAAATTGCTTTGCAATTTGCCCTTCGGGTTTCGACTACAGTGTCTCACAAGTGAGCCACCTTCGCTCAAGATGACGCGCG
>JAFQDC010000051.1 GCA_017416205.1 Clostridia bacterium | reverse complement strand
CCTGTCCCTACAAAACATCTGTAATTTTATTTCTTGACGTATTGTATTGATTTAACCGCCTCGTTTGCAGCGGGAGCATATGGAATGCTCCCCTACAACGTGCCTCCCCTTCTCACGGTACGCGTGAAGGGGAGGGGGACCGCCCGAAAGAAAAACAAAAAAATACTGTTGCTCTATACGCGGCGGTGGAAGGGTTGTAAATCAGCACCATAGCCACAAATTCAGAACACCTGAATTTATTGTTTAATTTCCCGTGCAGATATATCGACCCTTCCGTCATCGGTGCCGAAGATATCCAAATTTGAAAACTTATCCTGCACCGATGCCACCTCCCCTAAAACCGCTTCGCGGTGTCAGTGGAGGCATTCGTTATGTGCATATTCACGGAACGCCAATGGCAGCCCCTACGACAACGCATATCTTTCACGTTCCTCTCGTTTTACTATTGAAAAATTTTTCTGTTTATGTTATTATTTACAGGTATGCGAATAAAATGAAACAAAAAAGAGGAGCTTTACTCTATGGAAAATATAAAAGAAAAAAGGCTCAGAGTGGGAAAGCTTGCGGGAATCGTCGGTATTGCCGCAAATATCCTGCTTTTTGCAGTCAAGGTAATTATAGGAATATTCACAGGCAGTATAGCCGCCGTGGCTGATGCTATCAACAACCTCTCCGATGCGGGGTCTTCCGTTTTCGTTCTCGTTGGCTACCACCTTTCGGGAAAGCCTGCGGATAAAGAACATCCCTACGGCCACGCAAGAATGGAATACCTCTGCGGTCTTTTCATTTCCGTTATCATAACAGTCCTCGGAATCGAGCTTCTCCGAGACTCCGCCGCAAAGCTTTTCGGCGGCGGCAGCGTTACGGAATTTTCCCTTATTGCGATCATCACAATGGCAGTTACCATGCTCGGCAAGGCAGGTCTTGCAATATTTAATTTCATAATGTCAAAGAAGATCGACAGCGATACTTTGAAGGCTACGGCTATAGACAGCATCGGCGATATTTTCGCAACAGGCGCCGTTGTTGCGGGAATGCTCCTTACTCCCGTAACGGGCAAGTATACAGATGCGGTCCTGGGCGCGGCTATTGCGGTATATATCATAGTCCTCGGAATAAAGCTTGTTCGCGAGTCCTCCGATACTCTTCTCGGAAAGGCCCCCGATAAAGAGCTTGTTGCCGATATCGTATCAAAGATCCGCTCCTACGAGGGAGTTCTCGGCATTCACGACCTTGTTGTTCACAGCTACGGCGCGGGAAAGGTATTCGCCTCCGTTCACGTTGAGGTTGATGCCGATGGCGACGTTATGGTATCCCACGACCTTTGCGATAATATCGAAAACGATTTCCGCGACGGCGGTGTGGTGGATCTTGTGATCCATATGGACCCCGTTCAGAATTCCGACCCCAAGGTCAACGCTCTGCGCGCAGAGATCTCCGAGATACTTTCCCATATAGCCTCCGAGTGCGGCTCCCCCGCCTCCATGCACGATTTTCGCGCCGTGTTCGGTGTCACTCACTCAAATCTCATTTTTGACGTTGCTATCACCGATGAATTCCCCCTGAGCGACCGCCAGCTTTGTGACCGCCTTGAGGGGGAGATAAAAAAGCTGAGCCCCATATACAACACGGTCATCACCGTAGACCGCGATTATACATCCAACCGCTTTGGCGAGAAGGTCTGACCTTCTCGCCAAAGCTTGTCGATAAAGGTATCGACAAGCTGACATCGGGCTGTCGAAAAGGATGCAGAAGCCGTGAATTGTCCGTCGTCGGCGTACAAAGGTACGACAGAGGGACAATTCGCGGCTAAAGAGCCGCATTTAACAATGAAATCCGCCGATATAATCGGCGGATTTCTACTTTTTTACTGCGTTTTTCACTTAACTAAATACTATATGCTTTGCGGCTTTTGTTCTGCGCCTTTTTCGACAGTCTGTGGCGAGAAGGTCTGACCTTCTCGCCATTACTATTTTATGGTTGCATTCGACAAGGGAGTGTGCTATACTTGAACTATAAAGTTCTTGAAAGGAAGTATGAATATGGCAACGGGAACTGTTTCTTTACAGAAAATAATCAACAAATTTAATCTTGAGGTTCTTTATACACCTAAGGCCCCCTCAGAGATACTTATAAAAAAGAACGTTATCAACAGACCTGCTCTCCCTCTTACGGGATTTTTTGACTGCTTTGAGGCAGAGCGTATCCAGATAATCGGTACCACTGAATTCAAGTATCTCGAGAGCCTTGATCCCGAGGTAAGAAAAAAGCACATCCGCGATCTTTTCGCATATCAGCCCCCCGCCCTCATTTACACTCACGGAATGCCTGCAGACAGCGTAGTCCGCGAGGCGGCTGAGGAATTCGAGGTGCCCCTTCTTTCCATGGAGGGTAACACAAGCGAATTTACCGCAGCGCTTATTGCATATCTCAATGTTCAGCTCGCTCAGACCATCACGCGTCACGGCGTTCTCGTTGAGGTATATGGCGAGGGTATCCTTATCGTAGGTGATTCAGGCGTCGGTAAGAGTGAAACTGCCATCGAGCTTATCAAGCGCGGTCACAGACTTATTGCAGACGACGCAGTCGAGCTCAGAAAGGTGTCTGCGGAGACCATCGTAGGCAGCGCACCCGAGCTTATCCGTCACTATATCGAGCTTCGCGGTATCGGAATCATCGACGTTCGCCGTATCTTCGGTATGGGCGCCGTTAAGGATACTGAAAAGATCAACCTTGTGGTTGAATTTGAGCCCTGGGAGCAAGGAAAGATGTATGAGCGCCTCGGTATGGATGAGAATTATACCGACATTATGGGCATAAAGATCCCCTCTCTTACAGTTCCGATCAAGCCCGGCCGTAACCTTGCGGTAATTCTCGAGATCGCCGCAATGAACAACCGCCAGAAGAGAATGGGCTACAACACCGCTCAGGAGTTCAACCAGAAGCTTATGGCTCAGATGGAAAACGGCGGCGGATTCTGATTTTAAATAATTTAAGAGCCTACTCCAAAAGAGTAGGCTCTTTTTTGTTGAGACAGTAATAAATTGGAGTTCAACTACATGGCTATAAAACGAGGAAATGCTTAAGACAAGTCCTTCCCCCCGCGGGCGTCGAGTCTTACTGAACTTTAAGTCCCCGTGCCCGCTCTGTCTTCGCAGGAGCGAAGACCTAAGACAAGTCCTTCCCCCGAAGATCGGGGGGAAGGAGGCACCGATGCAGTATCTTAAAATTTAAAATGAATAGTATTTCCAGAGTTAAAATAAAAGCTTTTACTGTCTTCATAGGCGGTGACGGATGAGGGTTTGCTACCTGGGTGAGAACCAAATTTTATTTTCAAGTGCCACGTAGCATAGGAGTGTTTTTGAAATATTATCAAATATGCTTTAACTAAAATTTATAGACAGCACGCATCCAGATAGCAAACCCTCATCCGTCTCCCCCATATAGAATATTTTTGATTTAAAGTATGGAGCCGGAAATGAAGTATGCAATTACCAAGCTTTACTTTAAGGATCCACCTTCCCCCGAATCTTTGGGGGAAGGACTAACTTGGGTCAACGCCTCGTGCGTTGACAGAGCGGGCACGGGGACTTAAAGTTCAGTAAGACTCGACGCCCGCGGGGGGAAGGCCTTGTCTGAATCATTCACTTAATTTGTAGCCTTAATGCCAACCTCCAATTTATCCTACTGATTATTAAGTTATCATATTTTCAGATTGTTGACTTTTTTTCGGAATTATGATACTGTAAAGTATAAGAAAATGATCGGAGGAAGATTATGAATTCCTATACTCTTGGTAATGCGAGATTCACCATTATTACAGACGGAGTTATCCGCATGGAATATGCGCTGAACGGCGCTTTTGTAGATGATCCCACTCTTTTTGCTATAAGAGAAAATACTGCAAATGCTGATATCACAGAAGAAAACGGTACCGTTACAATAAATACCACTAAGCTTACAATGACGTATAATGGAAACGATAAGTTTTCTTCGGATAACCTTTCCATTTGCGTGCACACTGCAGGAATTGACACAGAATGGCACTTCGGAGACGAGCCCAAAGGCAATCTCGGCGGCACTCTTGTAACCCTTGACGGCGTATACGGTGAAAAGCCCTTGCCTGACGGAATCATATCAAGAGACGGCTATTACGTTATAGACGATTCGAAAAAGCCTGTTCTTCGCGACGGATGGATCGAAAACAGATGCGAGGATCATCTTATTGACCTTTACTTTTTTGCATACGGAACCGATTATAAAGCGGCCCTTCGAGACCTCTCTGCAGTTTCGGGAAAAATGGAGCTTCCACGAAAGTGCGTTATGGGCTCATGGTACTCACGCTGGTGGAAATACAGCGCGGATGAATTTCTCGGCCTTGTTCGTGAATATGAGGAAAACGATTTTCCCCTTGATACTATGGTCATGGATATGGACTGGCACTATCAGGACTGGGGCCACAACGAGGGTGAGCCTTATGCACTCTTTGGATACGGCCACGCAGGTCAAAATCTGGGCTGGACGGGATATACCTGGAACCGTACCCTAATTCCCGACCCCGACGAGCTTATAAATAAGCTTCACGAAAAGGGGATCAAGGTAGTGCTCAACGATCACCCCGCAGACGGCCTTCGCGATCACGATACCCACTATCCTGAGTTTATAAAGGAGCTTCTCGATAAGGGCTATACTGAAAAGGTGCCCCTCAACGAAGCGCTCCAGTCTGACAGAGAGAAGGCAAATCTTGACCGTCCCGTGAAGAATTTCCGATTCAATGCGGGCGACCGTGATTATATGGACGCATTTTTCCGCCACGCACTTCTTCCCATTGAAAAGCAGGGCGTTGAGTTCTGGTGGCTTGACTGGCAGCAGGACAGAGTTTATCCCACGGTCAACGGAATAAAGAACACCCCTCATCTCTCCTGGCTCAATCATCTCTATTACAAGCATTCAAAGGCTACGGGAAAGAGAGGAGCGTCATTCTCCCGTTGGGGCGGCTTTGGCGACCATAAGCACCCCGCATATTTTTCGGGAGATGCCGTATCCGGCTTTGAGACCCTTGCATTTGAGATAAAGATGACAGTAAGCGCCGCAAATGCGGGCTGCTTCTGGTGGAGCCACGATATCGGCGGCTTCGTTGACCCTATTCCCGGAGGTCAGTCTGAGAACTACGTTCGCTGGGTGCAGTTCGGTGCCCTCAGCGCAGCCCTTAGACTTCATATGAACGGAGTTGAGGGCTTTGACCGCCGTCCCTGGACCTGGGGTGAGCCTTACTGCTCTGCAATGAGAGATATGTTCCACTTAAGAAGTAAGCTGATACCTTATCTCTACTCCGTTGCCTACGAAAGCTACAGAGACAGCATACCCTTTATAAGACCTCTTTACTATGAATATCCCGCCGATGAGCGCGCATATAATTATCCCACTCAGTTTATGCTGGGAAAGAATATCATTGCGTCTCCCGTATGCACCCCTATGGGTGAGGACGGCACGGTCACAACAGAGGTATGGCTTCCCGACGGAGTATGGTATGATTTCTTTACGGGAAAGAAATACAGCGCAGGCATTGTAAATATCACAAACGGCCTCGAGACCTTCCCCCTGTTCGTTCGCGAGGGCTTCCCCCTTGTTACTCAGCCTTACCGTGAAAGAATGACGTCCACTCCCTACACATCCCTCATCGTTGATATATTTGCGGGAAGCGACGGCGAAAGTGAGCTTTATGAGGACGACGGAGAGACCGAGGGATACAAAAACGGCAACTGCCGAATTACAAGAATATCCTATTCCTGCAAAAACGGAGAGCATAAAATATCCTTTGCACCCTCGGGCAATTATGAAAATGCCCCCGAAAAGAGGGATATTACCGTAAATCTCAAGGGTATTGACCGTCCTTCTTATGTTTCCGACGGATGCGCACTTGAATACCGGGAGGATGAGAGATGCGCTGTTATTACAGTAAATTCTGCAAACGCCGATAATGCTTTTGAAATAGTATTATCATAAATAAACGCTGATAATATCCGATACTATCTCGTGCGCCGTGGCGGGAGTTACAAACCCGCGGCTCACCAGATAAAATATTTTTGCAGCATCATATGGGTCTCTGGCAATATCACGTATTGTGCAGACCTCTCTCTTCTCACCGCCGTTTTCGATCTTTGTTACAGACAGGCAGTAAACGCTGCCGCTGCGGTGACAGTGCCTTTCCGAAAATAGCCTGTACAGAAGGATCGTATCCCCGTATGGTCTTTTGACTGCCCACCTTTTCAGACGTGGCCTTCGGGATGCTCTGATTTCTGACATCTCCCTGCTCCTTTCAATATTCATGGCTATATTATACAACAGCCGAAAACCGGAAACCTGCAGATATTGTCTGCGTTTCGGGCATTATTAAGTATAACGTGTTGAAAACGCAGTCTTTGTAGAAATCAATGGCGGAATTTTACAAGATACAGTATTTTTGTGTCGTATTGGGGCACAACGGGTATAAAAACGGAGCATTCTGAAGTATCGGGATTTTAAAAATAATTTTTAAGAAATATTTATCGGCCGATTTATATTAAAATTTTTTCAAAAAATAAAATATAATTCCAAAAGGAAATAATTATATGGATACCTGTGAAGCTTTTCTCAATGCATACCGTGAGCTTGAAGAGGCTCTTGAAGCAAAATACGGACAGCGCTCGGGAGTAGTGCAGTCATATGCTGCAGGCGACGGAAGCCGATATTACGAGGAGCTGACACTTTTTCGTGAAACGAGAAATCTCCTTTCTCATCACGCCCGCATTGACGGTGAGCATCCCGTCCTCCCCTCGGAGTCATCTCTCAAAAAGCTTCTTGAGATAGTGGACTTTGTTAAGAATCCCCCTGTTGCCTTGTCTGTTGCTACCCCTCGCGAAAGCCTTTTCCTTGCAAAAATGACGGACAGTATTTTTTATATCAGTGACGTTATGGAAAGCCGCGGATATTCACATATTCCCATCCTTGAAGGGGACGGAAGCCTCAAGGGCGTTTTCAGCGTCGGCACGCTTCTTACCTTTGCGAAGGATAATAAGAACAGAAGCTTCTCGGATCTGAAGATAAGCGATCTTGAGGGCTATATCCCTACAGAAAAGCACACAACGGAGAAATTTGCGTTCTGTAAAAGAGATGCGGCGGCTGAGGATATCAAAAAGCTGTTTACCCATAAGGGACCCTTCAAGAGGAGAGTTGCGGCGGTCTTCGTAACGAGTGACGGCACCGAAAAAGGAAAGCTTCTCGGAATGATCACCCCGTGGGACTTCTTTAAATCGGAGATCTAAAGAGAGAAAAGTGAAAAAGGAAAAGAGAAAAGTGAAAAGAAAATGAAGAAAACCGCCGGAGCGGTTTTCAACGATTTCTCTTATCTTTTCTCTCTTATCTCTTCTCTCAATAAAAAACTGTTGCTTTGGCAACAGTTTTTTTATTGTTTGTTATTCTGCTTTTCCGTCGGAACCGCAAAGCTTGATCTTGTGGCAGCAGAGGTCGATAACAGCCTCGCGGCCCTTACCCATAAACTTCTTGGGGTCGATAACGCCGTCGTCTGTAAGAACGTCACGAACAGCCTTAGTCATAGCTGCGCGAAGCTCAGTTGCGAAGTTTACCTTGTTGATACCAAGCTCGATGGTCTTTCTGATCATCTCATCGGGAACGCCGGAACCGCCGTGGAGTACGAGGGGT
The DNA here is from genome assembly GCA_017416205.1 of Clostridia bacterium. Lineage (GTDB taxonomy): Bacteria > Bacillota > Clostridia > Oscillospirales > CAG-272 > Avispirillum. The sequence continues at coordinate 10,889 of JAFQDC010000051.1, read as the reverse complement.
GCTTCGATGGTAGCAGCAAGCTTTTCGAGAAGCTCAAAGTTAAGCTTGGGCTCGCCCTTGTAGAAGCCGTGAGCTGTGCCGATAGCTACAGCGAAGATATCAACGCCGGTTCTCTTGAAGAAGTCAAGAGCCTCGTCGGGATCGGTATATGCGATATCAGCGCTTCTGCCGTCTTCCTTACCACCAACGGTACCAAGCTCCGCCTCAACGGTTATGCCCTTGGCATGAGCATCCTCAACTACCTTTCTTGTAACTGCGATGTTCTCCTCGTAGGGAAGCTTTGATCCGTCGATCATAACGGAGGTGTAGCCTGCATCAACTGCTGCCATAACGTCCTCATAGCTCTCGCAGTGGTCAAGGTGAAGCGCAACAGGTACGCTTGCAGCCTCGCCCTCAGCCTTTACCATAGCAACTGCCTGGCGAAGAGTGAGATACTTAACTGTGGAGGGAGTTGTCTGGATCATAACGGGGGACTTCATCTTTTCAGCCGCCGCAACGATAGCCTGTACCATCTCAAGGTTTTCTGCATTGAAAGCAGGAACTGCGTATCCACCCTTGCGGGCAGCGTAGATCATTTCTTTACTTGTTACATACATTGGTCTGTACCTCGTATTTTAAAAATTACTCAAGAATGTTTGCATCAATAAGCTTCTGGCAGTTTTCTACAGAGATAGCGCCCTCCATAGGTCCGAAAGCACCTGTGTTGAGGCTTGCTGCAGCAGTTGCAAGCTTTGCAGCGTCAAGAAGGCTCTTGCCCTCGAGAAGTCCGCAAAGGAATGCGCCGTCAAAGCTGTCGCCGGCACCTGTTGCGTCAACGGGCTCGATGGCGTATACGCCAAACTCGATGCGCTCTTCTCTGGAATAGATGATGCAGCCCTTCTTGCCGTTCTTGAGAACGATAAGCTCAAGAAGGGGCTTCTTATCAAAGAGCTCCTGAACAGCCTCTTCGATGTCCTCCTTGCCGGAAAGCATACGAAGCTCGCTCTTGCCGGGCATGAATACGCTTGTGTTATCGAGAACGTCGTTAACGAGATCCATACACTCGGGATCCTTCATAAGCTCGGGGCGGATATTGGGGTCAAAGGAAACCTTTGCGCCCTTAGCCTTTGCAGCCTTCATCGTTTCAACTATTCTGCGTCCGAAGGAAAGCTCTGCCATCATGGAGCAGCCCATGATATGGAAGAACTTGAGACCCTCAAGCTTCTCCTCTGCGGGAGCGGGAGCGAGAACTGCGGGAGTGTTGCCTATATGGAAAATGAACTTGCGGTCGCCGTTTGCAAAATATGTAACGAAGGCGCAGCCTGTAGAAATACGGTCGTTCTTGATAACTGCGGAGCAGTCAACGCCGTCGCCCTCAAGTCTGTCAAGAAGGCACTTGCCGAAGTCGTCGTCGCCGACGCCGCCAACGATAGCAGCCTTGTGTCCGAGACGGGCTACCGTGTCAATAAATATGGCAGGAGCACCGGAGGGGTAAGGACCCTTGAAGATGCCTGCTTTATCGAGAGGACTGTCGACCTCGCCGCGCATTATCTCGACGATGATCTCACCCATTGTCATAATTTCAGCCATTGGTGTAGTCTCCTTATAATGTGATTTTTTGTCTTAGCCGTTGAGGTTAGCTCTGAGGAACTTAACAGCCTCAGTCATCATCTCGTCCATCTTGTCGCCGTCAGCGCCTGCGGAAAGATCGCGCCATACCTTGATAGCGGGACCTACCTCGCCGCCTGTAAGAAGGAAGGGCTCCATAACAACCTTTGCATCGTAGCCGATATCGCGCAGAGCTCGGCCGATCTCAGCCCAGTCAAGATGACCCTGTCCGGGAAGCATACGGTTAGCCTCACCAACGTGAACGTGAGCAACCCAGTCGCCGCCGCGGCGCAGCACCGTGGGGATATCTTCAACCTCTTCGATGTTCATATGGAATGTGTCGAGAAGGAGCTTGACTGACTTCTTGCCCACTCTCTCGCAGAATGCGATACCCTCGTCGAGAGTATTGATCATGCAGGATTCGAATCTGTTAAGGATCTCAAGAGCGATGGTAAGGCCAAGCTTATCTGCGTGGTCGCCAACGATCTTCATGCCTTCAACAGCGCGGTCAAGGAGAGCCTCCTTGTCGATATCAACAAAGTCAAAGGGCCAGCAGTTGTAGCAAGCGCCGATAAGGATCTTACAGTCGATCTTAACCATCTGATCGAGAATATCGCAGAGGAACTTAACGCCTGCCTCGCGGATAGCGGGATCGGCATTGGAGATGTCCTTATCCTTGGGAGGGCCAAGGTTTGCACTTATCTCAAGTCCCAGCTCCTTTGCAGTTGCAGAAAGCTCAGCGAGCTCAGCGTCGCTCATGTTAACAAGGTCGCCTGCACCTACCTCAAGTACGTCAAGACCGCACTTCTTTGCTCTGTGGCAAAGCGCAATGTAGTCAGCAGCCCACATATTGTTCCAATAAGCGTAATGTGTTCCGATTTTCATCATGGTTGTGGTTTCCTTTCGTGTATATAAAAAATTTATTTAATAACTAAAGCGTAGGTTTTTCCATAGCCCTTTTTATCTTTCTCCGTCACCGATATCGGGATAAGCCTGATTCAGGGGATTGATTTCAAGGGTAAATTCTGTGTCTATACCGTTTGTGTTATAGGTAAGGGGCATATCGTGATCGTTTATATAGTTATATGTCCATCTCCACTGCTCGCTGTAGGCTTCCTTCTGTTCACCCGTTCCGTTAACATAGCGGTCCTCGTAAAGGGCGGAAAGGCCGAGGAAGTGCATATGGACTGAGAGCTTATCAAGCTTTGAGCGCTGATCGTCGTTCTCTGTCTGAGCATAAGCTTTTTTGAAAAGCTCGCACATTCTGTCGTAGTTTGTCTTGAAATAATCCTTTGAGTAGATATCAAAGGGGAGCTCGAAATCGTTGAACACGCATCCCTTAAGGTCGCCGCATTCCACGAGCATATCCATATATTCCTTGATGTATACCCAGCCGTATCCGTAGTTGTCGCAAAGGTAGGTTGCGATCTTCAGGTCGTACTCCTCCTTCGTCATATCGGGATCCCACATAAGGTCTGCAATTACCTGACCGTCCATGGACTCAAAGCTTCCGCCGTCGGTACCCACAACGTAGAAGCCGTTGGCGCCGTTGTCGATGAACCATTTGAAATCGTTATAAAGATTCTCGAAATTGGGCTCGGGGCAAAGCATATAGTAGATGTGAGTGGGGTAGTACCAAACGTAGATGTCAGAGCACTTCTCGGTCCACGCAAGAAAATCGGCCTCGCTCTTCTTGTTGGTAACGCCAAGGGAGTTGCCCGCGTCAGTACAGCCCTCCTTACCAAGCATATGGTTTGCGCATCCGTTCCAGCAGTAAAGGAGAGTGATTCCCTCGTTGAGAGCTGTCTTTCCGGGAGCGTCGTGCCAGCCGAGAGAGGGATTGGAGGCGTTGCCGTAAGCGTTAACGATAACGCGGATGTCGGGATATTCCTTTATGATCTCTGCGTGTACCTTATTAACGAAGCGGCAGAGATTGCCGGAATGCTGATTGCCCTCTTCCTTATATACCTGCTTGCAGAGGCGGCAGAGGCAGGGCTCGTCGTCTGCGGCATAGGAGCAGGAGATCTCTGTGATATCGCGTCCTATAACGCTTCCGGCGGCGCATCTTTCATCGAGGAGCTTCAGCATATTCTTAACGCAGACCTCAAATGTCTTGTTTATAGAAAGGCAACGCTTGTTTGCGCCAATTTCATCGAGGGGAATAAACACGTCAAAGGAATGAGCGTTTGCTCTCACTCTTTCAATGCCGTAACCGTATTTCGCCTGGAGCATGGAGGACTGAACGGAGCATCCGGAGAGCTTTCTCTTGATAACCGTAGACTCTGTATACTCGTTTCTGAATCCCGTAATACATACGCAGCGGTAGCGAACGCGGGGGATCTGAGTAATATCAATATTCCCGGGGATATCTGTTTTCTTACCGTTTTTGAAATAATACTCACCGTAGGCGTAAAAGCTGTAGCCGTAGTATGCTTCAAGTAGCTCGTACACTGCGTACATAGTGCCTCGCATAGCGCCTGCGGTGATGATAAGATCGTCACCCTCGGTCTTTATGTTGAAGCCGTCGGTGCCCATCTCGCCGCTTTCGTCTTCACGTAGAACGATGAGCTTATCCTTATCGGAGGAGCCGTTTACAATGGAGAGATCGGTAATACCGTCACCAAGCTTTACGTATTTTGCAAGCTCCTCAGCCGCAAATACCATATTTGCGTTATCGGGATTTGTAACGACTACCGTATAGTCTCCGATAGGAGTTCCCATAACGGTGAAGCCCTCCCAACCGCATCCGTCGGGATAAGCCTTTGATATATTTGCAGCGCCTGCTACCTGTGACTTGATTATGAGAGTGTCCTTACCGTTGACGCTTCTGTCCTCATTAATATCCGAGGCATCAAAGTCAATAGTATCGGCAGCGCCCACTATATATTGCTTGATGGCAAAATTATCCTTTGCGTTTATATCGCAGTCTCTGTTTGCGTCACCTTTTTTGTAAAGCCCCGCAGAGGCAGAAAAAGGAATACAGGAAAGAAGCATTGCCGCGCAAAGAAAAGCTGAAAGAATCTTCTTCAAATCGTATCAGTCCCTTCAAAATATACTTAGTTAGATTAATTATAGTATATTTTTCTTCTTTTTTCAATAGGAAGTGGGGCAAACTTTGTATTTTTTGTTGAATCGGCGTTAATTACAAAAACCTCTTTTCAAAAAGGTGCAAATGTGCTATACTGAAATGTAATACATTTATAAAGAGAGAAACCGATATGATAAAGAATGAGCTTACAGCTACAAGCCTGACTCTGAAGGATTTTTACTACGAGCTTCCCGAGGAGCGCATTGCTCAGACCCCCGTTGAGCCCCGCGATTCATCACGTCTTATGGTCATAGACAGGCAGGGAGAGGGAGTTGAGCACAAGGTGTTCAGAGATATTATAGACTATATCCGTCCCGAGGACGTTCTTGTTATTAACGATACGAGAGTTATCCCCGCCCGCATTATCGGAAGAAGAAGCGAAAAGATGACTCCCGAGGGAAGGATCGAAAGCGACAGCACAGCCCCCGTTGAGCTTCTTCTCTTAAAGCAGAGAGAAAATGACGTTTGGGAGGCTCTGGCAGGTCCCGGAAAGAGAGCCCGTGTGGGAGATATAATCTCCTTTGGAGACGGTCTTCTCAAGGCAGAGGTCTGCGATATTATTGAGGGCGGACTTCGCGTTGTCAGAATGTTCTGCGACGGCGGCGAATATAAAACTGTATACGAGGCTCTTCACGCTCTCGGAACAATGCCCCTTCCCCCTTATATCACCGAAAAGCTTGAAAATCAGGAAAGATACCAGACCGTGTATTCAAGAGAAGAAGGAAGCGCCGCAGCTCCTACTGCGGGACTTCACTTCACTCCCGAGCTTCTTGAAAGGATAAAGGCAAAGGGCTGCGCTGTAGTTCCCGTTCTTCTTCACGTGGGTCTCGGCACCTTCCGTCCCGTAAAGGCTGAGAAGATAACGGATCACGAGATGCACTCCGAGTTTATCAGAGTTACCGAAGAAGCGGCAAAGATAATAAACGAGAGAAGGGCCGCAGGGGGCAGAGTTATTGCAGTCGGTACTACGTCCTGCCGTACTTTGGAAAGCGCCGCAGATGAAAACGGCATACTTCACCCTCTCAGCGCGGATACGGGAATATTTATCTACCCCGGATATAAATTCAAAATAGTAGACGCTCTTATCACAAACTTCCACCTTCCCGAAAGCACTCTTCTTATGCTGGTTTCCGCCCTTGCGGGAAGAGAGAGGATGCTTGCGGCATATGAGACAGCCGTTATGGAGAAGTACAGATTTTTCTCCTTCGGTGATAGCATGTTTATTTATTGATTGCAATGAACTTAACTAAAAATCATAAATTGACCGGCAATTCTAAGGTTTTGAGAAAAAATATGACTCCTGAAGAAAAAAAGCTGTGGTATGATTTTTCAAGCTTCTTGATCTGACGGTTAACCGGCAAAAAGTTATTGGTAATTATATAGTTGATTTTTATTGTGCCAGTGCAAAACTTGTGATAGAGCTTGACGGTAGCCAGCACTATAAAAATGATGGCCGTGCTAAAGATAGAGAAAGAGACGCACACCTTGAAAATTTGGGAATAAAGGTTCTGAGATATACAAACCGTGATGTAAACTCAAATTTCAAAGGAGTTTGTTGCGACATAACGAAGCATCTGAACGAAAGATGCGGGGAGCACATTGTTGTTGGTGAAGGTGTGAAATAAATTTGGCTTCCCCCTGGGGGGAGGCTCCCACCGCAGGTGGGTGGTGAGGGGTAGCCGCGAAAGCGGCGTTATCCTTAAATTTATTGTTTTTCACGGCAATAAGTTGCTTACCCCTCATCCGTCGCCGACAGTTTGCTGCGCAACCTGCGAGCGACACCTTCCCCCCGGGGGGAAGGCATACCATAGGTAAACGCCTCGTGCGTCGACAAAGAGAACACGTAAACGTTAAATTCAGGATTATGTTACGTACGATGGCGGAAAACAACACAGTGAAACATTATTTATTAAGAGGTTACCTTGAAAACTAAAATAATAGCAGTAGCAGGGCCTACGGCCTCGGGCAAGACTGATCTTGCAGTTGAGATCGCCCGCCTTGTTGACGGAGAGGTCATTTCCAACGACTCTATGCAGATATACAGGGGCATGGAGATCGGCACCGCCGCCCCCACAATGGAGGAGAGGCGCGGCATTCCCCATCATATGGTGGGAGTATGTGACCCGAATGAAGAGTTCTCCTGCGCCGATTACTCTGAGCGCGCCCGAGAGATAATAGATGATATAAGCAGCCGCGGCAAGGTTCCCGTTTTCTGCGGAGGCACGGGTCTTTATCTTGACAGCGTTCTCACACTTTCCGATCTTTCCGAAAGCGAAAAGGATACGGCTGTCCGCGACCGCCTCACCCAATATGCAGAGTCCCACGGAAACAAGGCTCTCCACGACCGTCTGCGCTCGGTAGACCCCGATGCGGCAGAGGCAATACATATGAATAACGTGCGCCGTGTTGTCCGCGCTCTTGAGATCTATGAGACTACGGGCATCACCAAAACGGAATGGGACCGCCGCTCAAAGGAGCGGGAGCTTCCCTACGACGTTTCAATGGCGATCATCGAATTTGCCGACCGCGATCTTCTTTATTCAAGAATAGACCGCCGAGTGCATCTTATGATGGAGACGGGGCTTCTTTGCGAAGTGAAGAATCTTTTTGAGAACGGTCTGCTTTCAAGGGGCAAGCCTGCCTTTCAGGCAATAGGATATAAGGAGTTTATCCCTTATCTTGAAGGGGTCGCCTCCCTTGAAGAGTGCATAGACGAGGTTCAGACAGCCTCCAGAAGATACGCAAAGCGTCAGCTGACCTGGTTTCGCCGATACGACAATGCGGTACGGCTCCTTCGCGACTGCGGCGGTGAGGTGCGCTCTATTGAAGCTTTGGCGCGGGAATTTCTCGAAAAAAGCGGATTTGTGAGGTAAAAATGGGAATAATTGAAACACTTATACTTTCCGTAGGTCTTGCAATGGATGCCTTTGCAGTATCCATCTGCAAGGGACTTGCAATGGGAAAGATAAAATGGAAGAATGCCTGTATCGTCGGTCTTTGGTTCGGCGCCTTTCAGGCGGCGATGCCCCTTTTCGGCTATTTTCTCGGAAGCCGCTTTCAGGCGTATATCGAGGCCGTTGATCACTGGGTGGCATTTGCCCTGCTTACCCTTATCGGTCTCAATATGATAAGAGAATCGGTATTTGAAAAGGACGATGAGGAGTGCTGCTGCTCCGTTCGCGCCCGCGATATGATAGCTCCCGCCTTTGCAACCAGCATTGACGCGCTTGTTGTTGGAATCGCAATGGCAATGGCGGCAGGAAACGGAAAGGGGCTTAACGTTTTCGTTTGCGTCGGCATCATCGGCGCCGTCACCTTTGCTCTTTGCGTTGCCGGTGTCAAGATCGGCGGTGTATTCGGCGCAAAATATAAAAAGACCGCCGAGATATCAGGCGGCATCATCCTTATCCTCATCGGTGTAAAGACCGTTCTTGAGCATACGGGAATAATCAATTTTTAAGGAATGTTATGAAAAGAATAGTAACGATGCAGGATATCTCCTGCGTGGGAAAATGCTCGGCCTCGGTGGCCTTACCCATAATATCCTCATTCGGATGCGAGTGCGCGATCCTTCCGACGGCGGTGCTGTCCACCCACACGGCCTTTGAGCATTTCAATATCGTTGACCTGACGGATAATATCACCGCAGTCACGGACGTATGGAAAAAAGAAAAAATAGATTTTGATATGGTGTATACGGGATATCTTGCGGGAAACCGTCAGGTAGACCTTGCACGGGATCTTTGGAGCGACTTTGGGGGAGAGGGAAAGCTTCTTTTCGTTGACCCCGTTATGGGAGATTTCGGAAAGCTTTATACAGGCTTTGAAAGCTCATACCCAAGTCATATGAGAAAGCTCTGCTCCCTTGCGGATATCATCGTTCCCAATCTCACAGAGGCATTTTGCCTTCTTGAAAGACCCTACCGCGAAAGCGTCACCCTTGACGAGGCCTTTGAAATGGCAAAAGCGCTGACAGAGGGTGGAGCGAAGGCTGCTGTTATTACCGGAATATCTCCGAGGGCGGGAAAGCTCGGTATCGTAAAATACGACAGAGTAAAAAACAAGTATTTCTCCCATTTTTCAGATATGGTACACACAGACTTTCCCCTTCACGGCTCAGGAGATGTTTTCGCTTCCGTTGCAGTCGGCGCTATCGCATCGGGAGAGGGGATAGACGAGGCTCTGGCAATGGCTGTGGATTTCACGGCGGAGGCAGTAGCCGAAACTGCAAAAAACAAAGACCACCGCTGGTACGGTATTGATTTCGAGACCGTGCTTCAAAGGCTGAAATAATTTCCAACAAAAACACAGGCTGTCGCTTCACTGCGACAGCCCGTTTTTTGTTTGAAGGGGGAGGGGAATGGATGCAAAGAACTTTTTTGTAAAAAAGTTCTCTGCACTCTCAAAAAACTTTAGAAAAGAAAAAAACGCATCGTAAGCAATACTTTATTATATTTTTTACCCATAGTTTGAAGTTTTTTGCGGAGCTTTTTTACAAAAAAGCGACCGTCTCTCCCCACAAACCGTAATTTGACGTTCCTCTCTAAAAAAGAAAACCGCCCAAAAGGCGGTTTTCAACAATAATTCCATTAGATTATTCTTCGCCGACGCACTTTTTGCCGCAGGCAGGACAGATGATATCCTCGGGATCAAGTGTTTCATCGTAGCAGATAGTATCTCCGCAGGACTCGCACATGATGCATCTCATGCCCTCGCTGTCCAGATCGAATACGTCATCCTCGCCGTCAAGTGCCTCGAGATCTTCAAGATCGTCGCAGCCGTGGCAGCCCTCGCACTCGCCGTCGCAATCCTCGTACTCGCCGAAATCGTACTCGTCCTCATCCTCGTCCTCAAGGTATACGTACTCCTCAAGATCGCCGAGATCGGAGTCGATCTCCTCCATATACTCTTCCATAGTTGCGTAGTCATCGTCAAGAGTTTCCACTGCAAGTGCAATATCGGAAACGAGGTCGAGAAGGCCTGCAATAAGCTTGCCCTCTGCCTTTTCTGTATCAAGCTTCATACCCTCGGCAAGGCCCTTGAGGTATGCGCTCTTTTCGCTGATCGTCATAGTAAATCCTTCTTTCTTTTAATAAAAACATAAAGGCGCCATCAACTGAATAGTGATGACGCCTTCTGAGCTTAAAGTTCAGTGGTTCGCAGTATAGATGAATAAACTTCATCTCGGTCTTCGCCTTACCATAAGGCGGCGACGTTTTATTTGATGTAGGGATGAAGAAGCCTTGACTCACGCCGACGGCGTATTCAAATACATCGAGGCGGGTGGCGAGAACTTATTCGCCCTACAGCGAATAAAATTACGCTCTTTCGAGGTACTCGCCTGTACGAGTGTCGATCTTGATAGTCTCGCCCTGCTCGATGAAGAGAGGAACGCGAACTACAGCGCCTGTCTCAACAGTTGCGTTCTTTGTTGTACCTGTAGCTGTATCACCCTTAACGCCGGGCTCTGCATCGATGATGAGAAGCTCAACGAACATGGGAGGCTCTACAGAGAATACGTTACCCTTATAGGACTTGATCTGGCAGATCATCTCTTCCTTAACGAACTTGAAGTTGTCGGAAAGCTTGTTAGCATCGAGGGGGATCTGCTCGTAGGACTCCATATCCATGAAGTAATAGAGCTCACCGTCAGAGTAAAGATACTGCATATCCTTACGGTCGATACGAGCGTCCTCATACTTATCTGTGGGAGAGAATGTCTTCTCAATTACGGAACCTGTGATAACGTTTCTGAGCTTTGTACGAACGAAAGCAGCTCCCTTACCGGGCTTAACGTGCTGGAACTCGATAACCTGCATTACCTGTCCGTCCATATCAAATGTAATACCGTTCTTAAAATCTCCTGCTACTACCATAATATCAGTTACCCCTTACGGGGCACTCCTTTCAAAGTTTAAAAAATAGCTACACACATTTTAATACATTTCTTTCTATTTTGCAATAGGTATTTATGCATTTTTTTAATAAATATAAAATTGAAAGAAAAGAGAATGGTAAAAAACACCCTCCTTAAATAAAAATCTGAAAGTCAAGACCACCGGTTCAACCGGTGGCTTGCACGACCACTTTAAGGTACTATTGCCGGCTTAAACCCTAAAGGGGTACCGAAAAATTTTAACGCACCACACGCACTGCAACCCGTAAACAGGTGATTGTATAAGCCTCCCCTGTGCAAGGGGAACTGTCCGCAATG
>JAFQDC010000050.1 GCA_017416205.1 Clostridia bacterium | reverse complement strand
TCATTGTTAAATGCGGCTTTTTAGCCGCGAATTGTCCCTCTGTCGTACCTTTGTACGCCGACGACGGACAATTCACGGCTTCTGCATCCTTTTCGACAGCCCGATGTCAGCTTGTCGATACCTTTATCGACAAGCTGAAGCTCCTTGCCAAGGCAAGGAGTTTTTTTTGTGAGAATTGATGTTGAATGTATATCAGATTATGGTCTGTGAGTAGAAAATAATAGACTATATGGCTACAGAAAGAGGGAGAACTTAAAACAAGTCCTTCCCCCATGATTCGGGGGAAGGTGTCACCGATGCAGTCGCTAACGATTTAAAGATAATAATATTTTCAGAGATAAATATGAAATTATTGCTGTCTTCACAGACGGTGACGGATGAGGGTTGCTACCTGGGTGCGAGCTGTCTTTAAATTAAGTTATTCTTGAAATGATGAATTAAATAGAATTATTTTATCATTTTAAGTAATACATAAACTGTTATGTTTGGCTCTCACCCAGGTAGCAACCCTCATCCGTCTCCCCCGCACGGAATACTTTTGATTTAGATTATGGAGCCGGAAATATTATATGCAATAATCTAACTTCATTTTAAGGAGCCACCTTCCCCCGAATCATGGGGGAAGGACTTATTTGGGTCAACGCCTCGTGCGTTGACAGAGCGGACACGTGAACTTATAACTCCGTTCCGCGTTGCGTCCGCGTGGGGAAGGACTTGTTTGGATCGTTCCCTCATTTTATACCCATATACTATAAACTAATTTTCTCTTTTTTGAAAAGAAGAAATCCGCCGAGGCGGCGGATTTCAACATCAATTTTTCATTTTTCATTCTTCATTTTTCATTTTTTCATACGCTCTTATAAGCTTTCTTCGTGCAGATTCAAATTTATCCGCATCAAATTCAACGCTGTGAAAGCTCTCAAAGACCTCGCCGCAGATAGAGTCTGCCAGAGCCTTATCCTTCTCTGCCACCGCCATGAGCATGGAATACTCCTCCGCGCTCTCACGGTGGTTTTCAAGGCGTATGGACATCCAGGGCCTGCCCTCTCCCGGATATATCAGCTTATCATCGCCGGGGGGCAGGATGCTCTCGCTTCCCGCGTTCACGTGGCGGGGACAGCTTACCTTGAAGGGGTCCTCATTATTCTGATATGCGTTAACGGTCCAGTGAAGATATCCCGTAAGAGAATACTTATAATTGCCCCAGAAAAGATAACGGGTGCAAAGGAGAGGAATATCCATAAAGCGGTTTATGTATCCGCCCTCTCTCGGATAAAGGCAGACGTAATGCCACACCTCGTCACCTGCTTCTCTATAGGAATCAAATACCTCGCGGTGAGCTTCGTATTCATCGGCGCGGGGCACCCACACGTCAAGGGCGCCGTATATGGGAGCGCCGCTTGTTGCGTCGTAGAGCCTGAGCTCCGGAATATACTTTCTCGCAAGAGATATCACCGCTCGGTATGCAAGAGCGTTTATATCATTTGGCTCGTCGCACACGCCAAGCATAAACAGATCATCGGAAAGCCAGCCGTTTTCTTTTAAGTTATTTCTCAGCGCCGTCAGATACTGCCTTAAATACTCATAGCCCTCTCTCGAAAGAAGGTCGATGTCGCGGTGAAGGATATCGGGAGCATCCCATGAGCGGCGAAAGCCGAATCCCTCAATGAGAAACTTTTTAAATCCCATTTCCATAGCATTCTTTACGTATCTGTTGAAATGGCGAAAATCAAAGCTCCATTTTCCGTCCTCAAATCTTTCCCACGGCCATTTTACGAAAAGCATAGTCTGGTGCTGACGACGAAGAAGAGAAAGATACTGCCTTTCAAGGGCAAGGAACTCCTCCCTGCTCTCAAGCTTATGATGTACCTTTATGTCCCAGGGACTGAGACCCATTACCATATTTAGCCGCTCTTCGGGCAAGGCTGCCCTTGATACCTCTATTTCAACGGGAACCGATACACATCCCCCTCCGTCGCGGGCTGTGACACTTCCTTTGAGTATCCCCTTTGCATCATAGGGAACCTTTACGCAAAGGTAAAGGGTCACACTCACGCTTTCTGCCTTTATCTTCTCCCCGTTGCTTATGGGAACAAGGCAGTCGTTTGCGAGAAAGGGCGCCTTTCTCTCGGGGAAATGAGGCAGGGGCTCTTCTATTCCGGGGCAGCTCTCAACGGGTATTGCAAGGAGGCGGTAGAGCTCGCAGTCAAGCCCTTCAACGAAAACTGCGATCTCAGAGCCTGCAATATCCGAAAAGCTTACCTGAAAGGCGCTGTAGCCTCCCCGAAGGGCAAGAAGCTCGGCTCTCTCCTTTCCCTCGGGGTAATAATCTATATCGGGATAAGTCCATACACAGGACGGTACAACTTGATATTTCATAGGCGCTCCTTAGATTTTCACTGATTAAAGGATATCACAAAAAAGCCCTATTTTCAACAGTCAGCCCGAAACTTGTTCTGCCCTCTCCTGCTTTTTTTCCGCCTCTCCCGCCTCAGCTCTCACAAAGGAGGAAAGACTGCGAAGGTCCTCCTCGCCGAGAGCGCAAAGCTCTGCCACCTTTTCAAAAAGCTCATTCATATCAGCCTTTGCCCTTGCTTTTGAAAGAAGCGAGTACAGCTCCTCCGCTGAAAAATCAAAGGCATCTGCCACAAAGTCAAGGCCGAGATAGAGGGCAGCACTCTTCACCTTTCTGTCATATGAAAGTGCAAGTAAGGGCGTTTTCACAATGGCCGAGGCAATGAGAAAATGAAGTCGCATTCCAATAGAAAATTCAGCACCCGAGAGAACCTGCATAACGTCGTCAATATCACGTGCGTCGGCAATCACGCCCCCGGTCATAAGCCTTGCTCTCCTGCAAATATCAAGATCGTATTCCCTTTGCATCGGAACGTACAGGGGAACGAGCCCCTCTTCTCTGATCCTTGAAATCACAGTGCAAAGAGCAATAAGATCAATATCCCCCTTTCTTTTGCAGCTTCTCAGAGAGACTGCAAAATATCGCTTTCCCGAAAGGGCGCAAAGGCAGGCAAGAGGGCGCTTTTTATAGTCCCCCTTTGCCCTTTTGAAAACAGGGTCAGCCCGAAGATCAACTTCCACGTCCATCTCAAGGCTCTTCAATATTTCATATGACTCGGGATCTCTCACTGAAACTCTGTCGGCAAAGGAAAGAAGCTTTTTCAAAGCTCTCCTTTGGGATACGGGACCGATGCCGTTTGCAAAGATATATATCTTGCAACCGCAGACTTTTGCCAGCAAAAGCAAGGCCTCATAGTACCAAAGGCTCCTTTTGCTTGTTGAGTCCTGCAAGAGACTTCCGCCGCCGAATATGAACACCCTGCACTTTATAAATGTATAAACAATACGAAGAAGAGAAAAGCGGGAAATCTCCACAGCGTTTTCCCCATTCCCGCCTCTTTTGCTGATAACGTAGACCGTCTCAAAAAACGAAGTCTCCCTCACACTCTCAAGGATCAGATCAAGTATGGCTTCATCGCCGATACTGCCAAAGCCGTAATACCCGCCTATTACGATCCCTTCCTTTTTCGGCTTCATCATATCACTTCCTTTCCCTTTCAGTATTGCCCTTAGGAAAAAATCTAATCAAAGTAATTTAATGTTGCCAAAAAAGGTGTTAGGTGGTAAAATATAGTGTGATCAAAGGTAATTATTTGGAGACAATATGAGTATAACTGATACAGTGACCGCCGAAGGCATAAAAAAAAGGCTGCCCGCCTCACTCAAAAATATTGATATTGAGATATACCCCTCCCTTGATTCCACGAATATTCTGTGCGCAGAGAGGATAAGGGAAGGCTGCAGGCCTTGGCACACGGTCATTACCGAGGCTCAGACTCACGGACAGGGGAGACTTGGCAGAAGCTTTTTTTCTCCCACGGGAAGCGGACTTTATATGAGCACGGTAATGTATCCCGAAAAGGATAATAAGGACACAGCCCTCATTACAGGCTGCGCCGCAGTCTGCGCAATTGAAGCCATTGAAGAGGTTTTTTCTATAGAAGCGCAGATCAAATGGGTAAACGATATTTTCATAGGCAAAAAAAAGGTTGCGGGCATCCTTGCCAAGGGAATGTTTGCCACTCCCTCTCATCCCGATGCTGTGATACTCGGTATCGGCCTCAACGTATATGAGCCTGAGGTTGGCTTTCCCGACGATATAAAGGACACTGCGGGATACATTTCAAAAGAAAGAGAAGAGGGGCTCCGGGAAAAGCTTTGCGCATCCCTCCTTGCGCGTTTTTATAGCGCGTTTGAAAATCTGTCAGACCCCCAATACGTAGAAAAATACAGAAATCGCTGCATCACCCTATCAAGGGACGTGACGGTGCTCCCCTCGGGAAGCGATGCAAGAATAGAAGCTCGGGCACTTGATATTGACAGAGCCTTTCACCTGAAAGTAAGATACCCCGACGGGCGCGAGGACACCCTCTCATCGGGAGAGGTCAGCGTGAGGCTGTAGCACCGTCGAAAAAGGGGCTCAAATTATACTTGACAAAAGGGCATAACTTGTATAGAATATTAATAGAATATTTAAGTAAAGGAGAAAAGACCAATGGCTGATAACGAAATTTTCGAGACTGAAGAAGAAGTTCTCGTTTATACTCTTACAGACGAAGACGGCAACGAAAACGAATTCGAGCTTATCGGTACTCTTGAGGACGGCGGTAAGAAGTACTGCGCACTCATCCCCTACACAGAGGATGATTCCGATCCCGAGGAGTATATCGTTCTGCGCGTTGAGCAGAGCGAGGAAGATCCCGATGAGGAGATCCTCGTTTCTATCGACGACGATGAGGAATTCGACCGTATCGCTGATATCTTTGACGACGAGTTCGCTGATATCGACTACGATATGGCACCCGAGGAATAATCTTTTCGAAAAAATGCCTGCGGTGTGCGTGTCAAAGCTTCGTAATTAAACCCACAATTAATTAAAGGAGTTCAACCTTCATGTGGGAATGCAGGCCTCCCGCCAGCCTCTCCTTTGACAGGCGAAGCGGACGTTGGAAGCACAAAGCATGAGGCGAGAACACCGCCTTGCATATGCAGGGTTTTTTAATTACCGCTTTTTACGGCACTGCGGGCAATATTTAATTGAATGAAAAAGCAGACCTTAGTAGGTTGGTCTTACAATGAAATAGATTTGCGATGCAAATCTGTGATATTCGTCTTTCGACGAGTGATATAGGCTTTGCCTATGATATATTTTCTTCGAAAATATTAATGAAAAAAACTACCCGCTGCGATTGCAACGGGTAGTTTTTATTCCGCAACATGCCCTTCGGGCATATATCACATTGCGTTAGCAATATATCACATTTCCCTCGGGAAATATATCACTTTCCCGCAAGGGAAAATATCACCGGCGGTTGCGATAATCCCTTATCGCAACTGCCTTTTGGGTCTGCTTTTTCGTTTTATATTTCAGCCTTCGTAATTATCATCTTTACCGTAGCATCGGTTCTGATAAGCTCTGAGCTAACCCTCGAATACATTGATTCAAGCCTTTGCTTTACTGATTTTATATCCCTGAGCACCCGTTCTGCGTCATCTGCCGCCTTGTATACCTTCTTTTTTACGGCAATATCAGTAAATACGTTATCAAACCACACATCTGTAAAGGCAGTCAAAGAGCTTATGTCTACCTTCGTATCCCATTCGACCTTTACGTCGCAAAGCTCACACCTGAGCCTTCCCATATGTATTCCCAGGCTTACTACAAGGGATTCGGCGCGGTCAAGCCACCTGTATTTTCTATACGTATCGTCTCTGTCCCCTGACACGATATCAAGCTTTGCATAGTATTTGGCTTCGCTAAAGCACTGACAAACCTCTTCCGATATTCTGAGAACTGTTTCGCAGGCCTCCATTGCCTCCGAAAGCTCCTTTTCCTCCCTTTCAAGCTGCTCTGCTTTTTCAAAAAGCTCCGTTATCTCCTTTGCAAGGACAGGATCACTTTTTGCAATAAGGGCTCTTTTTTCAACGAGCAATTCCTCGTATCTCTCCTCGCAGCCCGAAAGTGCGCGCAGCTCGTCGGAATAGCTGCCGATCTCCTCACGCAGCACTTCTCTCTCTTCAAAGCAGGCATCGTATCTCAGCTTTGCTTCAAGGACCTCCCTTTTCTCCTTTTCAAGCATTTTCTTTTTCTGGCCGAGGACGGTATAATAGATATTTGAAAAGCTCAGCTTTTCAAGATCAATAACGTCCTCCTGCTGCTTGTCGTATATTCTTCCGAGATCAAGAAGAGTATCCGTAAGGCTGTCTCTTTGCCTTATTTTTTCCTCAACGGTCCTTTCAAGATATTTCTTTTTTACTATCATTTCGCGAAGAGCGCTGAGATCATTGATACCGTAATCCATATCCTTCTCCTTATACAAAACAAAGCTTGTAATTTTATTTTAATCTCCCGTTCATTCTTTGTCAATAACCACACCCTCACCATTTTACCCAATTGGGGCAAATCGGGTAAAAACGGCAGATCGTTGAATTGAACGTACGGCGTATCTGTAGGGGAGACCATGGCAGGAATGAAACATTTCTGCCATGGTCTCCCCTACTACCTTGTTTCAACTAAAAGTTTACGTTTGGTCTGTCGCGAGTTCCAAATTGCTTTGCAATTTGCCCTTCGGGTTTCGACTACAGTGTCTCACAAGTGAGACACCTTCGCTCAAGATGACGCGCGAGGTGGAGCTTGTCAATATTTAGATGAAACAACGTACTACAAACTCGCCATAATGCTAAGCGCTAATTATCGGTCTGAACTAAAAAAACCGTTGCAGAAGTTGCAACGGTTTTTTAATCATTTCATCTGTGCCTTGGTAAGAGCCTCGTCGATATGTGCGCAGAAATTATCTGCTCCCACAGCCTTATAGAAGCCGGACTTCTTCATAGCCGCAAGAGGCTGAGGGTTTACGTGGGAAAGAATAAGGCGCACGCCCTGCTTTTCGCACTTCTTATAAAGAGACTCAAGAGAGTTCATTGCAGTTGCGTCGATTGCGGGCACAGCTCTCATTCTGAGGATAAGGCAACGGGTGTATTCCTTAACGGTGACGTCAAGGATCTTATCTGCCGCGCCGAAGAAGAGAGGACCGCTGACCTCGTATACTCGAACGTCCTTGGGCACTACCTTAAGATCAAGGCTGTCCTCATCGTGCTCGGTGTCAACGTACTTCCAGCCCTTGACCGTGGTCTCCTCGCTCATTCTCTTCATAAAGAGCATTGCCGCAAGGATCATACCGACCTCAATTGCAATAACAAGGTCGAACACTACAGTGAGAGCAAAGGTGGTCACCATAATTATAATATCGCTCTTGGGAGCAGACTTTACCGTATGTACAAACTTTTTCCACTCGCTCATATTATATGCTACCACGAAGAGGATAGCCGCAATGGTGGGCATGGGGATGAGGCCTGCAAAGGGCATAAGGAACATAAGAACAAGGAAGAGGACTACTGCGTGGACCATACCTGCGATAGGTGTTCTTCCTCCGTTTTTCGCGTTAGCCGCAGTTCTTGCTATAGCGCCCGTTGCAGGAATACCGCCGAAAAGAACGGAAGCAATATTACCGCATCCCTGTGCCACAAGCTCCATATTGGAGTTATGGCGGGAGTTTACCATACTGTCTGCAACAACGCAGGAGAGAAGAGACTCGATAGCCGCAAGGATGGCGATGGTAAACGCATCGGGAAGGACTGCCGAGATCTTTCCAAAGGAGAAATCAAAGCCTGAAAAATCAATTTTGGGAAGTCCCTCGGGGATAGTGTAAAGCTCACCGATGGTGAAAACGCCGTCGTCAAGACCGGGAATAAACTTTACCATAAGGGCGCCCACAACGACTGCTATAAGTGAAGGGGGCACACGCTTTTCAAGCTTGGGGTAAACGATGAGGATCGCGAGACATACAACGCCAACAAGGAGCGCCTGCCAGCTGAAGGTGCCTATAGCGTGGATGTTAGCCTCGATCTTTTCGATGGTTTCAATAGGCTTCACACCCTCGGCATATGTAAGACCGAGAAAATCCTTGATCTGACCCACAAGGATGGTAACGGCAATACCTGCGGTAAAGCCCGTTGTTATGGTATAGGGGATAAACTTAATAAGGCTGCCAAGCTTAAATACGCCCATAAGAATGAGCATTATACCTGCAAGGATTGTGGCGATAAAAAGGCCGTCCATACCCTGAGTTGCAACGATTCCCGCAACGATGGTGGCAAATGCCGCAGTAGGGCCTGCTATCTGCACGCGGCTGCCGCCGAGGAAGGAAACAACAAAGCCTGCGGCAATTGCAGTATACACACCGCAAGCAGGCTCAACGCCTGAAGCAAGAGCCAGAGCAATAGACAAGGGGAGAGCAATTATTGCAACGATGATACCTGCAACTACGTCCTTCAGAAGCTGTCCCTTGTTATAGGTCTTCATTACGGAAAACAGCTTGGGTTTAAGATAAGACTTTTTCAAAAAGATCCCTCTTTTCTGTTTTTAACAAAAATTCAGCCCGATTATTATAGCACTTGCACAACAGTTATTCAATAGTTATTGCTAAGTTTTTAACAAAAATTTGCAGATTTGGAAAGTTAACGTTTGTTTATCAAACTCTAGACATCGAATTTGGGTTTGAGGGGGACGGTATAAAGGCTATCCCTATGGACATATGTGAAACCAAACTTAAAGTCTATGTACCCGCTCTGTCTTTGCTAAAGCAAAGACCCAAGCATGGCTTCCCCCTGGGGGGAGGCTCCTGCCGGAGGCGGGTGGTGAGGGGTAGCCGCAAGGCGGCGTTATTCTTGAGATCATCGCTATTTAACGGCAACAAGTTGCCTACCCCTCATCCACCACTATGTGGTCCCCCTTCCCCCAAGGGGGAAGGCTTATTTTGATCGCTTCCGTTAACTACAAAATCACGGTATTCTGAATTGTTCGCTATCGTGCAGATTTCGGACGTGCAATGCACGCCCTGACATTGGTTTAACTACCCGCCAAACCGTAATTTGTCGGTCTATAAACAAAAAGGAATCCGCAATCGCGGATTCCTACAATAATCGTTCATTTACACATCGTTTCTCTTCGCCGTCTTATTCTCACGGGGAAGGTCGCGAAGACGTTCCTCCTTTGTCGGAAAAGGAGGAAAGGGGTTTGTGGGAAGAGTCTGATACCAAAAGGCAGTTGAGCAGTAATCGTCACTGCGGTCGTAGTAGCACCAGTCGTCGTCTGCTCCCGCCGCAGGATAGGAAACGAAATCCTCCCCCAATATCTCTCGCGCCTTCTCCTTTTCCCCGTAGCCCATCTGCATTATGGTAATCTTAAAGGACTTTTCAAAGTATACGGGATCCTTTACGTGCCAGCGGTAGAAGGAATACATCTTATTCTCCGTGTCGCACACGGTGCAGCCCTGATAGGGTGTGGTACACTCGGAAAGGCCCCAGGCGCATCCCACGTAGTCCTCAGCTCCCGTGCCGCATATGGTGGGATTCTCCTCGCCGTCAAAGTACATCTTCACTTCGCCCTCGCCCCACCACTGGTCGGGAATGCACACGCTTCGAACTCCAAGCACCGTGCCGAGATATCTGCCCTGCCCCGCCACTCCGTCAAGGATCACGTAATCCTCGTGGAACGGGTGACAGTTTGAGCGGCGAAACTGAGCGTGAAAATATCCGAGATCTTCGGGATGAGTGTCTCCGAGAGTAAAGTCCACCTGATAGAAAAGGACGGAAAAGGTCCTGTCGGAATCGTTTTCAACGGTGATGCGGGCGCTCTTCTTAAAGGGCATGGGAATCCAGGAGTTCAGTCCGTTTGAGCACTGAACGCAGGTAAGCTCACTTGAAAACTGACGGTATCTTGCGTGAGCCACGCCGAAAAAGTCGCCAACGGGGGCTTCTACGCTTGGGGTCTCCTGCCCGTCCCAGTACATTCTTATCACAAGACCGCGGTAAAGATCGGGGTGATACGGGGGAAAGGTGAGCCATATATGGCGAACAGTGCCGCTTCCGCAAACGTCAAGCATAGTAATGACCTGACCCGGCTTCACCCACTGAACGCAGGGGCATCCCTTATGTCCGCCGCCCGCTACTCCGCCCATTGAGGGCTCTCCCTTTGGGTTTTCCGCGTTAGCCGCGTATGATCTTATATTATTTTTAAGTTCGTAGAGCATAGCTTTTGCCCTCCAATCATATTTCCCTTTTTATATTACCACACCCAGCGTCATATATCAAGACAAATTACCTTCACCAAACAATAGCCAAACCTTCACCCGTTCTTCACACTTTCTTTTTCCCACTGTCAATTATTTAAGCTATACTGTTTTCAAAAGATGACCTGCTTTTCTTATTGCGCGAAAAAAGGCTGCAACAGCAGCCTTCAGCGCGGCATATAGTAGTCCATATGCCTGACCTTTTCGCGCGACAAAAAGAGCAGGTCTCATTCCTTTCTGTATTCTATTCTTTCGTCAATGGCCACAGCCTTTATTTTATCCCCATTCCCTATCTCACCGGAAAGAAGCCTTGCGGCAAGGGAGTCTTCAACAAGTGATGCCACAGCGCGGCGCAGAGGTCTTGCGCCGTATACGGGATCGTAGCCCTTTTTGGCGCACAGCTCAATTACGCTTTTTGAAAACTCAAGGCTGATCCCCTGCTCTGCAACACGCTCGCAAAGAGACTTGAGAAGCCCCGCGGCGATGCTTTCCACAGTTTCAAGAGAAAGCCTTTCAAAGGTTATGACCTCATCCACACGGTTGAGAAACTCCGGAGAAAAAACGCTTTCAAGGCTCTTTTTTCCTTTATCGCGTATCCCGTCTCCCATATCCGAAACAAATCCCGCAGACAAAGAATGGGACTGAGCAGCGTTTGAGGTCATGATTATCATAGTGTTTTTAAAATCTATTCTTTTGCCCTCGGAATCTGTAAGGACTCCCTCGTCAAGTATCTGCAAAAGGATATTCCACACGTCGGGATGTGCTTTTTCGATCTCGTCAAGAAGGACTACGGAATAAGGAGAGCGTCTCACCCTCTCCGTAAGCTGACCGCCCTCTCCGTATCCCACGTATCCGGGAGGCGATCCGATGAGCTTTGATACGCTGTGGCGCTCCATATATTCAGACATATCAAGGCGTATCACCGCCTTTTTATCTTTATACACCACTTTTGCCAGAGCCGTGGCAAGGGCAGTTTTCCCAACTCCCGTGGGGCCGAGAAATATGAAGGATGCAAAGGGCCTTTCGGGATCGGATATTCCCGAGCGGTTTCGGCGAATGGCGAGGGATACTGCCTCAACGGCTCTGTCCTGCCCAAATATTATCTCCCGAAGCTCCCCTTCGAGAGACAAAAGCCGCTCGCCCTCCCCCCTGTCTGAAACGCTTACGGGAATGCCTGTCCATTCCGTTACCATTTTTTCGATATGGGCAGCCGTGAGGACGGGGACCGCTCTTTCATCCTCCTCCCGCTCCTTTTCAAGAGCGCAGCTTAAAAGGGCTTTTTCCTTATCCCGCCAGCCTGCCGCGCCCTCAAAATCCTCAAGGAGGATGGCGTTTTCCTTTTCCCTTCCCGCCTGTCTTGCCCTCTCCCGAAGATCGGCGGCCTCCCTTAATGGAGTGCTTCCGTAAAGGCGTAGCCTTGATGAAGCCTCATCAATAAGGTCTATTGCCTTATCGGGAAGGTATCTGTCTCCGATATATCGCACCGACAGCATAACTGCCGCCTCTATGGCGCTGTCGTCGATCTTTAAGCCGTGATGGGCCTCGTATTTATCTCTGATGCCCCGAAGGATCGCAACAGTCTCCTCCTTTGAGGGCTCCTCCACAACAACTGACTGAAAGCGCCTCTCAAGCGCCGCATCCTTTTCGATATATCTTGCATACTCCTTGGCGGTGGTCGCTCCGATCAGCTGCATATGGCCGCGGGCAAGGGCAGGCTTTATCATATTTGCCGCATCCACGGCCCCCTCAGCACCTCCCGCGCCCACAAGGACGTGGATCTCATCAACAAAAAGAATTATGCGGCGGTCACGGTCCACCTCAAAAAGTATGGAACGCATCCGCTCCTCAAACTCGCCGCGGTACTTTGCCCCCGCTATCACCCCTGCAATATCGAGAGTGACGATCACTTTGTCTCTCAGGTTCTGGGGCACGTCCCCCGAGGCGATCCTTCGGGCAAGGCCCTCAACCACGGCAGTTTTTCCAACCCCAGGCTCACCTATAAGACAGGGATTGTTTTTCGTTCTGCGGGAAAGGATCTGTATGAGCCGCTCCGTTTCCCGTTCTCTGCCAATGACGGGGTCGAAATCACGGCTGCTTTGCCTTTTGCAAAGATCCTTTCCGTATTTTGAAAGAGTGGGACAGCCTGCTACCTCTTCCTTTTCCCGACGGTCGCCTTTCTTTGTACCTCCGTCGACTGACACAATAGCCCCCGCAGCCTTTGAAAGATCATCCTTTATATCTGCAACGGAGGAGCCCGAATCCCGAATCATCTTGTTTGCAAAGCAGTCCCCCTCGTTTACCATTGCCCACAAAAGATGCTCGGTTCCTATAAGTTCCCCTCCCGATCTTGAAAGTATCCTTGCGCTTTCCTCAATGACCCTTTTTGTCATGGGGGTCATATCAACGGCCCGTACCGAGCTTTCGCTTCCCGTTCCGATGCTTTCCTTTATCTTAGCCTTCACCCTATCAAGCTCAACGCCGTTGTTTATGAGTATCCGCCCTCCCATGCTGTCAGCTACCGAAAGCAGACCTAAAAGCAGATGCTCCGTTCCTATATAGGTATGTCCCATTTCTCTTGCAAAGCTCAGAGACGCATCAAGCGCGCTCTGAGCCTTT
Organism: Clostridia bacterium; assembly: GCA_017416205.1. Classification (GTDB taxonomy): domain Bacteria; phylum Bacillota; class Clostridia; order Oscillospirales; family CAG-272; genus Avispirillum. The sequence continues at coordinate 264 of JAFQDC010000050.1, read as the reverse complement.
GCCGTAAATCTCGAGCTCATTTCTTATTCCTTTCTTTTCCCTTTTATACTATGATACTTCACAGCCGTGTCGAATAAATGCCAAATTTATTCTCTCTGTATTTATATTTGCCCGACAAATTACGGTTTATAGGGGAGAGACGGTCGCTTTTTTGTAAAAAAGCTCCGCAAAAAACTTTAAACTATAGGAAAAAACATAATAAAGTATTGCTTACAACATTGCGTTTTTCATTTTCTAAAGTTTTTTGAGAGTGCAGAGAACTTT
>JAFQDC010000049.1 GCA_017416205.1 Clostridia bacterium | reverse complement strand
ACCGATAGGTTTCATATCACTTTCGCAAAGCGAAAATATCACGCTGACTTTAGTCAGCATATCACTTATCAGACAAAAAGAAAGAGAAGACTCGTTATGATACGAATCTTCTCTTTTCTGTTGTTAGTGGGTTTGGGCTACTGCCCAAGTGCATTTGTACTTACAAAAGCGATGCTGGTTCTTAGCTGAATTTAAAAGAATTCTATTTTATCCGATAAGAACAACGCACTTTGCTGTGGCAGCTTTTTTGCACTTGACTTGATAATTCAAGGCAAAAAGTCCCATACATAGCTACCTCTCCTATAAACCCGAATTTAATTAAAAACTTTTTCTCCTTGCGTTGACATATGAGGAGACATTTTGTATAATGTAAAATAGATAAATATGACCGACTCTACGGTCTTTTGGAGGTCTTGTATGTCCTGTATTCCGAGAAATGAATATCCCCGTCCCTCGATGACCCGTGGAGACCGCTCATGGCTCTGCCTTAACGGTGTCTGGGATTTTGAAGCTGATAAGGATAACAGCACGGAGAATTCAGAGCTTCACCTTGCAGAAAGCTATTCAAAAAAGATAACCGTTCCCTTTGTGCCTGAGTCTGAGGCTTCGGGTATCGGCGATGCGGACTATATGAAGAGAGTATGGTATACCCGTACATTTGATCTCCCGGAGCATTTTGACATAAGCTGCGGACGTGTGCTTTTCCGTATCGGCGCCTGCGATTACCATACGAAGGTATATATAAACGGCGCTCTTGCAGGTGAGCACCGCGGCGGATATACTCCCATCTGCATTGATATCACTGAGCATCTCAAAGAAGGAGAGAACAGGGTAAATATCACGGCATACGATGACGTATGTGATAAGCTTCAGCCCTCGGGCAAGCAGTGCGAGGCGGAAAAGAACCACGGCTGCTTCTATACCCGCTGTACGGGAATATGGCAGACGGTATGGCTTGAGTACGTTCCAAAGTCCTACGTAAAGCACGTAAAGATCCTTCCCGATGTGAAGAACGAGAAGGCTGACTTTACCGTAAAGGTAGAGGGCAGCGGCAAGGTATATGCCGAGATCACCTTTGAGGGCGCGACCGTTGCCTCTGCCGAAGGCTTTGCAACCGGCGGATATGCAACATTCTCAGCAGCTATCCCTTCTCCCGTTCTTTGGGATATAGGACAGGGAAATCTTTACTTGGTTGATCTTTCCTTTGGCGAGGATAAGGTGCAGACCTATTTCGGTATGAGAAGCATTGAAACTGAGGGCAGAAAGGTGCTCCTTAACGGAAAGCCCATTTTTATGACTCTCGTTCTCGATCAGGGATATTATCCCGAGGGAATATATACAGCCTCTCACGTATCGGAATTCAAGCGTGACCTTGACTTGCAGATGGCCGCAGGCTTTAACGGAGCGAGAATGCATATGAAGGTCTTTGAGCCTCACTTTATACATGAAGCCGATAAAGCAGGCTATCTCCTCTGGGGCGAGTATCCCAACTGGGGTCTTGACATAGCACAGGAGGCGTCAACTCCTCATATGATACCCGAATGGCTTGAGGCTGTGGAGCGTGATATCAATTCTCCCTCCATTATCGGCTGGTGTCCCTTCAACGAATCCTTCCCTATGGCAAATAAGGCTCTGCCTCAGCTTTGCTATGATATAACAAAAGCAATAGACCCCACACGTCTCATAATCGACTCCTCGGGATGGATGCACGTGGCGTCAACGGATATCTACGACTCCCACGACTACGATCAGAACCCCGAGACCTTCAAGGCAAGATACGATTGCCTCATTACAGGCGAGGGTGAATATCCCGTTAATTACCGTTCAATGGATGACGGATACGATGGCAAGATGCCTTATTTCGTTTCAGAATTCGGCGGAAGCTTCTTTGATATAGATGCTATCTACGAAAACAGCGAGCAGGAGTCCACAAACCCATGGGGCTACGGCGAGGCTCCCGCAAATCTTCAGGAGTTTGAGGCAAGAATAACGGCCCTTTGCCAAGCTCTTCGAGATAACGGCCAGATGTGCGGCTTTTGCTACACTCAGTTCACCGACGTTATGCAGGAGATGAACGGTCTCTTCTCCTATGACCGCCGCCCGAAGCTTCCCCTTGACAGGATGCATAAAGCAATTTCAGGAAAATAATCATAAAAAGGAAATAGGTTTGAAAATAAAGTAAACTAAAATCGTATGTTTGCCCTTTTCAAACCCCATTTGTGCCTTTCTTTGCAAGCGGCAAAGAAACGGCACAAATGCAAAGAAAGGTATGGTTTTAAAAATGAAGATCAAAACAGTTAAAGGAATGAATGACTATCTCCCCTCTGATGCGGAGATACGCGATTATTTGCAGTCAGTCATTATCGACACATACAAGAATTCAGGCTTTGAGCACATCATCACTCCCATTATGGAGGACGCGGAAAACCTTGATAAGAGCGAGGGCGGAGACAACCTGAACCTTATCTTCAAGGTCCTCAAGAGAGGCGCAAAGCTTCAGAAGGCCCTGGAGAGCGGAGACTCCAAGAATCTTTCCGATATGGGTCTCAGATATGACCTCACTCTCCCTCTTTGCCGCTATTTTGCAAACAACCGTCAGAATCTGATGCTCCCCTTCAAGGCCATTCAGGCTGACCGTGTTTACCGCGCGGAAAATTCTCAGAAGGGCCGCCTTCGTGAGTTCATTCAGTGCGATATCGATATTATCGGCTCTGCGGTTCCCGAGTGCGAGATAGAGCTTATCCTCACAACGGCTCAGGCTATCCGCAAGATCGGGATCGGCGATTTCGTTATCAAGATCAACGACCGCTCCCTCCTCCGCGCAGTTATCGAAAAGATCGGCTTTAAGGAAGAGGATTTCGACTCTGTTTGTATCACCTTTGACAAGCTTGATAAGATCGGTGCCGACGGCGTAAAGGCAGAGCTTCTCTTTAAGGAGTTTGACGCTGATACCGTTGAGCGCTTCTGCCAGTTCTTTGGCGGCGACAAGATCACAATGGAGGACGTTCGCGCTCTTCTCGGTGAGTCTGAGGCTATTTCAAAGCTTGAGTATATTATGAACAGCGTCAGCGAGATCGCAGGTGACACCGTAAAGCTTGACTTTGATATCTCCCTCGTTCGCGGACAGGGATACTATACCGGCACCGTATTCGAGATCCACAGCCTTGAATTCTCAGGCGCTATCGGCGGTGGCGGACGCTACGATAACCTTATCGGCAAGTTTATCGGTGAGTCTATTCCCGCCGTTGGCTTCTCCATCGGATTTGAGAGAATCTTTGCTATCCTCAAGGATCGCGGCAACTTCAAGATCCCCGACGGCAAGGAAAAGGTAGTTATCCTCTACGATCGCGAGAACTATATTGCGGCTCAGAAAAGAGCCACTGCGCTGAGAGCAGACTATGACGTTACTCTCTGCGAAAGAACGAAGAAGGCAGGAAAGCAGCTTTCCCGTTATGCTGAACGCGGATATACCTGGTTCTATACCGAGGGTCAGTCTGAAGAGCTTCAGCCACTTAATTGATTGAAAAGAGAAGCGAAAAATGAATTACGATATTATAATTATCGGTGCAGGCCCCGGAGGCATTTTCTCGGCATACGAGCTCTCTTGCCTCAGACCCGACCTGAAGATCGCAGTTTTCGAGGCAGGCCACGCTCTTGAAAAGAGACGCTGCCCCATTGACGGAGATAAGATCAAAAGCTGTATCGGCTGTAAGAGCTGCTCTATTATGAGCGGATTCGGCGGAGCAGGCGCTTTCTCCGACGGTAAATACAACATTACAAACGACTTCGGCGGAACTCTTTACGAATATATCGGCAAGAAGAGAGCTCTTGATCTCATGAAGTACGTTGATGAGATAAATATGCGCTTCGGCGGTGAGGGCACGAAGCTTTATTCCACCGCGGGCACAGGCTTCAAGACTGAGTGTATCAGAAACGACCTCCATCTTCTTGATGCTTCCGTTCGTCACCTTGGCACGGATATCAATTACGTGGTTCTCGGCAACATTTATGACTACCTTAAGGACAAGGTAGAGTTCTTCTTTGATACTCCCGTGAGAAGCGTTACGGCAGACGGAGACGGTGATTCCTACACCGTAAACTGCGACAGCGGCTCCTACACCTGCGAAAAGTGCATCATTTCCGTTGGAAGAAGCGGAAGTAAGTGGATGGAAAAGGTTTGCCGCGATCTCGGAATCAGCACAAAGTCAAACCGCGTGGATATCGGTGTTCGCGTTGAGCTTCCCGCTGTTGTATTTGCTCACATTACAGACGAGCTTTACGAAAGCAAGATAGTTTACAGAACAGAGACCTACGGCGATAAGGTCCGTACCTTCTGTATGAACCCCAAGGGCGCCGTTGTTAACGAGAACACAAACGGTATCATCACCGTTAACGGTCACAGCTACGAGGATCCCGCAAAGCAGACTGAAAACACAAACTTTGCCCTTCTCGTTGCAAAGCACTTCTCCGAGCCCTTTAAGGATTCCAACGGATACGGCGAGAGCATCGCCCGTCTCAGCAATATGCTTGGCGGCGGCGTTATCGTTCAGCGCTTCGGCGACCTTATCCGCGGCCAACGCTCAACACCGGGCCGTATTGAGGAATCCTTTGTCACCCCCACTCTTGCCGCAACCCCCGGCGACCTGAGCCTTGTTCTCCCCAAGCGTATCCTTGACGGTATCATTGAAATGATATACGCTCTTGACAAGGTCGCTCCCGGTACGGCAAACGACGATACTCTCCTTTACGGAGTTGAGGTAAAGTTCTATAATATGGAGGTCGAGGTAAACGAAAACCTTGAATCAAGCTATAAGGGGCTTTACATTATCGGAGACGGTTCCGGTATCACCCACTCCCTCTCCCACGCATCCGCAAGCGGAGTTCATGTAGCAAGAAATATTGCAAATTGATAAAAAACCATATAAAAAACAGCTGTTGTATTTCAACAGCTGTTTTTTGCTCTTTATTTAAGATTGATTCCCTTTGCGGAAAGGTCAGCGGTGATAGAATCAACAACTGCCATGACCTCTTCGCGTGTGAGGGTGCGATCCATACAGCCGAAATAGATTCTGACTGTAATGGTGGTGCCTTCCTCTGCCTCGTAGATATCGGTAACTGCAACGTCCTTGATAAGAGGGCAGTTTGCAGCAGTGATAGCGGACTTGACAGGTCCGAACTTATCGGTAACGAAGGTAAGGTCGATCTCCATTCCGGGATACTTGGAGGCCTCCTCGTATGTGATGCCGCTGTCGGAAACGGATGCAAGGATCTCCATATCAACCTCAAGGAATACGATGGAAGCCTTCTTGTCGATCTTCTTTGCAACAGTGGGATGAACGACGCCCATCTGACCGAGGATCTTGCCGTCGCAGATTATGTTGTTAAAGTTCTTGGGATGCTCGTAGCTGTGTGAAGCCTCGGCTGCGACGAATGTGATATCCTTGTGCTTGATATCGGAAACGATACTTGCCATAATATCACGAAGACCGTAGTAAAGGTCGCGAAGCTCCTTTGTCTTTGAGTAGAGAGTGATGGCAAGCATCTTGTGCTCATCGCAAAGGCCGTCTTCCTTTGTGCCCTTAACCACGCGGCCGATCTCGAAGATACCGAAATCAGGGACCTGAGTGTTGACCTTCACCTGGCAGAGCTGGGTGGGGATCATGGAGCGGCGGAGAGTTTCGATGTTGGGGTTTGTAGCGTTGAGGATCTTTACGTTGTCCTCGATCTCGATGCCAAGCTTCTTGTATTCATCGTAGTAAGCCCAGATATAGGAATGAAGCTCGTGGAGGCCAAAGCGCTTAACGAGGATATCCTTTGTTCTTTCCTCGCAGAACTTAACGATGCCCTTTCTTACGGGGAAGAGGGGTGCCTTTGCCGTAAGGGGAGCAAAAGAGTCGTAGCCGTGGATACGTGTGATCTCCTCGATGATGTCAGCCTTGATGGTAACGTCCTTTGTAGCTCTCCAGGAGGGAACCTTAACTGTAAAGCTGTCGCCCTCGTTTGTAATATCAAATCCGAGAGAGGAAAGGGTGTTCATGATCTCGTCCTTGGTGATAGCCTCGCCGATGCCTGTGTAGCGGTCAACAAATGCCTTATCAAAGGTGAGAGTCTTTCTTTCGTAGCCTCTCTTATACTCGTCTGTGAGAGAGGAGATAACCGTAGCGCCGCTGTCGATATCTGAGAGAAGCTTCACAAAGCGTGCGATAGCAACAGTGGTCATTTCGGGGTCCAGAGTCTTCTCATATCTCATAGAGGAGTCTGTGCGGTGGCTGAGACGTGTGGAGGACTTACGAACGGATACGGGATCAAAGGTTGCAGACTCGAGAGTGAGTCCCTGAGTATCGTCCTCGATCTCGGAAGCGAGACCGCCCATGATACCTGCGATGGCAACGGGCTCGTCGCCGTTGCAGATCATAAGTGTGTTCTCGTCGATGGATCTTTCAACCTCGTCAAGAGTCTGGAAGGTGAAGGGAGAATCGAACTTCTTTATGCGGATCTTTTCGATCTTTCTTGAGTCGAAGGCGTGCATAGGCTGACCCATTTCAAGCATAAGGTAGTTTGTAAGGTCTGCCATAAGGTTGATTGCGCGAAGTCCGCAGTAGTAAAGGCGGATTCGCATATTCATGGGGCTGCGGTTCTTCGTTACGTTGTCGATCTTAAGGCAGGAGTAACGGAGGCAGTCGTCGTTTTCGATCTTTACGTCAAGGGCGGGAAGGTCTGCATACTTTGAAAGGTCAACGCACTCAAGGGGCTTGAGGGGACGTCCTGCAAGGGTAGCAAACTCTCTTGCCATACCGTAGTGACCCCAAAGGTCGGGGCGGTTTGTAAGGGACTTGTTGTCTACCTCGAAAATGATATCGTCGATCTCAAAGATATCCTTGATGTCAGTGCCGTTTGCGTAGCATGCGCAAAGGTCCATAATGCCGGAGTTATCGTCACTGATGCCGATCTCCTTTTCTGAGCAGCACATACCGCAGGAAAGATATCCTCCAACCTTTCTGGGTGCGATCTCGATCTCGCCGAGCTGTGCTCCAACCTTGGCAAAGGCAGTCTTCATACCGAGGCGAACGTTTGGAGCGCCGCAAACAACGTCTACGGGCTCACCCTCGCCGATGTCCACCTTGAGAAGGTGGAGCTTCTTTGATTCGGGATGATCCTCAATAGAAACGATCTCAGCTACAACGACGCCTGAAAGGTCGCTTCCCTTATAGAATATCTCGTTCTCAACCTCTGCTGTGGAAAGGGAGAACTTAGAAATAAGCTTGTTTATATCAAGACCCTCAAGATCTACGAACTCGCGGATCCAGTTCATTGAAATATACATTTACTAATACCTCACTTCTTATTCGTCGTCCGAGAACTGTGCAAGGGAATTAAGGCTTCCGCCGTTAAGATCGCGGATATCCTTAACGCCGTACTTCATCATAGCAAGACGTGTAAGACCGAGACCGAAAGCAAAGCCTGTGTACTTCTCGGGATCGATGCCGCCCTCAGAGAGAACGTTGGGATGGATCATACCGCAGGGGCAAAGCTCAAGCCATCCTGAGTGCTTGCAGGAGGGGCATCCGACTCCGCCGCAGATCTGACAGCTGATATCAAGCTCAAAGCCGGGCTCCACGAAGGGGAAGAAGCCGGGACGAAGGCGAACCTTAAGGTCGTAGTTATCAAATACCTCGGCGAGCATGGTCTTCATAGAGTAGATAAGGTTTGCAATAGAGATGTCCTTATCAACCATTACGCCCTCCATCTGGAAGAAGGTGTTTTCGTGGCAGGCGTCGGTCGCCTCGTTTCTGAAGCAGCGGCCGGGGAAGATCGCCTTGATGGGCTTGCCCTCGTTAATAAGTGCGTCCTTATACTTCTTGTAGATAGCGTTCTGCGCTGCAGATGTCTGGGTTTTGAGAAGCTGACCGTTATCGAGATAATATGTATCCTGCATATCGCGGGCGGGATGGAACTTGGGAATATTGAGAGACTCGAAGCACTCGTAGTCCGTAACTATCTCGGAGTAGTCCTCAATGTTAAAGCCCATGGAGCGGAATATCTCCTCGCACTTGCGCTGAACCAGGGTGATGGGGTGATAGGAGCCGCCCTGTGTGTTGGCAGGGATATCCATATCGAAGGTGGGAACGGCGTTGATCTCAGCCATCATCTCCTGCTCCTTGAGAGCTGTGAGCTTTTCTGCAATTGCATCCTGAGCGAGATTTTTAAGCTCGTTAACGTCGCGGCCGTAGTCCTTCTTCTCCTCATTGGAGAGGGAGCCCATATTCTTGAGGAGGCCTGTTATTGTACCTTTTTTGCCAAGGTAGGCAACCTTGAGAGCTTCAAGCTCTGTTATAGAAGTAACCTTTGAAAGATCGCTCTCAAAGGCAGACTTCTGAGCCAAAATAAGATCGTTCATAATCTTTTTCCTTTCTTTTTCCTACAGTGAAAAAATAAAGCTCCGTCTCAAAAAATGAGACGGAGCATATCCGCGGTACCACTCAAATTGCGACAAAGGTCGCCACTTTAAAGCCTTAATGCGGCAAACACCCATAAAGGGAACTCACAGGCTGAAATTCGCTTGGGGGTCCATACGGCGTCGCACCACAAAGCCGCTCTCTTTGATGGATGACCCTTTACTACTGTGCCGAAAAGGCACCTGATCACAGTTTTTGATTTTTTCAATTACCAGTATGATAACACAAAAAAACTGCGATTTCAACCCTTAATTATCTATTTTTATTGTTTTTTTGGCTCTTCAAGGGGACAGCCCTCAATAATATCGCGAATGTCTTGCATCTTGAGGTCAAGGAGGCTTGAGAGCTCGGCACATTCAAGAAGCTTGTCGTGAGTTGCCTCGAGAAGATCGTCTCTCAGCTCCTTCTTGTATCTCATTCTGTGCTCCAGCTTTGCCCAGGATTCCATAGCAATGGTACGTAGCTGAACCTCAGCGCGAACGTATCTTTTTTCGTTGCAGAGGAATATAGGAACCTCGATTATAAGGTGAAGGCTTCTGTATCCGTTTTCCTTTGGGTTTTTTATGTAGTCCTTTTTTGCAATTAACTTAACGTCATCCTGAGAGGTAAGGCAATCGGCAAGCATATAGATATCATCCATAAAGCTGCAGACCACTCTCACTCCCGCAACGTCGTTAAGATTATCCCAAATGCTTTGAGGGCTCATCTCGTAACCATACTTTTTCAGCTTATGATTTATGCTGTCAATGGATTTGAGACGCGTTTTTATTGATTCTATGGGATTTCTTTCATGCTGAAGAGAGAATTCCTCGTTCAGAACCTTGAATTTTGCCTCTATCTCGTGCATTGCGCACTTGTAGTAGGTCATAAGAAGCTGCATTGAGCTGACTATAGAGCGTATCTCCTCTTCAGAGCTGTCAAGCAGAAGATTTCCCAATCTATCTTTTTCGTTATTGTATTCTTGCATATTAAATAATAAGTGATCCGGCGATAATTCGCTTCATAAGGTTTGAGTCTTTAGCGTTAAGCTCTCCGTCACCGTTAATATCGCCCGTTATAAGCTGCTCCTCTGTAGGTGCTGCAGAGCCTGCGATAATGCGAAGGAGGATATTTGAGTCTTTAGCATCAACGGAACCGTCGCCACTCAGATCTCCGATCTTGTAGTTGTTGTCGGGCTCGTCAGGCTCATCGGGCTCGTCAGGCTCATCGGGCTCATCGGGCTCATCGGGTTCGTCGGGTATTTCAGGTTCTAGGCGTGTTCCGATAAGGAAGAGGTGATATTCCTCTGAAAGATAGGTTATACTGTAGGACAGAGGCTGTGTAAGATCATAGCCTGCAAGTGAGAAAAGCTCGTATGCGTTAACGGAAAGCCAGTTTTGGAAATCGTTGAAATCCTTGTCGTCAACACGAACTCTTATCATTTCATATTTAACAAGGTCCGCCATATCCTTAGGTGTCATATCAGAGCTGAAAATGCACTGAGGATTATTGACATAGTAGTTTGCGGCTGTTGCAGTGCACTCGGGAAGGATAACTGCGGAGAGGCCGGGAGCGTGATCTGTGAACATACGGTCATCTGTAATATTGAAATAGGAATAGAAGATATCCGTTTCCATTCCCGTGTCCTCCATGCCGACAGGGTCTGCCCAGGTAACGTCAGTCTGGTAATACTCACCGTCAATACGCACAAGACTCCAGCAGTGAGCCACATTGCCGGCCATACCGTGAACTGTGTAGGACTGGATACCCGCAAGCCTGAGAAGGTAGTTGAATGCAAGAGTATATCCCTGGCAAACTGCTACTCTTCCGACTACGGCACCGTATGCATTGTGAGCGTTTATATTCTCGCTGTACGTCACTCTTGTAACGAGGGCATCGTGTATACGGCGCTCCTTTTCATATTCAGTCATATTATCCCGGATACCTGCTTTTTTCAGGATTTCCTCGCAGGCGTTCTCAAAGGTCTCAATGCTCTTTTCGAGATCATTCTCATCACTGCCCGCAAGGCTGTTGTATGCGGGAAGAAGGTACGCCACGTATCCTGTTGAGGGGTAGGAAGCAAATGAATATCCCTGATCTATCCAGAAATGTCCCGTGGGATCGTTGAAGTAAGCCTCCATAACGATGGCAAGCTCGTCAGCGTTAATGCTGACTTTGTGTTCAAGATCGATGTTATCAAGACGGTCCTCGATTCCCTCGGATATGATATCATAAGCCTTCACAAGCTCCTCACCGTTTACGTGAGTTGCAAGGTAGCTTCTTCCGTAAAACTCAAAATCGTCTGTGTCATCTGCGCTTGTTGCAACGGGAAGAGCTCCGAAAAGGATGGCCGCAGCAAGCAGGAGTGAAGCAAGCTTAAAAATATTTCGTTGCATGGTTTTTCATTCTTTCTCTAAAATATTTTATTTATAAAAAATAATTCTGACTTATTCATGCCAGCCGTCAATGCCGGAGCGCTCAAGAGCTCCGAGAATACGGCGGTAAAGGCCTCGGTGCTTATGGTCAAAGTCACCGAGGAGCTTTTTCATATTTTCTCTTTCCGTATGCTTATCCTCAGGGCAGGGACTTTTTTCAACGGGGAGAGATACCTTTTTTACAAAGGATTTTATCTCCTTTTCCTCTGTGAGAACGAAGGGACGGATAAGAGTGAGCTCCTTTTTCGAGAGCAGGGTAACGGGAGAGAAGCTGCCGATACGCCCTTCAAAGAAAAGGTTGAGCATAAAGGTCTCAACAGCATCGTCAAAATGATGGCCCAGGGCGATCTTGTTGCAGCCCGCCTCCTTTGCCGTGTCGTGAAGGATACCTCTTCTCATTCTTGAGCAAAGGGAGCAGGGATTGGATTCCCGCCTCACGTCAAAGATAATATGCGCAAGCTCCGTTTCCTTGACGATATACGGAACACCGATGCTTTCGCAAAGAGCGCGGATGCCTGCGTGATCGTTTTTCGGAGCAGGGGCAGTCTCGCAGGTATCAAATCCCATATCAACGGTAATTGCCACAAGCTCAAAGGAGCGGGGAAGAAACTTTTTGATCTCTGCAAGTGCAAGAAGGAGAACAAGTGAGTCCTTACCGCCGGAAACTCCCACGGCAATTTTATCCCCATCCTCTATCATATCATATTTTTCGATGGCAAGTCTACATCTGCTGAGAATTTTCTGAATATTTTTCATAACACAACTCTGTTTTTTGAATATACTGAGATTGAATAACTAAAGAAAGGAAAAAGTAATGGCAAAAATATACATAGATCAAGGACATAACCCGAGAAATCCGAACGCGGGAGCTGAGGGAAACGGCTACCGTGAGCAGGATCTGGTTTACGTTATAGGAGTTGAAACTGCAAATCTTCTCCGTCAGCAGGGTCAGGAGGTGCGCCTGTCGCGCCCGACTGCGGAGACTCAGCTTGGAACATCAAACGCTTCATCCCTTGCGGCCCGTGTCAACGATGCCAATACCTGGGGCGCCGATTATTTCATAAGCCTTCATGCAAACGCATCCGTTGACCCGAATGCCAGCGGCAGTGAAGCGTATATCTTCTCCCGCGGCGGAGAAAGTGAGGCACTTGCCGAAAGTATCCTTACAAATCTTTCCGAGAGCACGGGCCTTGCAAACAGAGGAGTGTTCGTCCGCCCGTCACTGTACGTTCTCAGAAGAACACGAATGCCCGCAACTCTCATAGAGCTCGGATTTATAACGAACCCTGCCGACAGCGCTTTAATGGCAAACGATCCGATCCTTTTTGCAACGGGAGTTGCAAACGGAGTACTTGAGTATATATACGGTTAATCCTCGTCCGTATTGAATACGGGAAGCTCAAACCAGAAGGTGGAGCCTGCCCCCACGGTGCTTGAAACTCCAAAGGGTGAGCCGTGGAGAACGAGAGCGTTTTTAACTATGGAAAGGCCAAGGCCCGTTCCCGAAACGGCTCTCTTATGGAAATCTCCCGTGCGGTAATATCTGTCCCAGATATGGGGCAGCTTATCCTCGGGAATGCCGTCACCCGTGTCGCAAACAGATATTCTGCAATTGCCGTTTATTGTTTTCTGCTCTATATGGATGCGCTTATCGTCGCCCGTATAGTTGATAGCGTTGCTGATAAGATTGTAAATGACCTGAAGGATAAGTATCTCGTCTGCTTCAACGGCAACGTCCCCGTCTGAGTCAAAGGTGATGGTGTATCCGTCCCTTTCGCAAAGGTGGGCGTAGCGCTCAATGGTGGCGCTGACGCACTCAGTTAATGAGAACACAGTTTTGTTAAGCTTTCTCGAGCCGCCGGAAAGGCGTGAAAGATCGAGCATATCGTTAACGAGGGTGGAAAGGCGCTTTGTTTCATCAATAATGATCTGCATATTCTCGCTTGTCATCTCGCCGGGAATGTCCCTCATGACCTCGCTGTAGCCTGAGATCATTGTGAGGGGAGTGCGCAGATCGTGAGATATATTTGAAATAAGCTCCTTTTGCATGGTGTCAAGCTTTGAAAGCTCGCCTGCCGCATAGTTCAGAGTATCGGAAAGCTCTGCCGTCTCAAGAAATTCTCCTCCGCGAAAATCAACGCTGTAGTCACCGAGAGCAAGCTTTTTCGCTTCATTGTTCATATCGGCAACGGGGCGGGTAACTCTTGCGGAAATAATGTAAGCCATTATTGCGGCAACCATAAGGAGAATGAGCGTAATAAAGCCAAACTGGATATGCAGAGTTTTCACCGTTGCGTCAACGGAGGCAAGAGGAGTGTTCACAACAACGAGAAGATCGTAGCCGTCGATCTCCGTTACCTTTGCGCAGAGGATAGAGCCGTTATCATTACCAAAGCCTTCAATATCCTCAAGGTACACGCGGGAATTTTTGGCGTTTGCATAAAGATTTGCGAGAAAGCTCTCGTTGAGCATATGAGAGTGAATGATGCACAAGTTCTGTGAGTGCGCGTTAACTATCTCCCGACCGACCCCGCCTTTGATCTCGTAAACGGAAACGCAGGAGGAGTTTCCTGCCGCCATATCGTATACCTTGTCACGAAAGCCCTGATCCTCAAGCTTTGCCGCAATGGTGATGGCCGCGGCAAGCCCCTTGGTCTCAGTTTTAACGGTGCCCTTGTAGATGTCGTCGAGAAGGATTATCTGAAACACCCAGAGAACGATAATAACGATTGCAATAAAGGCCGCCATATAGCCGAACATCTTCAGCTTCATTCCAACAGGGCGGTGATTCTGTTTTTTACTGTTTTGCATTTGTATCAAACCTGTAGCCAACGCCCCTTAAGGTGACGATGAATTTTGCGCAGTCGCCGAGGCTTTTGCGAAGGAGCTTTATGTGAGTATCAAGTGTTCTGTCGTCACCGTAGTAGTCATAGCCCCACACCTCGGTAATAAGCTTTTCTCTCGAAAGGGCAATGTTGCGGTTTCTTATGAGATAGAAGAGAAGATCGTATTCCTTGGGTGAAAGGTCGCGGCGCTCACCTGAAACATATACTATGCGGGCGGTAATATCAACGGAAAGCCCCTCAAGCTCAAAGACCTCGTTCTGAGTTTTCTGAGTCTTTGCGCTCTGGTTGTATCTGTTCATAACTGCGTCGATACGCATCATAAGCTCTTTGGGGGAGAAGGGCTTGACAACGTAATCGTCAATACCCAGTGAAAAGCCGTTGAGCTTATCGTATTCCTCGCCGCGGGCGGAGAGCATGATTATTGGAATATCTGAAAATTTTCTGATCTCGCGGCAAGCTGAAAAGCCGTCGAGCTCAGGCATCATGATATCGCAGATAAGAATGTCGAAATCTCCGCTTCTGCATTTTGAAACGGTCTCCATTCCGTCTGCAGCCTCTTCAACGGTATGGCCCTCAAATACAGCATATTTTGATATAAGACGGCGGATCATTTCCTCGTCGTCGGCAATAAGAATCTTATACATATTAACTCTCCTTCTGAAAGAGTATGGGTAAAAGCTATTACCCACCATAATAATTTTACTACAACCTCCCACCAAAGTCAATAAGAGACCAGCATAGTTGGTTTACCTGCAACGTCTTTATAGTTTATTCTTTATTATTTGTTATTCATTCTTTATTCTTTAACCTTCAAATTTTGGTTTGACGAGGAGATAGATGCAAAGAACTTTTTTGTAAAAAAGTTCTCTGCACTCTCAAAAAACTTTAGAAAATGAAAAACGCAATGTTGTAAGCAATACTTTATTATGTTTTTTCCTATAGTTTAAAGTT
>JAFQDC010000004.1 GCA_017416205.1 Clostridia bacterium | reverse complement strand
TTATTGTTATTATTATTGTTTTCGCGTCTGGGCTGATTTGCATTCTGAGCGTTCTGCTGAGGACGAGCCTCACGCACCTTCTGCTCAGGCTTTGGTTCAGCCTTCTGCTCAGCTGCCTTCTTTGCTCTTTCCTCGGCTTCCTTGGCCTTTCTTGCTTCCGCCTCTGCCTTCTTGCGGGCAGCCTCTTCCTTTGCTGCCTTTTCAGCATCAGCGCGGGCCTTTGCTGCAGCCGCAGCCTTCATAAGAGCTGCATCCTTAGCTGCTGCCTTCGCCTCGGCCTCAGCCTTTGCGCGCTCCTCTGCCTCTGCCTTTGCGCGCTCTTCTGCCTCAGCCTTTGCGCGGGCCTCGGCCTCAGCCTTAGCCGCGGCCTCTGCCGCCTTCTTCTCGCGGTTTGCAAGAGCTGCCTTGGAGGGCTTAACGTTTGGGATAGATGTTTTACCCTTAACGTAGCCGTCAATATCGGAAAGCTGCTTTTCCTTTGTAAGCATATCGAGGAGAAGATTCGCCTCGTCTGCCTCAAGGACTGTCATTGACTTTTTACCCTCGAGACCTGCCTCCTCAAGCTTTGTGATAATATCCTTTGAGCGAAGGTCGAGGTCCTTTGACAACTGGTTGATTCGGAACATCGGGACTTGTGCCATATTGTGTTACCCGTCTCCCTTAGGGAGCCTTCCTGTCAATTTCTTTTGAAATAGTTTCATTCATTGTCTGCACTGCACTTTACGATCTGGGAAGCAAGTCCCCTGTCTGTTACCGCAACGCAGGCTACCTGAGATATTTTTCCGATCCTTGCACCAAGCGCTTCCATATCGGTATCTAGGCGAATAAGAGAAACGCCGTAGTAGGTGCATTTGTCGCATATCTGCTTAGTTGTTCTTTCGGAGGCATCGGATGCAAGGAGAACGCAAATTGCGGGTTTCTGCTTTCTCACTTCTCTGAGAACCAGATCGCTTCCCGTTACCACGCTTCTCTTTGCAGCTGCAAGACCGAGATATGTGAGTATCTTATCAGTCTTCATTTTCTGCCTCTTCCTTTTCGCAGAGCGCAACCTCCTCCTCAAGGGCTAAGAGAAGCTCCTCGGGGATCTCGCATTCAAGATTCGTTTTGAATCTATTCTGCTTTCTTGCTTTTTTGAAGCACTCTGACTTTTTGCAAACGTATGCTCCTCTGCCGCTGACCTTTCCCGTAAAATCAAGGACAACACTGCCCTCGGGGGTTCTTACCACACGGATGAGCTCCTTTTTGGGGAAGGACTGTCCGCATCCCGTGCAGCGGCGAAGAGGTATCTTTTTAACCTTAGGGGCCTTTGACATATCAATAACCCTTAATATCTATCTTACAGCCTGTGAGTCTTGCGGCAAGACGGGCATTCTGTCCTTCCTTACCGATAGCAAGAGAGAGCTGATCCTGAGAAACGGTTACCTTTGCGCTTCTCTCGCCCTCCATCTCAACGGAGATGACCTCAGCGGGAGAAAGAGCTGCAGCAATATAATCTGCCGTGTTCTCGGAGTACTCGATAACGTCGATCTTCTCTCCGCGAAGCTCGTCAACGATATCTGCGATTCTGCGTCCTCTCTCACCGATACAAGCGCCAACGGGATCAACGTCCTCGTCGCGGGAGTAAACTGCGATCTTTGTACGGCTGCCTGCTTCTCTTGCAACAGACTGGATGATGACTACGCCCTCTTCGATCTCGGGGATCTCAGTCTCGAAAAGTCTCTTAACAAGACCGGGATGAGTTCTTGAAAGCGTTACCATAGGACCTGTCTGTCCCTCGCGGCGAACCTCGGTAACGAATACCTTGATTCTGTCGCCGGCTGCAAACTCCTCGCCGGGGATCTGCTCTGCAAAGGGAAGAACTGCCTCGCTTGTGCCTGTATCAATAACGATATCGCCTGTGTTATCAGCTGTCTTTGTTACGATTGCGGTGATGACCTCCTCGCGCTTCTTCTCATACTCACGGATCATGGAGGAGCGTTCAGCTTCTCTGATACCCTGAATGATGACCTGCTTTGCAGACTGTGCAGAGAGACGGCCAAAGCCCTTGGTCTTTACCTCAGTTTCAACAACACCGCCGAGAACGTGACGGCGGGAGAGCTTCTTTGCATCCTCAAGAGAGATCTCTGTGGAGGGATCCTCAACGATCTCAACGATGTTCTTCTGCTCGTATACCTTAACGTCTTTCTTGTTGGGGTCGATGGAAACGCGAACGTTTGAAGTTCCGTACTCCTTCTTGAAAGCGCTCACAAGAGCAGCCTCGACCTTTTCGATCATGTATTCCTTCGGGATGCCCTTAGTTTTCTCCAGAAGATCAAGGGCGGTGAAAAATTCCTGATTCATTTCCTTTTTTACCTTTCTAGAATATATGTTATTTAATTACCAATCAAACACTGTGGAGACCTTTGCAACGGCGCTCTTTTCAAGAACCACCTCTGCCTCATCCACCTTAACCGTAACGGTCTTATCATCAGCAGCAAAAAGGATGCCCACGATCTGTTTTTTTCCGTCCACGGGAGCGTAGAGCTTTACCTCGATCTTTTCGCCCATACAAGCGGCAAAGTGCTCGGGGCGGGTGAGAGCGCGCTCAATTCCGGGGGAGGAGACCTCCATCTTATAGGAGACCTCGATGGGATCTGCCTCGTCGATTATGGGGTCGATTGCTCTTGCCATCTTTTCGCAGTCCTCGATATCAACGCCCTCGGGCTTATCGATTGTGATGCGAAGGATCATATCCGCGCCTTCCTTAACGTATTCAACGTCCCAGAGCATATAGCCGAGCTCGTCTGCCACGGGAGAAACAAGATCGCGGACCGTACCTGCGATATTTTTCTTCTGCTTTTCCATTATTCACCTATAAAAAACATTTTTTCATAAAAGAGAGAGTGGACTTTTTTGCCCACTCTCTAACTTCTACACTATTACGCTACGTATTGTACCACAGTTTTTCTCTCTTTGCAAGTGTTTTTTGAATTTTTCTCCGATTTATAATAATTGTACAGATTTGGATTTTTTATAATGGTAATAATAGGATTTTTGCTGTTTATGGCAGGTGCGGTCCTTAGTTTGACGGGGGATTGAGAATGATAGTTCACGCCAACTCCCCCTACAAACCGTGATCTGACGCATAAAGACATTTCCAAAAATCCCAAGCCACTATTGAAATATACAAAACCCGTGATATAATCAAGATATACATTTCATAATCAGCAAGGTATTACAGATGAACCTTTTAAAAGATCCCAAAGGACGGCTTATATGTATTATTGCAGTTCTCGTTCTTGCAATAATCTCCTCTTTCATTATAAAGACCGTAAGGCAAAGCTATTTCGATACCTTCGTTTCCTGCGAGGGAGTGGTTACGGAAATAGAGTGGTTTAAAAACTACCCCGAAAAATACGCAAGGATCTACAAAAGCAAAAACTTAGGAAGCTCTTGGAAATTCCGCACCTACTATTCCTTTACGGTCGATGAAAAAAACTACGGAAGCAGCTTCCTTTCCTCAAAGCACGTTTCAAAATACCGCGTGGGAGACCCTATTGAGGTATGGTACAATCCAAAAAATCCTAATGATTCCTGCGGCTACGTGCCCTCTCCGGAGATGGAACCCTTTGTTCCCTACTTCCTTGCCGCACCCGTTATAGTATTTATCGCAACGGCAAGATCAAGGGCAAGGGGACGGGCGCTTTACGACGAATAAAAAAGCTTTTCACTGTCTTGGATCCATTGACAAACTATACAATTTATGATATAATACAATGTCCTGACATAAGGTTCTTTCGTTCCGAGTGAAAGGGTGTTTGAAAATAATATTACAGGGTAACTATACCCTTTTCAAATGCTGCAGGACAACTGCAGCATTTTTTGTTTTAAAGGAGTAAGATATGGCAAAGAGAATAGCCGTTATGGGAATAATCGTTGAAAACCGCGAGAGCGCAGAGCCCCTGAACGCTCTCCTTTCGGAATACGGAGAATTTATTATTGGCAGAATGGGCATTCCTTACAAGGAAAAGGGAGTGAATATCCTGTCAGTTGCCATTGACGCTCCTCAGGATACCATTGCAGCTCTTGCAGGAAAGGTTGGAAATCTTTCGGGGGTCAGTGTTAAGACTGCCTATTCCAACGTGGTGAGCGATGACTGAAAAAACGAAAAATTTAATTGATAAGCTGAAAGAAAGCCGCTCCCTTCACCTTTCGGAATACAAGGAGCTTATAGAAGGATACACAAGGGAAAGCGCAAGCTACGCCGCCGCCGTTGCCCTCGCGGAAAAGAAAAGGATCTACGGCGACAGCGTATTTATCCGAGGACTTATCGAGATATCCAATATCTGTAAAAACGACTGCAACTACTGCGGCATCAGAAAGAGCAACACAAATTGCTCCCGCTACAGGCTGTGCGAGGATGAGATCCTTGACTGCTGCCGCCACGGCTACGACCTCGGCTTTCGTACCTTCGTTTTGCAGGGCGGCGAGGACGGATATTTTACCGATGCAGTCCTCATACCGCTTATAAAAAACATAAAAAAAGAATTTCCCGACTGCGCCCTCACCCTTTCTCTCGGCGAGAGATCAAGGGAAAGCTACAGCGCAATGTTCGAGGCGGGAGCGGACAGATATCTTCTCCGCCACGAAACGGCAACACGGGAGCATTACGAGAGCCTTCACCCAAGCAGCCTCAGCTTTGAAAACAGGATGCGCTGTCTTAAGGATCTCAAAGAGATCGGATATCAGGTAGGATGCGGCTTTATGGTGGGCTCCCCCGGGCAGACTGCAGAGCATCTTGCCCGCGACCTTAAATTCATTGAGGAATTCTCACCTCATATGTGCGGCATAGGCCCATTCATCCCCCACAAGGATACGCAGTACAAAAACGAAAAGGCGGGAAGCGTAGAGCTTTCATGCTACCTGCTCTCCCTTATCCGCCTGATAAAGCCCTCTGTCCTCCTGCCTGCCACCACGGCCCTGGGCACTCTACAGGAGGACGGCCGCGAGCGTGGCATACTTTCGGGGGCAAACGTAGTGATGCCAAATCTCTCACCTGAGGACGCCAAGGCAAAATACACTCTCTACGACAACAAGCTGACAAAGGGCGCAGAAAGCGCCGAGGCCCTCGACGAGTTGCGGCGCAGACTGAGCGCAATCGGAGCCGAGGTAGTTATAGCAAGAGGCGACATGGCTTCGCAGTGAAAAATGAAGAATGAAAAATGAAAAATTGAGGTGCAAAACCGAAAACGGTTTTGATCTTTATTAAAAAGTAAACTTTATGGCTATGCAGTTGCATAGCTGAATATATAAAACCAAATACTCAAAGTTTCTTTGCTTCTTTCTTTCCAAGGAAAGAAGAGAAAAGAAAGGAAAGGAATTAAAAATGGCTGAATATAACGTAAGATCACTTAAGGCTGAAGAATTTATCAACGACGGAGAGATCCGCGCGACCCTTGAATACGCAGAGGCAAACAAGAACAACGTAGAGCTTATTGACGCGATCCTTGAAAAGGCACGCCCGAAGAAGTCAGGCAACGGTCTTGAATGCAAGGGACTTACCCACCGCGAGGCGTCTGTCCTTCTTGCCTGCGAGATCCCCGAAAAGGTGGAGGAGATGAAACAGATCGCAGAGGAGATAAAGCTTGCATTCTACGGCAACCGTATCGTAATGTTTGCTCCCCTCTACCTCTCCAACTACTGTGTCAACGGATGCGTTTACTGCCCTTACCACCTGAAGAACAAGACTATCTGCCGCAAAAAGCTCACTCAGGAGGAGATAAAGGCAGAGGTCATCGCCCTTCAGGATATGGGCCACAAGCGCCTTGCCCTTGAGGCAGGCGAGGACCCTGTTCACAACCCCATCGAGTACATTCTTGAGTCCATCAAGACTATCTACTCCATCAAGCACAAAAACGGCGCCATCAGACGAGTTAACGTTAACATCGCCGCAACCACCGTTGAGAATTACAGAAAGCTTAAAGAAGCGGGCATCGGTACATACATCCTCTTCCAGGAAACATACCATAAGGAAAGCTATCTTCAGCTCCATCCCACAGGCCCCAAGCACGATTACGACTACCATACCGAGGCTATGGACCGAGCTATGGAGGGCGGAATCGACGACGTAGGTCTCGGAGTTCTCTTCGGACTTGAGCTTTACAAATACGAGTTTGCAGGTCTTCTTATGCACGCCGAGCACCTTGAGGCTGTTCACGGCGTCGGCCCTCACACCATAAGCGTTCCCCGCCTAAAGCGCGCCGACGATATCGATCCCGATCAGTTCGACAACGGTATCGACGACGAGACCTTCAAGAAGATCATTGCCTGCATCCGCCTTGCAGTTCCCTATACCGGTATGATCATCTCCACCCGCGAGTCTGAAAAGGTGAGAGGTGAGGCACTCCGAATGGGTATCTCCCAGATAAGCGGAGCTTCCCGTACCTCCGTGGGCGGCTACACGGAAAAGGAACGTCCCCACGACTCCGAGCAGTTTGACGTTTCCGACCAGAGAACCCTTGACGAGGTAGTCCGTTGGCTTATGGAATGCGGACACATCCCCTCCTTCTGCACAGCCTGCTACCGCGAGGGCAGAACGGGCGACCGCTTTATGAGCCTTTGCAAATCGGGTCAGATCCTTAACTGCTGCCACCCAAACGCCCTTATGACCCTTACGGAGTTCCTCACGGATTACGCCTCCCCCGAAACTCAGAAGGTAGGCTTTGAGCTTATCGAGCGGGAGCTTGAAAAGATCCCCGGAGAAAAGGTCAAGGCAATAGCAAAGCAAAATATCGAGGATATCAAGAACTCCAACAGGAGAGATTTCAGGTTCTGATATATTCATTGCAAAAACTTTTTTGAAAAAAAGTTTCTGCACTTCAAAAAACTTTGAAAAGAGGAATACATTTTTTGTAGAGGCCACCATCAGCACTCGAACAAAATGATATTTGATGCAGGAACGAACAGAAACGATACACAATGTTGTAGGGACAGGCGTCCTCGACTGTCCGCTAACCGAAACGATATTTACAGCGAAGCGTTATGTCTGTAACGGGGCGTCGAGGACGTCGCCCCCTAACAATTAAACAATACGGCTGCGCAATTACTTAATCAACATATAAACCCATAGCGTAAAGTTCTTTTGGTTCTTTTCTTCCAAGAAAAGAACGAGAAAAAAGAAAGGAGAAAATCATGTCACTTAACGAAACCGCAAGCGGAGAGCGACTGCACATAGGCTTTTTCGGAATGCGAAACGCAGGCAAATCCAGCGTTGTGAACCGTGTTACGAGGCAGGAGCTTTCCGTGGTATCCGACGTGCTCGGCACCACCACCGACCCTGTTAAAAAGGCAATGGAGCTTTTGCCCCTCGGCCCCGTTATGATAATAGACACCCCCGGCATCGACGATGAGGGCGACCTGGGAGCCCTTCGTGTTGCAAAGGCAAAGAGAATTCTTGCCACCTGCGACGTTGCGGTTCTTGTCATCGACGCCTCCAAGGGTGAACGCAAGCAGGACATAGACATCCGCGATCATATGAAAAAGCGGGGTGTTCCCTGCCTCACGGTATACAATAAAGCAGATCTTTTGGATACAGTGCCCGAGGAAAAAGCAGACACTGTATACGTAAGCGCCGCCATGGGCGAGGGCTTTGACCGACTTTTAGAAAAGATAGGCAACCTTGCCAAAAAGGAAGAGAGCTCGAGAAAGCTCGTTTCCGATCTTCTTTCCCCCGGCGATCACGTAGTTCTCGTCACTCCAATAGACAAGGCAGCCCCAAAGGGCAGACTTATCCTCCCCCAGCAGCAGACTATCCGCGATATTCTCGACTGCGGATGCACCTGCACCGTATGCCGCGACGAGGAGCTTTCCTATACCCTCTCCCTTTTGAAGGATCCGCCTAAGATGGTCATTACCGACTCTCAGGCATTCGGCAAGGTATCAAAGATCGTTCCCGAGGACATTCTTCTCACGTCCTTCTCTATCCTTTTCGCACGCTACAAGGGAGACCTTGACGCGGCGGTACGCGGCGCGGCGGCTCTCACAAAGATCAAGAGCGGCGACAGGATCCTCATATCCGAGGGCTGCACACACCACCGCCAGTGCGGGGATATAGGAAGCGTGAAGCTGCCTGAGTGGATACGCAAGTTTACAGGGGCAGAGCCCACATTTGAATTCACCTCCGGAACCACCTTCCCCGACAGCGTTTCGGACTACAGGCTCGTTATCCATTGCGGCGGCTGTATGCTGACGGAAAAGGAAATGAGATACCGCGGCCGCGTCTGCGCCGACGAGGGCGTTCCCATGACAAACTACGGCACCGCCATCGCCGCCCTCCACGGCATCCTCAGAAGGAGCCTTTCCCCTTTCCCCGATATTCAGAAGGAATTGGATTAAAAAACAAAGCGGTAAATTGGAGTTTGAATGGCAGATGAAATCTCATATAATAAGGCTTCCCCCTTGGGGGAGGCTCCTGCCAAAGGCAGGTGGTGAGGGGTAGCCGCAAAGCGGCGTTATCATTGAATTTATTATCGTTTTTAACGGCAACAAGTTGCCTACCCCTCATCCGTCAACTGCGTTGACACCTTCCCCCACGGGGGAAGGCACGACGTTAGGCTTATGCCCTATAAACTCCAATTTATTAATTTTCCGATTTATCAATGAAAGAACCCGCCGTCGGCGGGTTCTTTTTTATATAAGTTGTCGTAGGGACAGGCATTCTCTTTGTTAGTCGTTATCCAACGGTCATAATTTCACGCTCATTCCACAGCCTTTTCTTCGATCTTGCAGGCGAGATACTTGTATCCCGTATCAGTTAATTCTACGGTATAGGAACATATGTATCCCGTTTTTTCGGTCTCATCACGTGAGTAAGTCAGATCTACAGCGAAATCATATACGTTATTACCCAAAAACTCTTTTTTTACTATCTTTGGATCAAAGTGATAAGTTCCTGTGTGACAATTAAATATGTAGTTATCGGTCTCCTTATCATAGAATTCCACCTTTTCGGGAGCAGGCTTCGTATTAAATCTATCACATATAAACTCGTGTACTACCTCTGCGGGCACCGTAAAGGTCGCGGTTTCTTCATCATAATATTCGTATGCTTCCTCAGAGTATGTGCGTTCATCAAAAACGAAGCAGCCCTCAAAGGTATAGTAATTGACTATCTTTTCAAAGGGGACCTCTTCTTCATATTCAAACTCATAAAAGCAGGTAGACAAATAATTCTTTGATATTTTAAACATCAAAGTATCGCTCAAAAGATATTGATCCTCATACAGGGGAGGCGGGAAAATATCCTGTGAGCCTTGATTTGATGAATCAACTGCGTTTTCGTCGGTCGTATCTTCCGTTCCGTCTGTATGTTCGCCCGTTATCTTTTCCGTATCATCGGTATGACCGCTTGTCACCTTGTCATTATTCGTAGTAACGTCTGTTGATTCGCCGCCATTTACGTTGCAGGATGCCAAGGAAACTACGGTCAGTATAAGAACCAAAATACAAGTGAATCTTTTAAACATATCAGGGTTCCTCCTTATCAGTTATTCTTCCGTCTTCCTGCGCTTTCTCCTATTGCCGTACCTTACGTCAAGGCACAAAAGAACGCTTGTCATAAGTATGAATACGCCGCTGATAATACAGGATATCAGCTTATCGGTATAAAAGGAATCCTGTATTGAAATTATCATCAGAACAAGATCGCTGATTCCAAGTAATGCCGAGAGAGGAATCAATACCGCATCGAATCTGTTTGTTTTGAAAGTAATCAGACCGAAGAGAAACGATACAGGGTACGCGATGAGTGCAAACCAAAACGTGGAAATAAGGAGAATAAATACAAGGTAAGGATATTCATAGTCCATTATTCCGTACATAAAAGCAGGAGGACAAATTATTGAGGGGGGAATTGCAAAGGTCATAAACCTTTCGCTCAGAATAACATTTGCAAATAGTAAAATTGTGACAATGATTCTTACAGCAACCACAAAAAGCATTAATGCTTTTGAGATGTAATAAACTAATGCAGCTTTCTTGTTTGTCATTATCTGTTTTCTTGGTCTCATTATTCATTACCCTCCCATCGTGTCTTATAATATGAGTTGTCTTTTTTCAACCCCATTGTACCACGTGCGTTGGCTGATGTCAATACATATAACTTAATCTCAGTTTTATAAAAAAAGAACTGTTGCTTTTCAACAGTTCTTTTTTGGTTATAGTTTTTACCCTTAATCCAGATATTCCTCAGGTATAGTTATACTGTCTCCGTAATATGAACGCAGCTCTGCTATTACATCGTCTGCGCTATTATATCCGTAAAGCTCATAATTTTCAATAAAATCCCTAATCTCATCCTCAGAGGGAACAGAGAGTATATATGCAAGCTCATACATACCGACCGCCAGCTCATAATTGTCGGCTCCACTGTTAACAAGTTCCTGAGCTACAGGCTCCACAACATCTGCACCGTATGTATCAACAAGCAAAGAGTAATATGCATTTGAAAATAGCAGACAAAGATAATCTTCCTCATTGGCAGCGCCGGCTGCAGCATAGTCTGCCAGCTCTGCATCAAGAGCAGCGTCATCTGTACCATAGTACCAGATAAGCTCTTCTCGGAATATATCAATATAATCGGGTTTGCCCATACCAACAAGATCAAGGAGCGCATTCACTTCTTCTTCATTAAGGTCAAGAAGGTCTTTGAACTTGGGCATTTTTTCAATACTATCTGCAGTCTTTATACTGAGAGTCATTTTTTCGGTTTTTTTGCTGTCTTCATCCTTATACTCAGCCTCAAATTCAATACCGTTTTCACCGACTTTGAATTTACCCTTGATCTCCTCTTCTTTTTCTTCGTCAATAAATGTCAGAGTATATGAGCCATCTTCTTTATAGATAAGCTTATAGGTTCCCTCTTCCTTGCCGTCCTCTTCGGTCTCAAGAACACATTCACCATTGACTACCATGCTCTTATCCTCAATGGCAGTCTTTCCGGAAATCTCAATACCTTCATCATTTATATGAAAGCTGAAGGTAAATTCGGGGAGAATCAGTATCTCAGGCTTTTCGCCGAAGGTAACATCAAGCACAATTTTTGATTTGTTCTCTTTTTCTGACTCTTTCTCTGCATCTTCAACTTCAATGACTGCGGTTGCCTCGTTAGTCATTTTTATGAGCGCTCCGGTCTTCTTGGAAAGATAGTAAACACCCTTCATTTCAGTGGTGGGGATCATTGCTTCTATGCTCTTTCTCATTTCCTTGAGCTGATCATCGGTGTATTCGAGAGTTCCCAGAGAAGTATTTTCACTTTCCGAAAGAAGCTTCATGAAAAGATCAACTGTTGCATCTGCACATTTTTTATAGATCTTCTGATCTGCGCTCACGTATACAACTACGGTATCTGTGCCCTTCTTTCCTATGGGGAGGGTCTCCTCCTTTACATCATCTACCTTAATCAGCTTGCCCTGGAGTTCTTTTAGAGTCTCTGTATACTCCTTGAGAGCCTTGCCGATATCGCTGAGATCCTCTTTGTCTTCCTCAGCAATTATATCACCGTTTATAAGCTTATCAAGTTCTTTGTCAAGCTCATCCTCCTTGAGGCCGGACATATCAAGCAAAGCGGTATATATCGCTGAATCCTTAATATTATCCTTAAGAGCGGCAAAATCGCAACCTATGATATCTGTTTCCAGAGCATCCTTGATTGCTTCGGTTCTCAAAGCAACCTTCTTGCCGTCAACATACAAGGAAAAATCTACGTCTGTTTCGTCAACGACAGCGTCACCGAATTCATCGGTAATTTCAGTCTTGCTGTGGCTGTCTACATCAAAAAACAGTTTTTCCTCTTCTGTATCAAAACCAAGGGCAAACTTTGTTTTTTCATTTTCACCGTCATAACCGTAGCTGTATGAGGAAAGCTCATTGAGTTCGGGAAGCTTATCCCATACCGTGTTTTCTAAAATGAGCTCCATACCGTCGCTGACATACTTCTGAGGGTCTTCTTTAACATCCTCAAGGCTCAGCTTGTTACAGCTGCAAAGAGCCGCAACTGCAAATACAAGAATTGCCAAAAGCATAAAAATTCTCAGCTTTTTCATGATTTTTTCTCCCTTACGTTTAATATACATCATTGAAAATAGCAAGGCCACGCTACCAATGACCTATGTCAATTCAATTCTATCCTACTTTATCACAATTGTCAATATATTTTGACAATTTATCATATAACTGTCTTACTTAATGCTATCGGAAAAAGCATCAAAAAAGCAAAAAACCGCCCCCTCGGAAGCGGTTTCATGCAATAATTTTCTACTCATTATTTCATATTCCTGTCAATATAGTCCTGCAGGATAAGGGTTGCTGACAGTTCGTCCACGTTGTTCTTGCGCTTCTTTCCGCGAACGTTCAGCTCGGAAAGGATATTGTGAGCGGACACGGTGGTAAGGCGCTCGTCGTAAAGCTCAACGGGAATACCTGCCATCTCTGAAAGCATTGCGGCAAAGGCGCGGCACTTCTCGCTTCGGGGGCCCTCTGTTCCGTTCATATTAAGAGGATTTCCCACAACGATAAGCTCAGCCTTTTTTTCGATCGCCGCTGCGGCAACGGCCTCCGCCGTTTTTCTCATTCCCTCGCATCTCACGCATCCCGCGCCAAAAGCAAAGGTTCCCGCATTAAGAGCAAGACCTGTTCTTGCATCTCCGTAGTCTACACCAAGTACGATTTTAGCCATATATTCTGATCCTTATCTCTTTTTATTCTTTAGTTCCTGTGCAAATTCCTTAATCTCTGCAAGGGTGGGTATGGAGGTGGAAGCGCCCTCACGTGAAACGCAGATAGCTCCCGCAATGTTTGCAAATCTCGCAGCCTCTAAAATATCTCCCTTCTGGAGATACGCGTAGCTGAGTGCCGCCGTGAAAACATCCCCTGCCGCCGTAGTATCCACAGCGTTTACCTTATGACCGGGAACGATATTATAATATTTTCCGTCATACACGAAGCAACCGCGGCGTCCAAGCTTCAGCACAACGTATTTACAGCTCACCGAAGAAGCAAGGCGAATACAAGCCTTCAGGCAGTTTTCAACGGAATCGGGTGTGATACCCGTAAGTATCTCACATTCTTTTTCATTTGGGGAAAGTATCTCAACCTGCAAAAGCTTTTCAAGCTGAAAATCCTCTCTTGCGGGGCCTGCATCCACGAAAAGGGGAATACCTCTTTCCTTTGCAAACCGAGCCGCCGCAAAGACTGCCTTGTCGGGTATCTCAAACTGAACGAAAACTCCGTCGGGATAGCAGTTAAAGGCTTCCTCTATATCATTTTCCAAAAGGTTATTGTTGGCTCCCGGATATACGATTATCCTGTTCTGTCCGCTTTCTTCTTCCACTATAATGGAAGCAAGTCCCGTAGGGGCTTCGCGGTCCTCAGCGATAAATCTTGTATCTATGTTTTCTTCGCCGTAAAGCTTTTTCAAGCGGCGGGCGTTTTCATCCTTACCCATCTTCGTACAGAAGACCGCATCAGCCCCCAGGCGAGCAAAGGCAAGGGCGCTGTTTGCTCCCTTTCCGCCGGGAATGTAGCTGTATCCGAGAGACTCAACGACAGTTTCTCCGCCGTCGGGAATGCGGACAACTCTCTGAACAAAATCCATATTTGCAGAGCTTACAACAAGAATTCTCTTTTTCATACTTTTTCCCTCATTTTTTCTATATACACAATTATATAACAGATGACATTATTTTGCAAGATATAGTTTTTTAACATATAGCTGTTGAAATAGATAGATTTGTATGATAAAATTTTAATATACATTATTACTGTTAAGGACGGTTTTTATTATGTCAAAGCTTATCGTAAGACCCATCGCCCAGACGGAAAAATGCTTTCTTGACGAAAGCATTTATGACAAAAAGGAATATACAGAGGCTTCAATGCTTCTGGGAGA
This sequence comes from Clostridia bacterium, assembly GCA_017416205.1. Lineage (GTDB taxonomy): Bacteria > Bacillota > Clostridia > Oscillospirales > CAG-272 > Avispirillum. Next base: position 41,789 of record JAFQDC010000004.1, on the reverse strand, counting down.
GCGCTTCAGTTATCAGATTGCATTCGCTCTTGAGGAGCTGGCAGCAGGCATCGACATCGTATGGTGCAGAATGAAGATAGAAAGCCCTATCGCTGACTGGATAAAGGTTCACACTGTAGAGAACGTTCCCGTGCGCCTTGCCGTTGTAAACGAGTGTCAGGATCAGAACTTCCTTCGCCGCGAGCCCGGCCTTTATCCCGATCTTCTGAAGCCCTTTAATACTGAGCGCGAGTTCCCTGCAACGGGCCGTCTTCAGTCTCTCTGGATCGATATCAACGTTCCCGAGGACGCAAAGGGTGGAAAGTATCCTGTAAAGATCTCCTTCACAGCTCAGGAAAATGATTTTGTTGGCGCTGAATGCACGTTTACGGCTGAGGTCATCCCCGCCGCTCTTCCCGAGCAGGAGATCGCCGTTACTCAGTGGTTCCATCCCGACTGCCTTGCAGTTTACTACGGAGTTGAGATGTTCTCCGAGGAGCACTGGGGCATTCTTGCAAAGCACCTCGAGGTCTACAGAAAGAACGGCCTTAATATGATCTTCACACCCGTTTTCACTCCCGCTCTTGATACGGTTCCCGGCGGCGAGCGTCCCACCTGCCAGCTTGTTGACGTTTACAGAAACGACGGCAAGTGGTCCTTTGGCTTTGAAAAGCTTGAGAGATGGGTGAACCTTTGCCTTGATATCGGAATCGAGTATTTCGAGATCTCCCACCTCTTCACACAGTGGGGCGCGGCTCACGCACCTAAGGTAATGGCTCATACCGAAAACGGCTATGAAAAGGTATTCGGCTGGGAGACTGATGCCTGCGGAGAGGAATACCCCGCATTCCTTCGTCAGTTTATTCCCGCGCTCATTTCAAAGCTTGAGGAGCTTGGAGTTTCAGACAGCACCGTGTTCCATATCTCAGATGAGCCCGGAAGCTGGATGCTTGACAGCTATAATGCCGCAAAGAATACAGTCACAGAGTGCCTTAAGGGTCAGATAATTATGGATGCCCTTTCCGACTTCTCCTTCTATGAAAAGGGTATAGTTGAGCATCCCGTTGTTTCCACAGACCACGTTGAGCCTTATCTTGAGGCAGGGGTTTCCGATCTTTGGGTATACTACTGCTGCTGTCAGGTCAACGGCGTTTCCAACCGTATGGTTGCAATGCCCACCTCAAGAAACCGTATCATCGGTCAGCAGTTCTTTAAGTACGACATTGCAGGATTCTTGCAGTGGGGCTTTAACTTCTACTTTACTCAGGGCTCCCGTGAGTTCTGCGATCCTTATCAGTGCTCCGACGGCGGCTGGTGGGTTCCTGCAGGAGATACCTTCTCAGTTTATCCCGCTCACGGAGGCGGCGCATACGAAACTATCCATCTTCTCGGTTTCACCGCAGCTCTTTACGATCTGAGGGCATTTGAGCTTTGCGCATCCCTCTATTCAAAGGAAGAGGTCATGGCAGTTATCGAAGAGGCGGGAGAGGTTACCTTCAAGGAATATCCCAGAAGTGACGAGCAGATTCTTTCCGTTCGTGAAAGGATCAACCGTATGATCGCTGAAAAGATCGGCTGATATGAAAAAATTTGTTTCTGTAATTTGTATAATTCTTGCCTTCTGTCTCCTTTGCTCCTGCGCAAAGGAGTCAGGTATGGGGGACTACGACAGCGCCGCCGACTTTACAAAAGAGGACGGCGAGCTCTACAGTGACGTTCCCCATGAGCGCTACGACGGATATATATTCCGCATACTTAACGCAAAAACTCAGTCCTCGGCATCCTGCCTTGATGCTGAGACCGTAACGGGAGACAACCTTAACGAAGCGATATTTGTGCGAAACACAAACGTTGAGGAGCGCCTTGATATTGAGATCGAGGAGATAAGAGAGACGCCCGAAAAGATATTTGATATGTCAAGCGCCGCCTGCCTTGCAGGCGACGGCACCTACAGCGCCGTATGTAATACTGCGTCAATGCAGGCGGCGATGGCGGTGAACGGCTATATAGCACCCCTTCGCTATCTCTCCGGTATTAACCTCAATAAGCCTTGGTGGAATATGTCTGCCATTGAAAGCGCTTCCGTTGACGGAGTATATTTCTTCTTTTTCGGTGATATCCAGCTTTCATATTACGATGCTCACAGCATGGTTGCGGTAAATATGGATATGGTCGAGGAGATCGAGGGGATGAAGAACCCTTATTCTCTCGTTGACCGCGGCGAATGGACCTTCGACGCAATGCTGAGAATGATGCAGGATGCGGCATACGACGTTGACGGAAATGCGGCTATGACGTATGAGGACAGATACGGAGCTGCAACGGATACGTCTATCCTTTTCCCGCTGGTCATTGGCTGTAACACATCCCTTTCCGCACGGGATGAGTACGGTCTGCCTTATATGAAATGCCTCAACGATGAAAAGTTCTACGACAGCTTCGCTCTCGTTTCCGACAACCTTTTTGAGAGAAACGATTTTCTTTACGATACCGTAAAGAACGAGGCTGACGGAATGAATCAGGCGGCGATGTTCAAAACGGGCAGAACACTTTTCTATATCTCAACCGTAGGCTCTCTTGCAAATCTTCGCACCATGGACTATGAGATAGGAGTCCTCCCCGTTCCCAAATACACCGAGATGCAGACGGATTACGTTTCCTTTATTTCGGGAGACCACGCATCTGCCTTCGGAGTTATAGCAACGGGAAGAAATCTGAAGAGAACGAGCGTGATACTTGAGAATATGGCGGCAGAATCCCACCGCGAGGGGGGCGTTCGCCAGTGCTTTGTTGATAAGGTCCTTTCCTTCAGATACGTGGATGATGAAAAATCAAGAAAGAATCTGATGGATATTCTCGATTCGGGATTCCTTGATCCTGCGGATATCTACGGCTGGGGCGGTATCGTTGAGCGTCTTGAGGGTATCGCAGGTAAGAGCGAGGTGTTCTCATCGACCCTTGCATCCGTACGCCTCAAATCCCTTTCCGATATCAGCGATACTGTTGAAAACGTAAATAAATACAGATAACAAAAAGGCAGCTGCTTTTGCAGCTGCCTTCAGACTGTCGAAAAAGGCGCAGAACAAAAGCCGCAAAACATATAGTATTTAGTTAAGTGAAAAACGCAGTAAAAAAGTAGAAATCCGCCGATTATTACGGCGGATTTCATTGTTAAATGCGGCTTTTGCAGCTGCCTTTTTTCAGAACTTTCTTCTGAGTGAAAGATAAACTCTGTCGTCAAGCTTGAAATATGCAAGAATGGACAGAATGGAAAATGCTATAACGAAGAGCGCGTAGATAAGCCAGGATGCGGCGAAGTATTTAAGCGTAAATACAACGAATGGGCTGAGGACTATAACGATGGCGCCAAGGATCGCAACGGGCTTAAGGCACGCAAGGATCTTTTTCTCGCCGCCCATGTAGCTGACACGGGATTCAGTCAAAAGGCCAACGTGCTCGCGCACAGTCTTCATAAAGAGACGGGCAAAGATTATTGCCGCCGCCGCAAAGAGAATAGCTTCGGCAAATGCAAAATATTCCATTTTTGCATAAAGCACCTCGCTCTGTCCGATGCCGTGGAGGGCTGATGCAGGCTTGTAGTTGCGGCTTACGTAATCAAGCTGTAAAAGCACATTATTCAAGGAAATAACGGCCCATGCAGCGCATATTCCGATGCCTGTATACGCCGCCCTTACGCCGTAGACTCTCATATAGACAAATGCCGAAATGAGAAATCCTGCAGTAATAAGTCCGGGGAGGGCGTTTACGTTGTCAATGGGGAGATAAAGGGTCGTGCATACTGCAATTGATGCAAGGATCATCACCTTTTTCATTCTCTCTGCAGTCAGTCTGCCCGTATTGGAAAGGATGTCCTTTTCATACTTTTCATAAACTGCGCTGCAGAAGTCGCCGTCGCTAACGATACCCTTAATGTATCTCCAAAACATTTTGAGCCAGGGGATACAGACTGCAAATCCCACGATCCATACAAGAACGTAAAGAGGGCCTGTAAAGAGGGCTGCGGAGAGAGTGCCTGATGCCGGGAAATAGGTGATTCCCTGCATTGAAAGAGCAGGAAGAACGGGAACTATGTAGCCCGCCGCACGAACGAGAAATGCAATGACTGTCAAGACCTTCAGCGCGTTTGAGGTTGCGGGGCGAAGGAGAGCTGCTTTCTTTCTTTCAAGCTTTTCTTTCTTTTCTCGGTCTGAGATCTCGCCTATCTCCTTTTCAAGCTTTTCAACCTTCTTGATCCTGGATTTTGCAACGGGAACGTAAAAGCCTGCGTCTCTTCCGTAGCGAAGACCAAAGGAGGAAAGGCTGTTGATAAGGCCCGACATTGCGGGAATGAAGAACACAGCCTCGGCTACTGCAAAGATAAGGGCCGCGGTGACGGTAAAGGTGTCACTTGTAAAGGGCACTGCAATATTCACGACGGTCTTTATTGCGGTGATCAGCGTAAGGTAAATAAAGTATTTTCTTGCAATAAATATTTCTTCCGAGAGATAAGCAAATGCCGTGAGACCGAGGACCGTTAGCCAGTATCCGATAAAATCGGGAAGGGGGTCAAGAATGTTTATAGTGGGATTAAAGAGGAAGATCGCGCCGACAGCGAGCTTTCCGATCCCAAGAATATCCTTGGTTTTAGTATTTTTCATTTTTATTCTTCTCCCTGTGTATTTGTTCCCGCGCCGCAGCATTTTTTGTACTTTTTGCCGCTTCCGCAGGGGCAGGGATCGTTTCTGCCAACCTTTTCAGATGCCTTTTTCACAACGGGCTTCTTTTTAAGTGTACCGTCGCCGCTGCCCGCAAGACCTGCAGATACAGGCTTTGCCACCTGCTCACGCTTCATCACCTGAGGGCGGGGCATAACGGAAAGAAGCATTCTCACAGTATCGTCACGGATCATGGTTACCATCTCGTCAAAGAGATCGCTTCCCACGATACGGTATTCGCTTATGGGGTTACGCTGAGCATATGCCTGAAGTCCGATGGTCTCCATAAGGCCGTCCATAGCCTCAAGGTGATCCATCCACTTCTGGTCAACGTTTCTGAGAAGGAGAACTCTTTCAACCTCTCGGAAATTCTCTTCGCCGAATACGTTTTTCTCCTTGTCCTCGTAGATCTCCATAGCCTTAGCCTTGAGGGTGTCGGCGATCTCTGCGCGAACGGCCGCGGGATCGGTTCCAAGGTCTGTGAAGTCGTCCTTCTGACAAAGCAGTCCGAGGTATTTCGCCTTGAGACCCTCAAGATCCCAAAGAGTCATATCCTCCTCGTGGAGATATGCCGCTACGGCATCATCAAGAGTAGACTCGATCATGGAGACCATCTTGTCTCTGAGAGAGCCGCCCTCAAGAACGTCCTGACGCTGCTTGTAGATAACGGTTCTCTGCTGATTCATAACGTCGTCGTAAGCGAGGACGTTCTTTCTTCTCTGGAAGTTCTGGTCCTCAAGTCGCTTTTGGGCAGATTCAATGGAGTTTGAAAGAAGACGGGCGTCAATGGGAGTGTCCTCCGTAATGCCCATTCTCTGAACGAGATCGAGAACTCTCTCGCTTCCGAAGAGTCGCATAAGGTCGTCCTGCATGGAAAGGTAGAAGCGGGACTCACCGGGGTCTCCCTGACGGCCGCTTCGGCCGCGGAGCTGGTTATCTATACGGCGGGCGTCGTGACGCTCCGTGCCGATAACGAAGAGACCGCCTGCCTCGCAGACCTTCTCGGCCTCGGGGCGGATCTCTTCCTGATATGCGTTATAAAGCTCCTTGAAGTGATCGCGGGCTGCAAACACCTCGTCGGAAACAGACTGAGAGGAGCCTGTGGCAAGCATAATGATCTCTTCCTCGTAGCCCTCTTTTCTCATCTGAACCTTGGCAAGGAACTCAGCGTTACCGCCGAGGAGGATGTCTGTTCCTCGGCCTGCCATGTTAGTGGAGATGGTAACGGCGCCGTACTTACCTGCCTGAGCAACTATCTCCGCTTCCTTTTCGTGGTACTTTGCGTTGAGCACGTTGTGAGGGATGCCGACAGCCTTTAGCTTCTTTGAAAGGAGCTCGGACTTTTCAACGGAAACCGTACCTACAAGCACGGGCTGACCCTTTGCGTGGCACTCCTTGATCTGCTCGATGATGGCGCGGTCCTTGCCTGCAACTGTTGTGTAGACCACGTCTGAGTGGTCCTCACGGATCATAGGCTTGTTTGTGGGTACCTCAACAACGTCAAGGTTGTAGATCTCGCGGAACTCCTCCTCCTCGGAAAGGGCGGTACCTGTCATACCGGAGAGCTTAGAGTACATACGGAAGTAGTTCTGGAATGTGATAGTCGCAATGGTGCGGTTCTCGCGCTGGATCTCAACGCCCTCTTTGGCTTCAATTGCCTGATGGAGACCGTCGGAATAGCGGCGGCCGGGCATGATACGGCCGGTGAAGCTGTCAACGATGAGGACCTCGTTATCCTTTATAACGTAGTCCGTATCGCGCTTCATAATACCGTGAGCGCGCATTGCCTGATAGATATGGTGAGAGATGGAAGCGTTCTCGGGATCGGAAAGGTTCTCTATGCCAAAAAATTCCTCTGACTTCTTGATACCGTTTGCGGTAAGTGTGCAGGAGCGGGCCTTTTCGTCGATAACGTAGTCCTGAGTGACGGAGTCGTACTCCACCTTGGTGTCCATTTCCTTTATAACGAATTTGGACATACGGGAAACCAGCGCATCGGCTCTTGTGTAAAGCTCGTCAGTCTTGTTGCCGTGACCGGAGATGATAAGAGGAGTTCTCGCCTCGTCGATAAGGATGGAGTCCACCTCGTCAACGATTGCGAAGTTGTGGCCGCGCTGGGCGAGATTTTCCTTGTAGGTAACCATGTTGTCACGCAGATAGTCAAAGCCGAACTCGTTGTTGGTACCGTAGGTGATGTCGCAGTTGTAAGCCGCCTGCTTTTCTTCCTTTGTCTGGTCGTGGATAACGAGACCCGTGGTGAGACCGAGAAACTCGTGGATGCGGCCCATTTCCTCCTGACCCATCTTAGCAAGGTACTCGTTAACGGTAACAACGTGAACTCCCTTGCCTGTAAGGGCGTTAAGATAAGAGGGGAGAACTGCAACGAGAGTTTTACCCTCACCTGTTTTCATCTCAGCGATCCTTCCCTGATGGAGAAGGATACCGCACATCAGCTGAACGCGAAAAGGTCGCTTGCCGAGAACTCTGTCTGCCGCCTCTCTGACCACCGCAAAGGCGTCGGGGAGGATGTCGTCAAGAGTCTTGCCCGACTTCAGCTCTTCCTTGAAGTGAGCGGTCATAGCCTTCAGCTCGCTGTCGCTCATAGCCTTGTATTTATCCCCAAGGGCTTCGATCTTGTCCACCGTAGGGGTGATCTTCTTTATCTGCTTGTCGCTGTAGGTGCCGAAAATCTTTGTAATTAAGCTCATTATAATATCCTTTCACGGATGAAAATTCAAACAATTCCTTAATATATCATTATACTATATAACTGCGATATTTCAACGGTTATTTGTTAAATTTTTCTCCTAAATCGTAGACAAATATGTAATTCAATGGTATAATTTTTTAAGATAGAATAAAAATCAAATCGTTTTTCATCTTTAAGTTTATTGAGGTACGATAATGCAGGGATACAATGCAATAGTGGTTTTTAATGAAAATGCAGATAAAATGTTGATGTGTAAAAGATGGCATGAACCGTACAAGGGGTTGTCAAATTTTGTTGGCGGAAAAATAGAAGAAAATGAGAATGGTTTAGATGCGGCATATAGAGAACTTGAAGAAGAAACGACCATAACCAAAAACGATATTATTCTTTCTCATTTAATGGATTTTACATATCATTTTGGAAACTGTTATCTTGAAGTTTATGTCGGGAAATTGAATAAATCAATTGATGTCAGCGGAGATGAAAATGAGCTGTATTGGTCAACATTAGACCATAACTTTTTCGATGCAACACAATATGCGGGAGAAGGTAATATTGGGCATATTATGATGCATGTTGAAATGTTTAAAGAAAAATTGTTAAATTAATGTTGTTACATCTATCCATACGGCTATAAAAAGCAAATTTCTCCATATCCTCCCCTACAACGAAACTGTTTCTTTTTAAAGTTTTTTGAAGGTGCGGAAACTTTTTTACAAAAAAGTTTCTGCGAAAATAACCAACCAAGGATCTAAAAATGAACAACATAAACATCGTGCTCGTTGAGCCTGAGATCCCGCAGAATACGGGAAACATCGCCCGAACCTGCGCCGTTACCGGCGCGGCTCTTCATCTTGTGGGTCCAATGGGCTTTGAGATAGATAACGCAAAGCTCCACCGAGCAGGCCTTGACTATTGGCACAGTCTTGAAATATACTACTACGACTCTCTTTCGGATTTCTTCGAAAAGAATCCAAATTGTAATTTTTATTGCTTTTCTTCAAAGGCGCCGATATCTTATACGGAGCAGCAGTATCCGCTTCCCGTCTTTCTCCTTTTCGGAAAGGAAACCAAGGGCCTCCCCGAGGATTTTCTCAGAGAGAATTACGACCGCTGTGTGCGAATTCCCATGCGTGACGGACAGCGCTGCTTAAATCTTTCAAATGCGGCTGCCGTTGGCGTTTACGAGGTGCTCCGTCAGCACGATTTCCCCGATCAGAAATACAACGGCTCACTGAGCTGTGATAATAACGAGGTGTAATTATGAAAATAGTTTTCCAGGGTGACTCCATCACCGCAGGATGCCGTGACCACGGCAATCCCTTCGACTACGGCTGGGGCTACGTTAAGTATGCCATCGATGCCATCAAGAACCGCCATCCCGACACAGAGTTTGAGTGCTATAACTATGGCATAAGCGGTCAGCAGACATGGGACCTTATGCAGAGATGGGACCGGGAGTGCACCGATATCCAGCCCGATTTCTTCTCACTTCTCATCGGCATCAACGATATCTGGCACCGCGCAGACGCAGGTGTTCCCTGGCTTTCAAATGAAGATTTCGAGAAAAATCTCCGCTTCCTCCTCTCCGAGGTAAAGGAAAAGACAAATGCAAAGATCCTCGTTATCGAGCCCTTCCTTCTTCCTACTGCCGATAAGGACTGGTTCCGTGAGGACCTCAATCCCAAGATCGATATCACAAGAAAGCTTGCCCGTGAGTATGCAGACCTCTATATCCCCATGGACGGTATCTTTGCCGCGGCTTGCGTAACAGCTCCCTCCGAGTGCTGGTCTGAGGACGGCGTTCATCCCAACGATGCAGGCAGCCGCCTTATCGCCCGCCACTATGCAGACGCATTCGACACGCTTTTCTATTCAATTAAATAAGCAGTAAATAAGTAAAAATATAAAGCCGAGGCCTGCCTCGGCTTTATATTTTGTTTTTAGTTTGAGGGATAAATATTGCAATGACCGTATTGCAATACAACTGAACTATGATATAATGAAATCAATAATATTGTTCGAAATATAAAGGAGAACTTAAAAATGAAAACCACCCTCCAGAAAAGGATCATTTCTATGATCCTTGCGGTGATCGTTACGGTTGGCATGGTCCCGATGACTGCCATTCCCGCAGCAGCCGCAACGACAGATGACGGACTCGTCTACACTATAACAGACGGCACCGTCACCATCACGGATTACACGGGCACTGCCGAGAATCTCGTAATTCCCGACACCATTGAAGGCTGCCCCGTCACAAAGATCGGCGACTCAGCCTTCTATAACTGCCAAAAGCTTATAAGCGTTGACATTCCCGACGGTGTCACGAGTATCGGTGAATCAGCCTTCAATTCCTGCCTAGCACTTACAAGCGTTAACATTCCCGACGGTGTTACGAGTATCGGTTACAATACCTTCTATTACTGCCGAGCACTTACAAGCATTGACATTCCCGACAGCGTTACAGATATCGGTGACTCTGCCTTCAGATCTTGCTCGAGCCTTACCGAAATCACCCTTCCCCAGGGATTAACAAGTATAAATTACAGATTATTTGATGAGTGCCACAGCCTCTCAAGGGTAGACCTTCCCGACAGTATCACACAGATCGGTTCATCTGCCTTCAGTTTGTGCAAAAAGCTTGAAAGCATAGAGCTTCCCTCAAGCATTGCAGCTATTGGTTCATATGCATTCTCAAGCGCAGGCCTTAAGCATATAGATATTCCCGGAAGCATAACCGAGATATCATACAACGCATTTTCCAGCTGTACTGCTCTTGAGAGCGTTAATATCCCAAACGGCGTTACTGTGATCGGTAGCAGGGCGTTTGCGAGCTGCTCTTCTCTTACGAATATAGCTTTTCCTGACAGCGTTACAACGATCGTATCAGAGGCCTTTATGAATGCCGGACTTACGTCTGTAACGATACCCGAAACGGTAACCTCCCTTGGCTCAGGGGTGTTCTATGGATGCAACAAGCTTGAAAGCGTTACGTTGCCTGAAAATTTGACCACCATACCGTCAAGAACGTTCATCTTCTGCTCAAATCTTAAAAGCATCACCATTCCCGACAGCGTTACTACCATTGGCTTCGAAGCTTTTTACGACACCGGTCTTACCTCTGTATATATCCCCGAGAGTGCAAAAAGCATTGGCTACAGTACATTCGCATATTGCGAGGATCTTTCGGACGTGACCATTTCCGAAGGAATTACGGAAATACCCGACAGAATGTTCAACCATTGCTCCTCTCTTACCGAGATCACCCTTCCCCAAAGCACTAAAACTATCGGCCGTAACGTGTTCACCGAATCCGGCATCAAAAGCATTGTTATTCCCGACGGCACCACCACCATCGGATATAACGCCTTCGAGTATTGCAACACTCTTGAAAGTATTGAAATACCCGACAGCGTTACAGCCATTAACGATTACGCATTCTCTCATTGCACGGCGCTCAAAACCATTGAGATCCCCTCCTCCGTAACGTCTATCGCCTCCAATACGTTTAGTTACTCAGGTCTTACAAGCATCTCTCTCCCCGAAAGCATTACAACTATCGGACCGAGCGCATTCTACAGCTGCTCCTCGCTTGCAAGCGTTGAGCTTCCCGACAGTGTTACAAGCATCGGCGCAAATGCATTCTGTTACTGCTCCGCTCTTACAAGCATTAATATCCCCGACAGTATTACGAGCATCAGCACGGGTGCCTTCGATAGCTGCAAAGCTCTGACAAGCATTGAGCTTCCCGATGGCATTGCAATCATTGCAGAAAGAGCATTCTATAGTTGCCAGAGCCTCGAAAGCATCAATATTCCGGAAAGCGTTACCTCCATCGGCGTGAATGCGCTCACTAATTGCAAGGCCCTCACGTCAATAGCTCTCCCCGAAAAGCTTCAGAGAATAGAGCGCTACGCATTTTCAGGCTGCGCAAGCCTTACAGACGTAAAGATCCCTGACAGCGTTACCTACGTCGGAAACAATGCCTTCTCAAACTGCCCAAGCCTCGAAAGCATAACTCTTCCCGCAGGATTGACTGCCATACCGGAGTATATGCTTGAAAAATGCTCGAGCCTTACGTACATAGAGCTTCCGGAAAGCATTACCTCCATCGGCCAAAGAGCATTCTCCGGTTGCTCCTCTCTCACAAGCATTGAGCTTCCCGACGGTATTGATACCATAAAGCCGTACACCTTCGACGGCTGCCAAAGCCTTGAAAGTGTATATCTCCCCGAGGTAGTTACAAGCATTGGTACACATGCTTTCTCAGATTGCCAGAGCCTTACGGACATAACACTTCCCGAAAGCGTTACAAGCATTGGCAGTGGCGCATTCTACGGTTGTTCAAAGCTTACGACCATCAATATCCCCGAGGGGATTACAAAGATCGAAGCCCATACCTTCAACAGCTCGGGAATCACGGAGATCGACATTCCCGAGACTGTTACTGAGATCGGTGATAACGCATTCTATTATTGCGGCAATCTCACAAGCATAGTTATTCCGGAAAAGATTACAAAATTAAACCTTTCTGTATTCGGTTACTGCAAGAGTCTCAGGAGCATAACCATTCCCGAAAGCGTCAAAAGAATCGAGAATTATGCATTCTATTACTGCGATAATCTTTCGAGAGTTATTTACGGAGGAACTGAGGCTACCTGGAACGAGATCAGCATCGGCGGCTGGAACCAAGACCTTACAAACGCTGAGCTTATTCTCCTCGGTGACCACGAGCACGAGTATGAGACTACCGTGCTGACTGAGCCTACCTGTACGGTTTCCGGCTCTCAGTACCACGAATGCATGATCTGTGCATATAGCTATACAGACGCCATCTCCCCTCTCGGACATGAATACACCTCCGTGGTGACTCCTCCCGACTGCTCCTCTTCAGGATATACTACGTATTCGTGCATTCGTTGCGATCACTCATATAACGACGACCATACTGCTCCACAGGGCCACTTCTACGGCGACTGGATCGTAGACGTAGCTCCTACCTGTACCTCTGCGGGAAGCAGATACAAAGAGTGTACAGTCTGCAAAGCTATACAGCGCGAGAGCCTTCCCCAAAAGGATCACGAGTTCACAGGATCTGTAATAGCGCCCACCTGCCAGACACAGGGCTACACCGTCTTTGAATGCACGGGCTGCTCCTACAGCTACAAGGCATACTATACCGATCCTTCCGACCACTCATACGGTGACTGGATCATCGACCGCGCACCTACCCTTCTTCTTGAGGGCGAGCAGCACAGAGTATGCGCTGTATGCTCTTATACGGAAACGCAAAAGCTTGACAGGATCAGCGTTGACTATACTGCCGATCCCAATTACGGCCTCGTTAACTTCACGGTCGTAAACGCACAGTCACTCAAGCCTATAGAAAACGCCCAGATATTCATCACTACCGAATCTGAAGGAGAGAACACCTTCAATACTGACAAGGAAGGTAAGCTCAGCCTCGTTCTCCCCGTAGGCTCCTTCAAGATCTCAGCTTATGCAGAGGGCTGCCTTGTCAGAAACGTTACCGTAAACGTTAAGCCCGGTGTTAACGATATTCCCGAGATCGGACTCAGCGACCTTGAGACCTATGAGGCCGAGCTCAAGCACCACGTTATGACCTCCGAGGAGATCGAGGAGGCGGGAATCGACACGTCTGATCCCGCAAATCAGCACGTATACAAATATGAGCTGACGCTTTCCTTCACTCCCACGGTTGACGAGATAGAGTTCATTTATTACGTCAATGCCGAAAATAAGGTGATCCCCCAGGTTTCAACAGCAAGCGGCGGCTTCTCCTGGATCAGCACCTGCGACGGCGACGGACACTTCTACGGCAGCTGGACAGATCCCGTGACCGGTGTTCGTGAGGAAATGAAGGTCTATCCCGTAAGCGATAAATTCTACCTCATCATCCGCGGTGAGGTTCAGTGGCTCAAGGAAATGTTTGACGTAGAGATGCTCATTATCAACAACTCAATGACAGATACCCTTGAGGATCTTACAGCAACTCTTGATCTTCCCGAGGGACTTTCCCTTGCAGCAATGACCGGAAGCGAGCAGACCCTTTCTCAGGCTGTTGAAAACGTTCCCGGCGGCGAAAGCAGAAGCGTTCACTGGTACGTTCGCGGAGACCGCGAAGGCAGCTACGGCATTGAGGCTCGCCTCCAGGGTATGGTAATGCCCTTCGAGGAGCCTATCGACGATCTGTTCGTTTCCGAAAACGAGCTGCAGGTGCTTGCAGGAAATGCTCTGCACCTCCACTTTGAATTCCCCGGCGCCGCATACTACAATGAGGATTATCCCATTAAGATCACCCTTTCAAACGTTTCAGACAGACCTCTCTACTATCTGAGCCATATGGTTCAGATAGTACAGGGCATGGAGGTATATCACCAGAGCGGCTCCTCCTACAAGAGGATCGAGACCTCTGATTGGATGAGCTCTGACGTTATTCCCGAATTCCTTCCCGGAGACGAGCTCATAATGGAGATCTCCGTTAATATCTTCTTCAAGTCAGATGCAATGGAGCGCGAGCTCAAAAAGCTTGCGGACACGGTCAACGGTGCTGAGCAGTTTATCCGCGGCTATATGGCCGTAAACTCTGCCGTTGATACAACGGGAAGCATCTCAGTATCCGTATCCGACTGCCGCCTGGCACTCGACACCTTTATTTCCTCCCAGACCTCTCTTACAGGAGAAAAGCTCAGACTTGCAAGAGAGCTTGCACTGGAGCTTGCAGCTCTTGAAACAGAATATTCCTCCGGCAAAAATATGATGATCGGCATGGCTACCGCCCTTTCAAACACAGGTATCGGCAAGGAGCTTGACGCCATCAGCGCAGATTGCGCAGGATGGATGGCCGCTCATTCGGTAAAGGATATCAGCTCTGTCCTCACAAAAGTAAGAGTATGCGAAAAGCTTATTGATACTGTCGGCGCCTCCGAAAGCACAGATTCATTCGACATATTTGATTCCTTGAGAAGCGCTGTCAGTGCGATCCCCGTAAGATTTGTGCTCACGAGCGTTATTATGACGGAATCCGCTGACAACACAACCTCGATCCCCTGGTCATATACCGTAACAGACGAGGGTCCTCAGTACTTCGGAGTTTCTGACGTTTGCGAATACCTGAATTCCATGTCCTCGGCTCTTATGGAAAGCTATGGCGACGGTGAGAGCCCTGCATATTTCCGACTCGTTCCCCATATGGACGGCTACCTCACAAATACAGAATCCGTAAGATACATTAAGGCAACTGAAAGCACAGGCGCAAAGATCAAAGCTAAGGATGCCACCGGAGAGGTCAGATATTCCGTATACGTTGTAAACGGTGACGGATTTACCCTTTCCTGCGATAACGAAACTGCCGTTATCTCAGACGGTGTTCTCAGCTTCACGGGAGACGGTATGATCACAGCTGTGCCCGAAGGAAATGAAAGCGGCACCATTCGCATCGAAGACAGCTTCGGCAACGTTTACGACTACGTTGTGGACGTTGTGGAAGAGCACGTCTGCATTGCCGGAGAAGCCGTGATCGTTATGAACCCCACAGAGGAGCTCGACGGCTTTGCAGTTAAGCGCTGCAGCATTTGCGAGGATACTCTTGAGGTCATTACCCTCTCCGCTGACGATATTTGCACCACTCACAGCTTCGGCGAGTGGAACGTGATGTTTGAATCCACCGGCAGCGTGCGCGGCGCAAGAGAAAGAGTCTGCTCCGTATGCGCCATTTGCGAGACCGAGCTTCTTCCCCTCGCATCCACCCTTTCCCCTGACGGCTTTGAGTACTATATCGAAAACGGTCAGGTTACGATCACAGGGTATAACGGCAACGACTCTGAGGTGACCGTTCCCGAATATATTGAGGGTCATCCCGTATGCTATATCGGCGATCATGCATTCTCCGGCTGTGAGGAGCTCGTTCATATCATCATTCCCTCAAAGGTCTGTGAAATAGGCAAGTATTCATTTGAGGGTTGCACGTCTCTTCGCACGATCACCCTCCCCGACAGCACGACTCAGATATCAGAGGGTGCCTTCATGGGATGCACGTCTCTCAACAGCATAATCTTCTGCTCAAGCGTAACAAGCATAGGCGACAAGGCATTCTCCGGATGCGACTCACTGTCCGCTGTTTATTTCATAGGCAAGGACTATAACTGGTCAACCATCAGGTTCGGAAATGACAACGCCCCCTTGTTTGACGCCAATCTGATATTCAGCGCTCCCGGCGACGTTAACGGCGACGGTAACGTTGACGGTAAGGATGCATTCCTTATGTCACGTGTTCTTGCGGGACGCGAGACTCTTGAAAAGGAAAGCGTAGCTTACCTCACAGCAGATCTTGACGGTGACGGATCTCTCACCGGAAAGGATATGTATATCTTCAAGCGTATCATCGCAGGAAGCTTCGTTTCATAAAAAATCTAAAATGGGCTGTCGCACCGGCGACAGCCCATTTCTTTATCTCAATCCGAATATTCTTGCAAGGAGAGGAGCAAGAATTTTTGGAGATCGAACAAGCGTTATTTTCATATGTAATCCTTTCCCGGCAAAAGTCTGCCTATTTTAATTATATGCCGGAGAAGGCTTTTCGGTCAGTCTTTTTTTGCAAAGTGCTTTTTCGGCACTCCGCATACGGGACACTCAAATTCCTCGGGCAGCTCCTCTATGGGAGTCCCCGGCGCGATACCGCACTTTTCGCATCCCTTTTCGCTATCGTATTCCCAACCGCAGATGGGGCATTTATATTTCATAATTGATCACCTTTCTTTATAACACTAATGAGGGAGCGGAGTAAACTCTCGCCGCAAGCTCCTGATTCAGAAGGTACAGGCTTCTGGGATCGCCGCCGAAAAGCTCCATCTTTGTGATGAGATCGTTTGCGTTGGTCTCCTCCTCGCCCTGCTCCTTTACGAACCAGTCAAGAAACTGCATGGTGCGGAAGTCGCGCACCTCGTACGCCGCCGCATAGATATCGTTGATAAGGCTCGTTACGTACTTCTCGTGCTCAAGTCCTGCAAGGAGCACGTCCATGGGAGCATTTATCTCCTTATCGGGCTTTGCAACGGGGAGAAGAGTGACCTTCTCGCTTTCGTTCTGCAGATACGTGTAGAAAAGCATTGCGTGGTCTCTTTCCTCCTGCGCCTGGATCATATACCAGTTCGCAAATCCGTCAAGACCCTTTTCCTTGAAGTAGTTTGAAAAATCCAGATACAGATATGCTGAATAAAGCTCCTTATTGATCTGTTCGTTTAACAGACGGTGTACTTTCTCTGTCATGGTATTATGTTCCTTTCTGTGAATTATTTTAAATCAAAGCTCTGTTTTCCAGAGACCGTGGAGATTGCAGTATGCGTATACCGCTACGGGCTTTTCATCGAAAAGTGCGAAGGTTACCTCGGGGGCATCGGAGGGAGAAAGCTCCTTTCGCTGTCCGCCCTTGTCTGTCTGCAGGTACACCCACTCGATGCTGTGCTCCTCAGACATGGGATGCAATACACTTCCCACTACTACCTTTACTTTATCACCGTCCACCGTTACAACGGGAATGTGCTTTTCGTGGCTTGCTTCGACGGTGCCCGCTTCAAGGAGAGTCATATTCTTTCCGCAGCACTTCATGGGAACTCCTGATGAGTGGATCATACCTACAGTGTTTTTACATGTCTCACAGATATAGAATTTAGTGTCTTTCATATTTGTTATTTCCTTTCGGGTAGGTTTGTTTTCTTTGTGACCTTATTATACCCCCTTTTATACATCCATTCCGTGACTTAGTCACATTTTAGGAATAATTCTTGTTTTCGTGTTTGCCTCCGACCGATAAAGCTATTTACACAGAAATCACGGTATAAAGTGAGCGAGGAGCCACGCCTCGACTCCCTCTCGCCGGAAGGACCCGCTTGCGGGGATCCGTCCGGTGAGGCCTTATCTAAATCGCCTCACTCACCTACAAAATCCCATTATCCCCCCCACAAACCCGAATATTCTTTTGATCCGGCATATATGATCTTAACTTATCTGTATCCCTCGGTTGATAATATACCGATGTTATGTTACAATAATGAAAAAAGCAGGAGGGATAGTATGAGTGAAAGACCTGACAAAAAGCAAGTAAAGGATCTTGTGCGGCGGGCAGAATCGCAAAATGCAAGATTTGCAAAGGCCCTTGACGGGCAAAAGGCGGAAATTGCAGAGGTGAGACGTGCTGCAGACCTTTTTTATAACGAAAAATTCAAGGCTGAGCTTTGCGCAATGAGCGTTGATATGCTCACTCAAAGCAAGCAGGGCGTGCGTGTTACCCACCTTAAGGCCGCGGGAATAGAAAACGTATATCAGCTTTCTCAGCTTTCCCGCATGCAGATCGAAGCTTTTGACGGTATCGGCGCTCAGGGCGCTGAAAAAATATACGAGCTGACACAGTCCATCGTTGAAAACACCCGCACAAAGATGTCACTTCGCATTGACGTTGATTCTCCTGCCAAGGCTGACGACGCAATTATCGGTGCGCTTTACAAGCTTATCGTTCACGATGAGCTGCGAGCCCGAATGCTTCCTCTGTATGAGGCAAACTACAGAAGCTCTCTGAAGGAAATAACGAGAGCCGGCAAAGCCGCAGGAGCTATTTCCTGGTTCTTTGCTTCAAAGGCTGAGAGGGAGGAGTCTGTCCTTGCGGTGCGCACTCTCTCAGAGAGGCTTTCGGGGGAATACGGAGACGAGGGCCTTTTTGCAGACTACGTTGCCGCAGATGAGGCTGACGTCACCGAGTGCCGCGCTCACTTCAGAGAAAACTCGGCAAAATATTATGCGACTCTTGAAAAATACTGCAAGCATCTGAACACCGAGGAAAAGAAAAACGCAGGTCTCCCCGAGGAGCTTGTGAGAAAGATAGAAGCGCTCACCCCCGACCTTTCGGGACTCAAGGCAACCCTCAGAGGCTATCAGGAGTTTGGCGTCAAGTATGCAATACATCAAAAAAGGACTCTTCTCGGAGATGAGATGGGTCTTGGAAAGACCATTCAGGCGATCGCCGCAATGATCGCCCTGAAGGCAGAGGGAAAGCATCACTTTATGGTGGTTTGCCCCGCATCGGTGCTCATCAACTGGTGCAGAGAGATCAAAAAATTCTCAGACCTTGAGGTGACGAAGATCCACGGCGCCGACGAGCAGTCTCTTCGTCGCTGGAGGGAAAACGGAGACGTTGCCGTTACCACCTATGAATCCATAAGCCGCTTTACTCTTCCCGAAAGATTCAGCTTTGATTTTCTTGTGGTGGACGAGGCCCATTACGTAAAAAATCCCGAGGCACAGCGTACCGTTGCAATGAAAAAGCTTCTCGAAAAAACCGAGGGAGTTCTTTATATGTCGGGCACGCCCCTTGTTAACCGAGTTGACGAGATGTGCTTTCTTGTGGAATGCCTGCAGCCAAAAATTGCAGAGCGTCTCGAAGCGGTGAAGGCAGTTTCAACCGCAGAGCAGTTCAGAAGCGAGCTTTCAGGCGTCTATCTTCGCCGTGTCCGAGAGGACGTTTTGAAGGAGCTTCCCGATCTTATTGAGAAGGAGCAGTGGTGCGAGCTTTCGGGGGAGGAAGGATCAATATACCGTGATGCGGTGGCATCGGGCAATCTGATGGCTATCCGTCAGGTGTCCTGGCAGGTGGACGATATTTCAAAATCATCAAAGGCTATGCGCCTTTTTGAGATATGCGAAAGTGCCCGCGAGCAGGGCAGAAAGGTCATCGTATTCTCCTTTTTCCGTAATACCCTCGATAAGGTACACGCGCTGCTTGGCGAGCGTTGCTCTGAGACTATTTCAGGCGATATCTCCCCTGCAAAAAGGCAGGAGATCGTTGACAAGTTCAATGCCGCAGACCCCGGCGCGATCCTTGTGAGCCAGGTGCAGGCGGGAGGCACGGGCCTTAATATCCAGGCGGCAAGCGTTGTTGTGTTCTGCGAGCCTCAGCTCACTCCCGCAATTGAGAATCAGGCGATCGGCCGTGCATACAGAATGGGACAAACGAGAGACGTGCAGGTGCACAGGCTTCTTTGCGATGATACCGTCGACGAGAGAATACTTGAGATCCTTTCAAATAAGCAAAGGGAATTTGACAGCTTTGCCGATGAATCGGTGGTGGGAGATATTCAGATGGCGGCAGAGCAGGGCAGCTCCTGGATTGCGAAAATGGTGGAGGAGGAGCAAAAGCGCCTTTCGTTACAAAAGAATCAATAAAAAAGTCCTCTCAGCTTGTCGATAAAGGTATCGACAAGCTGACTTCGGGCTGTCGAAAAGGATGCAGAAGCCGTGAATTGTCCGTCGTCGGCGTACAAAGGTACGACAGAGGGACAATTCGCGGCTAAAAAGCCGCATTTAACAATGAAATCCGCCGAATTAATCGGCGGATTTCTACTTTTTTACTGCGTTTTTCTCTTAACTAAATACTATATGTTTTGCGGCTTTTGTTCTGCGCCTTTTTCGACAGTCTGAAAGCCTGAATGCTATGCATTCAGGCTTTTTCGGTTATCGGTTCAATGATCCTTCCTTTTTCCGGAAGAGATCTTTTTCATTTCCTTTAATTCCATCTTTCTGAACTTCTTCTGCCTTACGTAATCCTTGTGGCGCTTTCCGATATTCCATTTATCGAAAACAAGCTTGTTCACCTCGGCGCCAAGCATAAAAATAAACATAATGGCATACAGCCACAGCATAAGGACCATAATGGCGGTAAGGCTTCCATAGATATAGGAGGCCTCGGGGAAATATCTGAGATAAAGGGAGAAGAAATAGGAGAACAGCACCCATCCGAGAGCTGCAAAAACAGCGCCGGGAAGCTGAGAGATAAAGCCGCGGGGGAGCGTGTGAGAAAGACCCTTATACTCTGACTTTGAAAAGCGCTTTCCCTTTCTCGATACCGTATTGAAGGTGGCCGCAAAAAGCACGGTCAGCACAACCGTGAGTATCACAGGTCCACACTGCCTTACAATATCAAGAACGTAGGTGAGCAAGGGAACGTATCCCGAAAGCAGATCAACGATGCTGTCTGCAAATACGAGAACGATTAGAGAGATCAGTATCAGCAGGAGAAATACCACGGTGTATATAAAGGAGCGAAGGATATCAAGAAGAAAATTTTCCTTGATCTTTACTCTGTAGGCCTCGGCAACGCCTCTTGCAACGGCATTTACACCGCGGGAGGCACTCCAAAGAATGGTTATTACCGTAAATGAAACGAGATAGGCTCCCGTATTGTCAACGACCTCATTGACGACTGAGGTGATAAGCTTTCCTATCTCACCGTCAAGATGTCGGTTTATGAGAGAAAGGAGCCAGTCTATATCAATTATGTATTTGGCAAGGCCGAGGAGCAATATTATGAAGGGGACAGAGGATATGAGAATAAAAAAGGTCGCCTGCGCCGCGTAAACGGTTATCTGGTCCTCTGTGATCATCCTGAAAAAATAGGCGATCTTTGAGTATGCCTTTTTTAAAAAGCTGCCGATGCGCTTCACAATATCCCCCCTTCACTTCTTTCTCTGTTAATTATAACAAAGTATATGTTATTTGTCAAATTATATTCTACAGGCGCAATATTTCTGCCATCACCAAAAGGACCCACAGGGCGACCTGTGGGTTTTTGTTGATATCGTATAATATCAGCCTGCAATTTTCTTTTTAAGAACGTTCGAATCCTTTGCGTTTACCGTGCCGTCGGAATTTACGTCAGACAGTATGAGCCCGGCTTCACAAAGATTCTTGCCTCCGGTAGCAATGATCTGTTTTATTGCATTTGCATCCTTACCGTTCAGAGCACCGTCAAAATTCAGGTCTCCTCTTTCGCAGAATACCTTGAGCGCGGGCATTCCGTCGATCATTGTCCAGGTATTCTCAAAATCAAGATGCTCGAATGCAGACATGTCACCGCCCGCCGCCGTGCATTCTTCAAGATCATAGATAAGATCCTCGGTGGCGGAGTTCAGGCTGTTTCCAAGATCGACGCAACTCGATTTCTTTCCGTTGATCACCGATGACTTGTAATTGATACTGTCGGTCACAGTAGCACCGTTTATCATTATCACACCCTTGTTTGTGGAGTAATAATCCTCTATGTGCAAAGGCTCGTTCTCGGAATACTCAAATCTGCTGTTGTAAATATATGAAAGTGTATTATCCTCTGACATCTCAAAAGCGCAATTATGCACGCTGCATGTAGCGTCAATCATGTATGCCAAAGACGCTGACGTTCCCTTTACCTTTAGGTTTTTGATTTCAGCGCCATTTTCTACGTAACCGAACAAAAATTTGCCCGCACCTATAGTTACGGAATAACCGTTGCCGTCAAATACTCCCGTAAAAGCTGCTCTTCTATAGAAATTTCTGCGGTATGTTTCGCTATAGCCGTCATAACGGCTTCCACCGTTTTCAAATCCACCTCGAAACAACACATCGGCATAATCCTCTACCCGATCAAAAGTATATGCCTTGAATGTTTCCTTGATATACAAATTAGAGGAAAATCCCCTTGGGGGATAATCTATATCATCTCTTAATACAGTGAGGGGTCCCATCCTTTCAACAATATCGCTGAAGTTTGATCCCTCTTCTCCGGTTTCGATTATACTGTTGTCTCTGTCATATTGACAGTCGAAGGATTCCAGCCCGTAACTTGTTCCCTTATAACAATTAGGACCGATGTAGTCACTCAAATATAAGGGACTTGCACCGTTCTTAACAGTTATATCGTTTGTCAGTTTGTAGTAGATCTTTTTTGAATAAAGAGAGGGATCGGCTTCGATGCTGTTGCATATTCTTCTGATATCATCAGCACTACTGATAAGATAAGGATCGTCCTCGGTGCCGCTGCCGCCGCTGTAGGGGATATCCTCGGAGGCAGATACGGGAAACGCGCAAAATACTCCGAAAAGCATCGCAAAACAAAGTAGAATTGATATCAGTCTTTTCATATTTACCTCCCTGAGAATGTGTTTCTGTTTTAAGTATACATCATTCTTTATCGAAATGGAATATCCGGCTCCAAAAAACAGCAAAACCCACAGGTCGCCCTGTGGGTTTTTGTGGATATTGTTTAATTTATGCCGGCAAGATTCTGCTTCAAGAGATTTGAGTCTTTGGCGTTGACCGATTCGTCAATATTCACGTCAAAGGAGGCTATCATTCTGTAGTCGTGCCCCTCAATGCCGAGAGTTAGAACGGTCTTAAGCTGATTTGCATCCTTTGCGTTTATCGTACCGTCAAAGTTTATATCCCCTGCCGTGCCCTCGCATGCAAATCTGAGATAAGGCATACCCTCTATCATTACCCATGTGTAGATAAAATCAAGACCTGAAAATGCGCTCTTGTCGCCACCTGCTTCTATACATTCATCAAGAGTATATATGGTATCCGTTGACATTCCATAAGAGGAATTTCCAAGGTCAACGCAGCTCTGGCAGATCTTACTGCCGCGGCTGAATCCTAAAGAAACGGGAGCATTCAAAACGTCGTAATTTGTACTCACATTTAAGATTATCTCTTTTGCATTTTTGTCATCGATCGAATAAACCTTGCCTAAGTTAAGGCAATTTGTTATTGTTCCTCGATTTATTCCTACAATGCCGCCAATGCCGTCAGCATAGTTAACGCAGTTTTCTACTTTACCGTTATTGTGTGCAATCGCCGCACCTGTTACTTCCCCCACTGAGAGAGAACCTTCTTCTCCTACTGCAATTCCCGTATAGCATGAAGCTGTATATAACGTTTCACAGTCTACAATACAATTTTTAACCGTGCTGCTTGAACTTACACTGTATGCTATGGCAGCTTTTGTGCCCTTCAATGTAAGGTTTTTAATAACACCACCGTTTTCAACAAATCCGAACAAGAAGCCGGCAGCCGTTATTGAATATCCATTTCCGTCAAATACTCCTGTAAAGGCTACTTTTCTATAAAGTGTTGGGTAGACCGTGTCTTCATATTGCCATCTATATATTCCTAAGCCTTCAATAAATTCTCCGCTGTTAGACATTTCAACATATCGAAGCCCTAAATTCCCGTAATCACTGATATATGGGTCATAAGAATAAAATAAATTCCCGTATGAAGACTGATACTCTGAATACCATTTTTTTATGTCGAAAAAAACATCATCAAAATAATCATCATTAAAAGAGCATCCTGAGTTCTTGTAGCTGTTAAAGCCAACTCCCGAAGTAGCATACAGCGGTGAAATGCTTTCACTTACGGTAATATCATTTATCAATTTGTAATACACTTTGCTTTTGTATATCGGAGCGTTTTCAATACTGTCTCGCAATTCCGCTATATCATCGGGGGTACTGATAAGATAAGGATCCTCCTCAGTGCCGCTGCCGCCGCTGTAGGGGGTATCATCGGAGGCAGACACAGGGAATGCGCAAAACACTCCCAAAAGCATTGCAAAGCAAAGAAGAATTGATATAAATTTTTTCATATTTACCTCCCTGAGAATGTATTTCTATTATCATTATACATACATTCTCAGGGGAAGTAAAGGGGAATTCCCCCAAACTTACTTGTTTTTTTCTACAAGAAGAGCATATATTCTTGAAACAGTTTGATGATTCATATCATCAGGTCCGTTTTTTATAGGAACTGCAAAATCTATTACCATTCTTACACTTGTAGCCTCAGAATTGTGAACTACATGTCTACAAGTAGCCGTAGCAGGGAAAATAGAACCATACCAACTATCATTATCAGTATTTGCCATCATATACGGAGTTTCATAACTATACTTTCCAATATCAACGCCGGCAGAATTCATTTCTATGAAACAGATCTTATGAATTACTTTTTCTCGCGAAATCACATTATAAGATTTTGTGCCATTATCATCGCTTTTTTCTTCATAAGTACAATTACAGAGGATGCTATCTGTGACAAGAGCAGCATCCAAAACATCACCTTTTTGACAGGCAACAAGATCATCATCAATAGAAATCGACACTCTCGGTTGTTCTTCGTAATTTGTCTGTTCTAAGGTAGGCATGTGGATTACGATAAAGCTCCTCGCATCGTCATCATATGAAACAAATGGAGAACGATAATTTGGCCTATTACTATAGTATACAGTAACAATCGTATTAGGTGCATTTTTCAAATCTGGAGTAGCGCCAACAAGAGTTTGAACAGAAGATCCACTTTCTATATTCTGAAAATAAGGATACTTCAAAGCAAGTGTTCTGTTACTAAGAAAACGGTGATTACCTCGAGGCTTATCTGCACTGAAAAAGCTTGCCCATTCATTGCTGTCGCGGCTTACTACGGGTACGTTCTGTACAGCCTGCTTTTCTGTCAAGAAATCAGAACCGCTACACTCTACCTCGGGAAATTCGGAAAGTAGGAAGGGAGAATGAACAATTCCATCCTTTTCGGCGGTAAAATAGCACAGAGGATGGTAAGGTCCATATGCATATGCGTTGTTGTTTAGATACAGATGTGATCTATGGTGACCATCTGAAACGGTAGCCTTTCCGCTGTTATAGAATGAAAACATACTCCAGGGCAGATATGTATTATCTATAATTCTTGAAGAAGTGATATCAAGGTCTACGTAGGAATATTGCTCTGCCACAGTTCCTCCAAACCTTGTTACCGGCTTTGCATACAGAATACCTACAAATTCGTCCATATGATCCTTACCTGCACGATCATTAAAATCTTCCATCATCTGTTCTGTAACGGCAGTTCCTACTGGGAAATATATTTTGCCGAGGACCTTTCCGGTTCCTTCTATATGGCACTTATCCACTATCAGCTTTGTTCTGTAAGCAGCTCGAAAAACACAGTTTTCAAAGTCAAAATGACAGGATGTAAAAGTTGCATTGAAAGCAGAAAGAAGAATGTTTACAGACACCTTATTTCCAGTAAACAAGCAATTTTCAAAATGGGTCAGTTCACCGCAATCATGCCCGATCTGTCCTACTATTCCCACAGTTCCGTTTGTTGCATCAGCACTGCTTTCAAACACCTCATCTTCTCCGTATATACCGAACTGAAATGCTATCTCGTTCTGAAAAAACTCATTGTTTGAGAATACATTTGAAAAGAAATTAACTGCTCGTGATAAAAATCCTACACGACAACAACAAATTTTGAGATTGGAAAAGCAAAGATTGCTATATTCAAAAGACTCAGGAGAAGTTTTTATTGGGCTGCTTCCCCTATAAAACGTTTTTCCTTTTGAATTCAAATCATATTTTGCCACAGAAGAAAACTCTTCAAAGCTTCCTACTTCAATACCGCAAATATAACAAGGAGCGTGAATTACATCTTGTTCTTTACCTTCGGTTCTTTTGACATTTACATTCATTTTATTATGTATTGAAAGTGAACCATTTCCGCAAAAAACCTCAGTGTTTACATAAGGCGGTATATTGAATCGTTTAACAGAATTTCCGTTAGGATGCTTAATCGTATAAGGATTTCTTACAAAGCCATTTTCATCAAAGGAATAACAAATTTTCAAAATTCCTTTCTTATAAACAAAGTATTCATTATCATACTTAATTCGATAGTCTTCTGCTTCAGTCGCTTGCTCTTCGTAAGAAGGTCTTTCATTCTTTATAAACACTTCATCCATAAGGTAAACGTTATCATCGCTTGTTAATTTTGAAAAGTAAGTTTTATTTCCGGTTTCATCAACGCCCTCAGGATTGTATTTGTACAGTGTAACATTATCATCCGCTGTTACAAATGAATAAAAGCAAACATCACCATCTAACTGAATCTGCATATAGGGTGGTAGCTTGATCTGATCACAAATAACGTAATTGCCAGCGGGGAGTATCACCGTGTTTATAGCGTTGTAATATTTGTTACCAACAATATCATCAATGCGATCATCTGTGTAGTCAATGGCAAACTGTATAGGAGTAGAATCATTTCTGTCAACAGGAACTATATTGTTTGACAAACTCGAATAATAATTCCTCGCACCAAACTGAAGAACGTTAACAGGCTTGCCTTCATCCATAAATCTTGCCACAAAGCTTTCATTATTTTCTCCCTTTGATACCAGTGAAATAATGCTCATGTCGTTACATTCGCTTGCCTCTCCGGCTGTAACGGTATACTTCGCGCCGCCACCGTCGCCTGCAGCATAATAACCCAGAGTTTCGCAGATGTCACCAACTGCAAAGTCATTCGCATATGCCATTTCTTTCACACTATTGAATACCTTAACAGCTTTTGTGGTTATCAGTCTTGCTACAAGTGCAACCGATTCGTCAGCTGTGATAAAAATCACAGTATCGCCATTATCTACAGTATCGGAATCAGATTTTGAATCTACAATATACCTCGCACCGCCGCCGTCACCTGCGGCATCATAGCCCAATGTTTCGCAGATATCACCAACTGCAAGTTCGGTAGCAGCTCTCATCTCGTCTACCGTATTAAAAATTTTAATGTTTACAGAACTCATTTATAAGTTCTCCTTTCGATATATTTCCGTAAAACTCGTGCGCACGGTCATTCACGGTTGCCCTATAGTAACACACCGATTTTTTTATCTCTCCCTCTCTTCAACGCAATTTTTCATTTTTGCAACAAAGATATTAATTTACAATTGTGCCACTCCCAAAATATTCCGAAAGATATTTACAAAAGGGAAAAAATAGAGTATAATATAGTGAATATTTGTTTTTTAGTCCATAATATTATAAGGAGGGTGAGCCATGCTTTGCTGCGGTAGAACAGACGTTGGCAGGAAAAGAAAAGTCAATCAGGACAGCTTTTTCTGCGAATATTTTGACAACGGAATGATGCTCTGCGTTGTTTGCGACGGTATGGGCGGCGCCGCCGGCGGCGGTATCGCTTCAAGTCTCGCCTGCGAAAGCTTCGTTAACAGCATCAACGAGTTTGCCGAAAGCTTCTCCCCCGGAGAAAAGCTGACAAGAACAGAGGAGCGTATCATCAGAAAGACCCTTGCCGAGGCTGTAGACTGCGCAAACCGCGTCGTTTACGAAAGGGCTGAAAACGAGCCCGGTCTCAGCGGTATGGGTACTACTCTCGTTGCCGCTCTCGTTTGCTCACGCACTATCTTTACGGTAAACGTGGGCGACTCCAGAATGTATCTTGTAAACGACGGCGTTGCCACTCAGATAACCAAGGATCATTCCTACGTTCAGTATCTTGTTGATATGGGCAAGATGACCTTGGAAGAGGCTAAAAAATCCATTAACAGAAATATCATCACAAGAGCTGTCGGCACGGACACTCAGGTTGAGGCGGACATCTACACCACCCGCCTTCCCGCCTGCTCCCCGGGAGCTAAGCAGGACCACATAGGCGTTCTCTGCTCTGACGGACTTACAAACCACGTCTCCCCCGAAGAGATCGCCGAGACCGTCAAGCACGCCTGCGCCCTTGACAACGACAGACTCCTCGGCCCTATTGCGGAAATACTTATCGATATGGCAAACGAAGGCGGCGGCACGGATAATATCACCGCAGTCCTTCTCACGATATAAAGCGTGAAAATACAGTTTGCAAACATCTGACTTCACTTTTTTCACGCACAAACTCTCCCTAAAAATGGGACCCAACCCATTTTTGTTCCTATGGAACATAGTCGAGTTTCAAAGCTCAATAATGGAGGTCTTATGGAAATTTATGAAAAATACGTCGGAACCGTCCTTGACGGCCGATATAAAATAGAACGCATCATCGGCGTTGGCGGTATGGCTGTGGTGTTCCTCGCCCAGGATCTCCTCATGAACCGCCCCGTGGCTATCAAAATGCTTAAGGAAGAAATAGCCGATGAGGAGGAAAGCGTTAAGCGCTTCGTTAACGAATCAAAGGCTGTTGCCATGATGTCCCACAGAAATATCGTCAGCATCTACGACGTCAACGTTCGCGAGGACATCAAGTATATCGTTATGGAATACATTGAGGGCATCACCCTCAGAAACTATATGTCAAAGCGCGGCCAGCTCACTCTCCGTGAGATCATCAGCTACACGGAGCAGATTCTCCTCGCTCTGGCTCACGCCCACTCAAAGGGCATCGTTCACCGTGATATCAAGCCTCAGAACATTATGCTTCTGAAAAACGGTATCATCAAGGTGACGGACTTCGGTATCGCAAAGCTTGCAAACGCCGAGACCGTTACGGTCACGGACAAGGCCATCGGTACCGTATACTACATCAGCCCCGAGCAGGCAAGCGGCCACACGATCGACCGCCGAAGCGATATCTACTCCCTTGGCGTTATGATGTATGAAATGGCAACAGGCGAGCTTCCCTTTACGGCAGATTCCCCCGTTTCCGTCGCTATGATGCAGATAAACGAAACTGCAAAGGCCCCCTCGGAGATCAACCGCAATATGCCCCGCGGCCTTGAGCAGATCATCGGCATCGCCATGGAAAAGGATCCCCAGTACAGATACCAGTCCTGCGAGGATATGCTCAGACAGCTGAGACGCCTTAAGGAAAACCCCAACATCATTTTCAAGATGCCAAAGAAGCATGAGGACGGAGAGCCCAAAAGCGTTCTTTCCCTTCTCACGGGCGGCGGTCCCCTCTTTCCCATCATTGCAGGTGTTTCCCTTGCATTCCTTATAGTTTTTGCAATCAGCGCCTCCTTCGTGCTGAGCCGCGCAAACAAGGCAATGACCCAGACTGTTGAGACCATCGAGGTAGACAACTTCGAGGGTATGAAATACGATGCAGAGCTTGCAGAGGCTCTGAAAAACTCCGATAAATACGCCGCCGAGATCGTTTACGAGTATTCGGGCGATTATGAAGAGGGCGTTATTATGGAGCAGTCTCCCTCTGCAGGTGC
The DNA here is from genome assembly GCA_017416205.1 of Clostridia bacterium. Taxonomy (GTDB): domain Bacteria; phylum Bacillota; class Clostridia; order Oscillospirales; family CAG-272; genus Avispirillum. Next base: position 12,559 of record JAFQDC010000004.1, on the reverse strand, counting down.
TTCAAAGAAGATAAAGGTAAAGCTCACTCTTACGGTCTGCAGCGGAAATCAGGAGATCGTTATGCCCTCCCTCTCCGACTACAACTATAAGGCCGCAGTCAAGGAGCTCCGCAACCGAAATCTTGAGTATATCATCGAATACAAAAAGGATGATTACCGTGAGGACGGTCAGGTAATATACACCTCTCCCGCCGCAGGCGAGAAGATCACCGTGGGAAGCACGGTGACCGTATACGTCTGCAAGGGCCATGAGGACGGCGAGGTGAAGGTGCCCGATTTTGTTGGTATGACAGAAAAGCAGGCCTTTAAGAAGATCGTTGACCTTGAGCTTCGCATTGGCGTTGTCACCTACGTTAAGAACGATAAGGATCGCGGAGAGGTCATCAGCCAGTCTCTTGAAAAGGACAAGGAAGTGGTTGAGGGCACAAAAATCAATCTCACTATCAGCGGCGGCCCCGACTATGACCCCAAGAACCCCGACGGAACGACGGCTCCCGAGGAGGATACCACAGAGCCTGAGGATACGACTACCGCTCCCGAGGAGACCACAGAGCCTCCCGTAGAGGATACTACCGCGCCTGAGGAAACTACAGGTACGGAAGGTGAAGACACCACGGGCGAGAGCAATGGGGATACAACGTCCCCCGAGCCCTCAGGCAACGACACCACAGAGGCAGTTGCCGAAAATACAGAAAGCCCCGATGACAGCGGCGCCGAGGCATAAGAACAAATGAATGAAAAGCAGTTTAAAGGAATAATAATCAAAGGAATAGGCGGACTTTATTCAGTCCGCCCTATTTCCCCTATAGAGATAAATTTGCAGGAGGATAACACGGTTCCCTGCCGTGCACGCGGCGTTTTCCGCCACGACGGAATAACTCCCCTGCCGGGAGACTTGGTTATCTGCAAGCCTACAGATGAAGGGGGAGAGGAGTTTTTTATCGACGATATAGTCGACAGAAAGAACAGCCTTATCCGCCCCGCCCTTGCAAATCTCTCCCACCTCTTTATCGTTATCCCCGCAACGAAGCCGAAGCCCGATCTGCTCACGGCAGACAAGCTCGTTTCAGCAGCGGAGGACAAGGAGATCGAGCCTGTCATTATCATCACCAAGGAAGACCTTGACGAAAAGGAAACGGAGCGGATCGCAGATATATACCGCACAGGCGGCTTTTCTGTGTTCACCCTTTCGGGGTATACGGGAGAGGGAGTTGAAAGGCTCCTCTCTTATATGGAAAAAGAGGCTGAGGGCACTCTTACCGCCGCGTTTGCAGGAGTGAGCGGCGCCGGAAAGTCCACTCTTATGGCAAAGCTCTTCCCCTCCCTTTCCCTGAAAACGGGAGAGGTAAGCCGAAAGATACAGAGAGGAAAGCACACTACCCGCCACGCAGAGCTTTATCCAGTAACAGTTGGAGAGCGCATCTGCTTTATTGCAGACACCCCCGGCTTTTCAATGCTGGATTTCGCCCGCTTCAATTTCTGCGACAGGGAGAGCCTTCCCTACACCTTCCGCGAATTTGCCCCCCTTATGGGTGAGTGCCGCTACACGAGATGCACCCACACAAAGGAAGAGGGCTGCGCCGTACTTGAAAAGGTGAAGGCGGGAGAAATATCCAAAAACCGCCACGAAAGCTACGTTGCTATGCTTTCGGAGATAAACAAAAATCCCCCGTGGAAGAAGAAATAAGAAAAGAACTCTGTTGCTCTCGCAACAGAGTTCTTTCTTTCGGTCTCACCATTTTGAATTTGCTCGTATGATACGATCTCTAAGCACCTCTATTTCGTGGGAGCTTACCGCCTTTTCGAACCGGAATCTTCTCTCAACGCCGTCTCTGTCCCAAAAAACGAAATAATAGTAATACATATTATGGGTCACGCGGCCTCTGTCGCGACGCTTGTGCTTTTTCATCACCGCCTTGCAATCTCTGATAACTGAATAATTATAGTATTTCCCGTCAAAGGGATTTGTTCTGACGAAAAATCCCTCAGGCTCTATCCTTACGGCAAAGCAAAAATATCTTATGAGATTATATGTAAAATCAACAGCCGCCAGTATAATACCAATGGGAATTATCAGTGCAAGCACAGTATTTCGGATCAATGCGATCTCTAAAAGCACCGTGATAAGGAGTATGACCGAGGAGATCACAATTCTTGTTTTCCCAAGGAATTTTCCGCTGATATGATATATCTGTGTGTCATCACCGTCACATATTGGCATATCTCTTTCACCTTGCTTTTTCACCATTTCCATAAGGTATCCTATTCCTTCAGCATCGTAGGGAAAGAAAAGAAATTTGATATCCTCGCCGCTGCAGAGCCTTACGTTGCAGTATTCACTTTCAGTTCCGTTCAGATTCTTACCAAAGCTGACCCAAACCTTTGCAATATCACTATAGCCGTATTTTTTACCATTTGACGGTGCGGTCCTATAATATAATCCCTCGCTGTCTATTATTATTTTGTGAAACAGCTCGTTATATAATGAAGCCGCGTTTACTGCAAGCATAACCAAAGAGAGAAGAAGGCCGAAGAAAAAGGCTCCGTTTTTTGATAAATACAGCCACAGAGTAACACCGCCAAATATAAGGAGCATAACTATTCCAATGACCGTGCCCGCGTTGTTCTTCCCTATTCTGTATTTTACATCCTTTTTCATTCTTATGACCATACCTTTCTTTGCATTTGGGTTCATTCCCCGTCAAAGCGGCAGACTGAGTTTGGCTCCGTTTCAAAGATCCTTTCCCACGAGCCGTTAACTATTCCGTAGTCCTCTACAAATTCGGCTTTCGTCTCTGAAAAAGCACTGAAATGCCTTTCATAATAATATACGTGCGTCGGGCCTATTCCGGTCCATTTTGAATATACAGCCACGTATTCCTTGCCGTCTGCCTCACGGTTTACAACGGCATTGTCAAACAGAAATGCACCGAGAACAAACATTATGCAGATAACGATTCCCAAAAGAAAGGCTACTCCCTTTGACCCTATGGCAGAAAGAAGCAAAAGCAGGGAGATGAAGAACAATACCGTATACACCACCTGCTTGATTTTGGGATGAAGATCATACCCGCAAAGATTAACGGTGAAAATGATAGCGGTTACTGCTATTATCACCCTTCCGATGATGATATTTTCCGTAGCCCTTCCCCGTCGTGCCAAATGGATAATTTGGGGGACGGCACAGAAAATGACACATATCACCATCAGAAGGATGCACGGAATATAAAGACTTGAATACTCTGTCCCCATCATAATGAGTATCCAGGCTCTTCGTAACCGTTGTCTTCAATCACCTCAGAGGTAAGGATTGCAAGAACACCGTCTACCTTCTTAAAAGTATTCTTAATAAGCCTTGACTTTATAGTCTTCATATGATCGGCATAGGTCTGCACCGTCACGGTCACGGTATCTCCCGAGACCTCCTCGGATACGATCTCAAAGCTTCTCACAGCGCCGCCGTGGCCTCCGACATATACGTTGCCCGCTTCATTTATAAAGCCCTCGGGGATCATAAGAGAGTCTATGCCGAACATCTTTTTTGCCATTTTGCGGTACTCATTGGGAGTAGTCTCTCCCATTTGCTGGAACATAAAGTCAACGAGCGCTCTGTGATAGCTTTCCGTATTTGGAGCGTTTACGGGGATCTCAGGTTCTCCCATCATAGCCATCCACATATACATGAATTTCGCGCCCTCTCCGGCGAGATTATTCTTTAAGGGAACGAAGCCCTGGATATCTACGCCGTACATTCCCTGTCCCACGGTTATAAGGTATTTGCCTGCGGGAACTGTCTCAAGAGTGGTTTTCGTTATTTCAAGGTCGATCTCGATACACATATCGTCATTGACCTTATAGCTGTATGAGCCGAACTCAAAGCCCTTGTATGCTGAGAGAACTCCCTCGGCGCATCCCGTCAGACTTTCAAGGGTAGCCGTATCCTTTGTAAGAAGAGCCTTTGCCGCGCTTTTTACTTCGTCAGCTACTCCCGCAAGACTGTCTATTCCCTCTATACCCTCAGGTGTATCACCTCTCAAGGGGTCGCCTATTATAGCTTCGTCCTTTACGTAGTGACCGAGATCTTTGCCCGTCATATCGAAGTAATAATGACCCTTCAGGGTAAGCCTTGCATCGTAGGTCAAAAGTGCTACGTCTATTCTGAAAAAGCTGTCTGAGGTCTCCATCACGTTCACGGTGATCTCGTATCCGGGATCCTCCTCGGTTGCGGCGTAGGTATAGGGCTCAATAGTATCTACGCTCAGTCCGTGGGATTCAAGAATAGTCTTTTCATTGGGATCTACAATACAGATGACCTTACCGTTATCAAGATCAACGATAGCCACTCTCTGCTCCTTAGTATCGTCTATTGCATAACGGGCTACGCTATATAGAATAGCAGCATATTTCTCGTCACCTGAAACAAAGAGCTTCGGCAATTTTTCGGGAGTATATGTATCTATCTGAGTTATTGAGAAGCCTTCCTTTGCATCCTCCTCACGGAAGTCGCCGTATTCGTATATCTTAATGATTCTCTCATCACCCGAGTAGTTGAGAGTATAGGGGCCTATAAGGGTAACTGATGCGTTATGTGCCGTCATTTCCCAGTTTTCGCTGTTGGACTCGCACTTTTCGGGACCGATGATATATACATCGGAGCATACGAAAGCCTTATCCTTCTTTGAATACTCGTATATGACCTTAAGATATCCGAGAGTATCCGTTTTGCTTTCTGCAACGGGGACGAGATAAGAGCAGGTCAAGCCCTTAGCATCGTCGGTAAAGCTGAAATTGTAAAAATCTTCTGCAATATAAGGCTTATCAAGGCGTCCCTTGGATACGAAATGATCTTTTCTGAAAAGGATATCGCGGCCACCGTACTTTACGTGAAATGCCCGCTCATCACCTGAAAGCTCGACGTTTTCTTTAAGGTAGCCGAGGGCATCGGCTATCTTTATCTCTTCAAGGGTAACTCCGTCAAATACGTGCAACTCTTCGCCGTGTATCCCCTCCGTACCGCCCATGGTGGGCATCTTTACGATATGCTCGGGAACGCTGTCGTCTGTGAGGTCAAAGGCATTATACTCTGTTCTGTCCTCGACGTATGTGCTGTCGTAGTATCCTTCGAAGTATACGCCTTCGTTTCTGTCGTTTATCCACAGCTTCAAGGGCACCTTATCGCCGAACTTTTCAGGCTCATTTCCTTCCTTTGCGGAGAGGATAAAGCCTGCCTCCTTGCCGCCTGCAAGAAGAACGGTGTAGTTATCGTCCCCTGAAAGAAGTTCCTCCTCGTCAGCCCGTACCACCTCACAGCCGATGATAACACCAACTATAACACAGGTCAGCACCGTTGCGGCAATAATGATGATACCCTTGCCCTTTTTTCTCGTATCAAGGATATTTTTGATTCGCTCGCCGGATGCGTTTTTCTTCGGGTTGAACTTTGTGGTAAGGACAGCCTCACCGCCGCGGCAACGGCTGACTATATCAAGCATTGTCTTGCCGTATTCAACTCTCGCCTCATCGTCCTTCCCGAGAAGGGTCTTTTCATCGCAGGAAAGCTCCATTTCTGAGTTGAAGCGTTCAACTGCCATATACACCGCAGGATTGAACCAATGGATAGAATTTGCCAAAAGTGCAAGAAGCTTTGCCCATACGTCTCCTCTCTTATGGTGGGTCAGCTCATGGGTAAGCACAGCTTTGAGAGAGCCTTCGGAAACGGAAAGCCTCGGTACGATTATCTTCTTTTTAAAGTATCCGCAAAGCATGGGGCTCTGAGCAAGGGGACTTGAATACAGCGCGGGCGCCTTCTTTATTCCAAGCTCCGCGCAAATCTCCCCGTATATCTCAGCCACTCTGCCGTCGGCCGCGGTGAGATTTCTCTTCATTGCCTCTTTAATGCTGTTATATCTGATCACGTTAACAGTAAAGAATATAACGGCTCCCGCCGCCCATACTGCAAATATGATGGGAGCTATCATATCTGAAGTAAACTCAAAGCCTTTATCCTCACCCTTCTCCTCTGTAAAGCCGTTGTACATCGGAGGTTTCTCAGGCGCAGGATTTGGAGCTGAGGGGGAGTTTTCAGTATTATCAACCGTTCCGCTATGTACGTTGTTATTAACGTTTGCATTGATGCTACCACTGCTGTTCTGGTTCTGTACGCTCTCAACGTATCCCTCATTCTCGGGAGCAACGTCAACAGGAGAGTTTTCTTCGATCTGTGTATTATCCACGGGAATATTTATAAGCGAGGGGACGAGAACTCCGCCAAAGGGAATGGCAAGCCTCGCAATGACCACAAGCCAGATCATGTAGCGGCAGGATGCGGAAAAGCGTCCCTTAAGCTTTCCAGAAAAGGCCGTCAAAAGTATGATGACCGCCGCCATCAGAAGGGATATTATCCCAAGCTCTATAAGAAATGCTTTCATTTTTATACCTTTCTATACTGTGAAGGACAGTCAGTCCTTCTTCTCATCTGCCTTCTTCGCCTTCTTTATCTCCTTCATCTTTGCATCAAGGAGCGCGGAAAGCTCGGAAAGCTCTTCGTCCGTAATGTCGGCGCTGTCAATTAGGGCCGCAAACATTGCGTGGAGCTTACCTCCCGTTTTTTTCGCAAGGCTTGCGCTTTCAGCGGCGAAATAATCGTTTTCGCTGACGATAGCTGAAAACTTATGGGAATATCCGCTGCGGTCAACCTCAACGAATCCCTTTTCCGAAAGCCTTGAAAGGAGAACGTGGACCGTGGGGACCTTCCAGGAATGCTTAGGCGCGAGAAGCTTCGCTATCTCACTTGCCTTGAGGCCCCTGCCCTCTCGCCACAGCTCCTTCATAATATCAAGCTCACCGTCGGGAAGTCTTTCAAGCTTCATAATTACCTCCGTTTATCTTATTTGTCATGACATTCAAAAAGCATAGACTGTCTGTCTACATTTTGAGTATAACAAACTATAGACTGTTTGTCAATAGTTTTTTTGAAATTTTATAGACAATTTGTCTTGAGTTTTCCTTTGGGGAAATGCACTGCAAGAAGATCAGTTGTCAAATTAGGGTTTGTGGGGGAGGAATATGTGGGAGGCTTTTTGAAAAAAGCCCCCCACGCCCCGCCAAAAACTTTCGAAAAATTGGTATAGATAAGGTTGGCAGGCAAAAGGTTGCAGTACGGAGTACTGCGGCGCTTAGCGCCTCCTCTGCAAGAAAAGACTCAAAAAAATGAACGAGCTCATTTTTTTGCGTCTTTTCTTTAGCAGAGCCTTTTGCCTTTTGTTCATTTTGTCAGTTTGAAGTTTTTTGAGAGTGCAGAGAACTTTTTTACAAAAAAGTTCTTTGCATCCATTCCCCTCCCCCCTCAAACCAAAATTTGACGGGATTTGATCCTTTGAATCTGACACTCATTTAATTATTATGTTGACAAATCGGCATACTAACTTTATAATAAAGGTAGTATTTAATTTGAGAAAGGACCTTTCAATATGTATAATATCGGAATTGACCTCGGTGGTACAAATATCGCCGCAGGTATCGTTAACGAGAACTACGAGATCATCAAAAAGGCTTCTACCCCCACAAACGCTTCCCCTGACAGAAGCGCTGACGATATCACTGCAGATATCGCCGCTCTCTGCAGAAAGCTCGTTTCTGACGCAGGTCTTACAATGGATGACATCGGATCCATCGGCATCGCAACTCCCGGCACTGCAAACTGCGACACCGGCGAGATCATTTATGCAAACAACCTTCCCTTCCGTCACTACGATATGCAGGGCAAGCTTTCCGAATTCCTCGGAACAACAAAGAGAGTTTATATCGAAAACGATGCAAACGCAGCTGCTAAGGCTGAGTCTGTTGCAGGTGTTGCAAAGGACTCCAAGTACTCCGTTATGATCACCCTCGGCACAGGTGTCGGCGGCGGTATCATCCTTGACGACAAGGTATACTCCGGCTTCAACTTCGCAGGCGCTGAGCTTGGCCACGTTGTTATCGAAAAGGGCGGACGTCAGTGCACCTGCGGTCGCCGCGGCTGCTGGGAAACATATTCCTCCGCTACGGGCCTTATCCGCACCACACGCGAGAAGATGGAGGACGCAAGAAAGATCGGCAAGTTCACTCTTATGGAGGAGCTTTGCGGCGGCGACCTCAACAATCTCTCCGGCAGAACTGCATTCAACGCTATGAGAGCAGGCGATGAGCTTGGCAAGGAGGTCGTTGACGAATATATCTCCTACCTCGTTACAGGCCTTGTTAACATCATCAACATTTTCCAGCCCAACGTGCTTTCCATCGGTGGCGGTATCTCAAACGAGGGCGACTCCCTCATCGAGCTTCTCCACGATAAGGTATTCGCTGAGACCTATTCCCGCGACGGCACACCTCAGTGCGAATTGAAGATCGCAACTCTTAAGAACGACGCAGGCATCATCGGCGCTGCCGCTCTCGGTATGTAATATTTATCCCCCGACCTTGATCGGGGGATTCTTTATGAAAGCAATGAATAAAAACTATATTCCTATATTGGCTATTACGGTTCTCGCCACTCTGATGATCATCGGCTACGCCATTGCGATACGAATATGCCCCGATGCAATAGGTGAAAGCAACACCGACACTACCGTTGCCGATACGGCTCCAAATTCAGAGAATTCGCCTCCTGTCACTGAAGAAACCACATCACCGGATACTACCGCTCTCCCCGATACCACAGAAGAGCCTGCTGTGCCTGACGAGCTAACAAAGATCGAAGCTCTTATGTCAAGCATGACCACTCAGGAGCTTGTTGGGCAGCTCTTCTTCGCGGATCCATATACCGCAGGCTTTGACGGACTAAATAATCAGTATCACGTGGGCGGGCTTGTTCTTTTTGCAAACCATTTTGCCAATCTCACAAAGGATCAGATAATCGCAAATATCAGTGCATATCAGGGTAACTCAAAAATTCCACTTTTGATCGGAGTTGATGAGGAGGGCGGCTCTGTTGTTCGCGTAAGCTTAAATCCTGCTCTTCGCAAGTCCCCCTTTCTCTCCCCACGGGATGTGTTCTCTACGGGTGGATGGGATGCTATTGACTCAGACGCAAGAGAAAAAGCTGATCTGCTTTTGTCACTGGGTGTAAACGTAAATCTCGGCCCCGTTTGCGACCTTTCACAAAATCCCTATGACTTTATCTATTACCGTGCTTTTTCCGGCGATGCCGAAAGCACCTGCACGTTTATAGAAAAAACAGTAAAGGCATCAACAAACAAAAATCTTGGTACAGTGCTCAAGCATTTCCCCGGCTACGGAAACAACGTTGATACTCATACGGGAATCGCATACGATCACCGTCCATATTCCGAGTTTTTGGAAAAGGACCTTCTTCCCTTCATACGGGGAATTGAAAGCGGAGCTGACAGTATTATGGTATCTCACAATATAGTATACTGTATGGATCCCACCTCGCCCGCTTCTCTTTCCGAAAGCATTCATTCACTCATCAGAAACGACCTTAGCTTTGAAGGCGTTATCATGACCGACGATCTTTCTATGAGTGCGATCACTCTATACACAAACGGCGAAAACGCCGCTGTCCGCGCCGTCAAATGCGGAAACGATATGCTCTGCACAACAAACATCGCAAACGACTACCCCGCAGTCCTCGCTGCCGTTAATTCGGGAGAAATAACTATCGACCGTATAAAGGAGTCCGTATTTCGGATTCTTTTATGGAAGCATAGATTGGGACTTCTTGAAAGCATAGAATAATACGCAAAGCAAAAGCCTCGGACTGCCGAGAAGGATGCAGAAACCGTGAATTGTCCGTCGTCGGCGTACAAAGGTACGACAGAGGGACAATTCGCTGATAAAAAGCCGCATTTAACAACGAAATCCGCCGAAAAATCGGCGGATTTCTACTTTTTTACTGTGCTTTTTTACTTAAGCTTCAGATGAAGCACTGTATATTTGCTCGTATAAGCGTCTTTTGCAAACATCAGAAGATCATCGTTTTCTTCGATCAACTCCCCTGTGGGCACGTTTTTTATCACATCGATGGAAGAAACTATATACTCAAACCTATCTCCCGTGACGTCTGTAAAAAAGACTGTATCTCCAACACATATCTCTTCAAAAAAGTCAAGCTGACCCTTGCTGTCTGCGCCACCTATCACAAGAGAGCTGTCATATACACTACCGGAAAGGCGGCTTGGAATGAGACTCGCCTCCATCTTATCCCAGGATGCGCAAACAGGAAGCTTTGCAGAAAGCTGGGGTACCTCCACTATACCGATAACGTCAACCCCTTCAAGCTGAAGAGTGGGCATATGATAGTCGGATCTCTCATATATAAACCCGTCTGATATCTCAGGCACCGTGTCAAAAAATGAGCTTATAATTCTTTCGTTTCTCTCGGTTGCGGCATTCTGGCCTATCACAGTATATCCGATAGCCCCCACTGCAAGAAGGATAAGAGCAATGCCGAGAGCAAGACACACTATGCTTACTACGTTTCCTGTCCTGCTCATTATTTGCTTCTTCCTCTTCTCCAGATGATAACAGCCACGGTCACAACTCCGATCAGAAGAACGCAAGCTATAAATGGCCATCCGGCAATAAGGTCACCCGTCTGTGCGCCGTCCCCGGGGGGAGTTCTGAGGGTGTTTGTTATAATAAAGGTGTTTCCTTCCCTTTCGCTTGACACGTTATACGCTTCGTCAACGTCTCTTTCGCATACGGTCCAGCTGTCGCCGTTGTCCTTGGCGCTCCACTTATAGGTCCAATTGTTTTCTGCGGAAAGGTTCTCAGAATAGGCAAGCTCACCGTTGCAGAAGATCTCTACCTTTACACTTTCGGGACGATCCTCGCTTGCATCAGCATCCTTCCAGAGCTTTATGACCTTATACTCAATATCCTTTCCCGTGGGGGTATACGACGTTACTTTGGGATATACCGTCAAATCATAATTATACGTTCCGTCCTCATTCTTGTCGGGTATCACGGTAAGAAAATTATCAAAAATAACTGTTTTATCCTCCGTTACTACCTTGACGGATGTAGTAAGGTACAGACCGGGCTTGATATTCTCGGCGATCGCCTTACCTTCACTGTCAGTCACAAGGCTGAGTGTGGGGGAAATTGAGTCTGCCTCAATATACGCGCAGGCAGTGGAGGTTACAGTCTTCCATTCCTCCTGGGAAGCAACACCGTATAGATCAATGTGATAATCCTTAAATTCCTCTGTCAGCTTGAACGTTCCGTCAGGCATCACCTCTGCTATCTTATAGACATTGATGCTGAGCCCCTCGTACAAATCATCCTCATACTTATACTGAACGGTAAGGGAAGAGTCCTTTTCCGTGTCCACCTGCACGCAGGCACACAGCGGTGCCAATGACAGGCAAAGAATGAATAATGTGCAAAGAAACAGACATGAAAATAATGATCTTTTCATTAGTCCTCCTCATCCTCATCAGGGACGGTATTCATAGATTCCTCATACACAGCATTCAGCTTTCTGTACTCTGAGTATCTTTCATTTATCAATTTGTTTATATGATCGAGCCTCTCCTGACAGAGCGCTTCTCTTTCGCGGCATATGCGCTCAGTGTTTGCAATAAGCTCTTCTGCGGTAAGTGCTTCAGCGCTCTCATATTTAGGAGGTTTGGAATCGCCGCCCTCGGCCTTGATCCTTACGTTTTCAAGATACTGAGCCGCCGCCTTTTCAGCCGCCTCAAACACTCCGTTAATACGAAGGGAAGCCTCTGCAATGGAGCCTGCCTCATCCTCATTTATCTTGCGGTCCTGCAAAAGCTTCTTTGTATCCGCAAGCTCCTTTTCAAGAGCCTCTACTCTTTCCGTCTGAACGAGCAAAAGCTCAAGGAGCTGTTTTCTGTTTAATCTTCTTAATTCCTTGTTAATCAAAACTAACCTCTGAACAATACTGTTTATACACTTTAATTATACACGAATATATTATTTTGTAAAGTGTTGTAGTAAGATTTTTGACATTTCAGTGAATCAAGTTGCGATGCGTTCCGCCCACGCGCCGCAGGCGTGTATCACAGACCGAATGTCGACATCACGCAGGTCGTGCACATCACGATCCGAAAGGAACGCATCACTCAAAAAAGTCCCTTTTGTCTGGAAGACAAAAGGGACTTTTTTGTTGGCACCCCCAACGGGAATCGAACCCATAACTAACCCTTAGGAGGGGTTTGTTATATCCATTTAACTATGGAGGCAATTCTTAGATTAGTATAACAAATACGGTATAATAAATCAAGTAGTTTCAGCATATTTGGCATTTGACTTTTATATCTCTTATGCATTTGCCTTTTATACAAAAGAATCCGACTTACCTGTAAGTCGGATTCTTACCTTTTCTTTTCTCTTTTCTCTCTTATCTCTTCACTAAAAAAGATCCTCCCGTTTCCGGAAGGATCTTTTTTGTTTTGTTATCTTACAGCGCTTCTTCTCTTACCGATCACAACAGCAAGGCCAAGAAGTGCCACTGCTACTGCTACGATAATGAACATCATGCCGTCGCCGCTCTTAGGAGCCTCATACTGGGGCTTGCCAAGACCGAGATCAT
>JAFQDC010000048.1 GCA_017416205.1 Clostridia bacterium | reverse complement strand
TTTTGAAAAAAGGCCCCCACACCCCCCGAAAAACTTCAAAAAAGGGATTAATTAGTTGTCTATAGGTATACTTTGTCATTCTTTATTACCCATAGTTTGAAGTTTTTTGCGGAGCTTTTTTACAAAAAAGCGACATATAAACCGTAATTTGACGGTTTATGATACAAAAAAGAAACCCGCCAAGGCGGGTTTCAACATTTTCTTTTCACTTTTCTCTCTTCACTTTTATCTCATCATATGCCGAGACCGTTTGCACATCCGCAGATGATCTCAACTGCGCTCTGGATACCAACTGAACCGGAATTGATCATAAGATCATAGTTTGATCTGTCGCCCCAATCCCAATCGGTGAAGGTGGAGAAATGACGTGCTCTGCCCTTATCACTCTTTGCGATAAGATCAAGAGCCTTCTTTCTGTCACAGCCGTAACGCTCGATAGCTCTCTCTGCTCTCTTTTCAAGATCGGAATAGATAAATACCTTGAATACGTCCTCACGCTCGCGGAGTATGTAATCGGCGCAGCGGCCAACGATCACACAAGGCTCCTTTGCATATTCAAGAATCACCTTCTGCTGAGCAATGAACACCTGCATCGTGAGGGGAAGAGAATTTGTTCCCGCAAGTCCCAGCATTCCGTAGGAATAGCTGTTGCCCATTGCGATATTGTAAAGAAAGCTTCCAGTTACCGCCTGCTCGTTCTGCTCTATAAAATCGGGAGAAAGGCCGCTCTCCTTTGCCGCCGCATCGATAAGCTCGCGGTCATAGTAAGCAACGCCAAGCTTTTCCGCAACTGCTTTTCCGATGGTACGTCCGCCGCTTCCAAGCTCTCGTCCGATTGTAATAACACCTTTCATAATATATATCCTCGCTTTCGCAACATTTTTGTTAATATATAACAGTATTTTACCACAATACCCGAAAAAATCAAGATAAAATAACAAAACCTCTTTACTTTTATGCAGTTTTTATATAAAATACTATGCAGAATTATATGAATTTACTCCATGGAAAGGCAATCCTATGAATATTTCAGAAAATACCAGACTTCTTGCTGCCCGCGCAGAGCGGGAGCTTAAGGATATATTTGCCGCCATCGACGAGGTCTCCCGCTACAGAACGGAAAAGCTTCTTGACGTTTACCGCGAAAACCGCGTCAGTGAGGGCCTTTTTGCCGCAAGCACAGGCTACGGCTACGGTGACCGCGGACGTGACACCATCGACAAGATATGCGCAGAGGTAATGGGAGCTGAGGCAGGCTTTATGCGCCCCTCCATCCTTTGCGGAACTCACGCCATCACCATCGGCCTTTTTGCCCTTCTCCGCCCCGGCGACGTTATGCTCTCTGTCACAGGCGCCCCCTACGACACTCTCCATTCCGTTATCGGTATGGATGGCGCCGACGGCTCGGGAAGCCTTATTGACTTCGGAGTTGAATATGCTGACGTTCCCCTCGGCAAGGACGGCGGCATCGACTACGAGGGAGTTGCCGCAGCCTTCGAAAGATACAAGGGCAGGATCAAGGTCGTATTCGTTCAGCGCTCAAAGGGCTATATGGACAGAAAAACTCTCTCTGTTGCCGAGATCGCCGAGGCTGCCGCCTTTGCACACTCCCGTCTTGAAAATGAGCATTTCGTTGTCCTTGACAACTGCTACGGAGAGTTTACGGAAAAGACAGAGCCCTGCTCTTGCGGCGTTGACCTTATGATAGGCTCTCTTATCAAAAACCCCGGCGGCGGACTTGCCGACGTTGGCGGTTATCTTGTGGGTACACAAAAGGCAGTTGACCTTGCAGGCTACAGACTCACCTGCCCCGGCGTCGGACTTGAGGTAGGCGCATCCCTGGGGCAGAACAGAAATCTTCTCCGCGGACTTTTCTATGCTCCTCATACAACTGCCGAGGCTCTCAAGACTGCCCACCTTGCGGCATACATCTTTAATGAGCTTGGCTACGACGTTAACCCCGGCCCCTTTGAAGCGCGCCACGATATCATTCAGACGGTAAAGCTTGAGACCCCCGAGGGGCTCGTTGAATTCTGCCGCGGTATTCAGTCCGCTTCCCCTGTTGACGCATTCGTTTCTCCCGAGCCCTGGGAGATGCCCGGATATGTCGACGAGGTAGTTATGGCGGCAGGCGCATTCGTCGGCGGCTCCACAATGGAGCTTTCCGCAGACGGACCTATGCGCGACCCCTACATTGCATTTATGCAGGGCGGACTTACCTATGAAAGCGCCCGACTTGCAGTTATGGCAGCGGCGGAGAGATGCGGCAAAAAGAAGTGAAAAGAGAAGAGAGAAAAGTGAAAAGAAAATGAAGCTTTCCGCCTTTAAGCGGAAAGCCTCAATAATTATTCATTATTCATTATTCATCATTCATTATTCATTTTCTTCCAGCGTTTCCCTCTTTCCCGCTTTTCGCGGAAAAACTCTCTGAGAAGAGAGGCGCACTCCTCCTCCATTACCCCGAAAACGATCTCGGGATGGTGGTTTACTGCAAGGGCGTTTATATCGGTAAAGCTTCCAAAGGCTCCCGCCTTCGGGTCACGCGCTCCGATTATTACCGCAGGCACACGGGCGTTGATCATTGCACCCGCGCACATTATGCAGGGCTCCAGAGTCACGAAAAGCTCACAGCCCACAAGCCTCCAGCCTCCGAGGGCGCGGCATGCCCCTCTTATGGCATCGGTCTCGGCGTGGCAGGTAGCATCCTTATAGGTCTCTCTGCCGTTGCCTGAGGACGCGATTATCTTATTATCACGAACAACGACAGCTCCCACAGGCACTTCGTCAAGAAGAGCGCACTTCTTTGCCTCTTCTATGGCCGCCTGCATAAAGTATCTGTCTCTCTCAATATCTCTCACGGCGCTCTCCTCTCTTTTGATATACTCAGTATAAACAAAACGGATGCGGGTGTCAAGAAAAACGGAGCTTTTATGAAATACGATTCAGTAATATTCGATCTTGACGGTACTCTTCTTGATACCCTTGAAGACCTTTGCGACAGTATGAACTATGCCCTTTCGGCTCACAATATGAAAACGAGGACTCTTTCGGAGATCCGCGTCTTTGTGGGAAACGGTATGCTCAATCTCGCAAGAAAGGCAGTTCCAGAGGGTACTGACGAAGAAGCTCTAAACTCTGTACTTACTGCCTTTAAGGCGCACTACGCGGACCACTCTCAGGACAAAACACGCCCCTACGACGGCATAACAGAGCTTCTCTCCGCTCTTAAAGAGAGAGGTATTCCCACCGCCGTTGTTTCAAACAAGGCTGACTACGCAGTTAAGCTTCTGATGCCCAAATATTTCGGTGACCTGATCGGCGTTTCACTGGGCGAGCTGGAGGGCGTTCCAAGAAAGCCCCATCCAGACACTGTCCGTATGGCAATAGAGAAAATGGGAGCTCACAATCCTGTCTATATCGGGGACTCCGAGGTGGACGTGCTGACGGCAAAGAACGCAGGAATCGACGGAATTTTCGTCACCTGGGGCTTCAGATCAAATAAAGAGCTCACAGAAGCCGGAGCTGATGAGGGCAGCATCGTAAACTCTGTATTTGAGCTTGAAGAGAGGTTGAAATAATGCACGTTCCAAGTTCTGCAACCGCCGAAATTGAAGTGCTTTCCTTTGAGGATGCCCTTGTTCCCTCAGAGACAGAAAGCTACGACAGAGCCCGCTGGCTCTACGTTCCCGACTTTTATTCCGAATACCGATACATTTTAGGCACTCGCGGAAAAAGACCCCTCATCTGCATCGGGATCAACCCATCCACAGCCGAGCCCGACAACTTAGACAACACCCTGAAAAGCGCCGAGAGGATCGCTCTTCATAACGGCTTTGACAGCTTTATCATGTTCAACGTATACGCGCAGCGTGCAACAGACCCCGATGATATGGAAAAGGAATTCAACGCTCATATGCACCGAGAAAATATGAAGGCATTTGAATACATACTCTCCATTTCCGAGGATACCCCCGCAGTCTGGGCGGCTTGGGGCACCATAATAGAAAAGCGGGACTACCTTCCCGACTGCGTTCTTGATATGATATCCATAGGTGAGCGCTACGGAGCAAAATGGTACACGGCAGGCGCCCGCAGCAAGGCCAAGGGTCACCCCCATCATCCGCTTTACTTAAAAAAGGACAGCGCACTTGACCCATTTGATGCAAAAGAATACTGTCTTTCACTTAATAAAAAATAATTTTAACGGAGCATAAAAATGATAAAGATCACAGATACTGTACGCTATATCGGCGTTGACGACAAGACTATCGACCTTTTTGAGAGCCAGTACACGGTTCCAAACGGCATCTCCTACAACTCATACGTTATCCTTGACGAAAAGGTTTGCGTTATGGACACGGTCGATGCCCGCTTTACAGACGAATGGATGGAAAATCTTCTCCGGGAGCTTGAGGGCAGGAGCGTTGACTATCTGGTCATCTCCCATATGGAGCCCGACCACGCCGCAAGCATTGACGCGCTTTGCGAAAAGTTCCCCGAAATGCGCCTTATCGGTAATGAAAAGACCTTCAAGATCCTCGGTCAGTTCTACGAGGAGGACTACAGCCGCCGCTTTGTCACAGTCGGTGAGGGCGATACACTTACCCTCGGCGCACACACTCTCAGCTTCTATATGGCGCCCATGGTCCATTGGCCCGAGGTTATGGTGACCTATGACTCAGCGGACAAGATCCTCTTCTCCGCAGACGGATTCGGCAAATTCGGCGCCCTTGACACCGAGGAGGACTGGGCCTGCGAGGCAAGACGCTATTATTTCAACATCGTGGGCAAGTACGGCGCGCAGGTACAGGCCCTTCTGAAAAAGGCGGCAACTCTTGATATCGCCATCATCTGCCCCCTCCACGGACCTATCCTTTCCGAAAACCTTGGTTACTATATTGAAAAATACGATATCTGGTCAAGCTACCGTCCCGAGGACGAGGGCGTTTTCGTTACCTGCGCATCTATTCACGGCAACACAAAGAAGGCGGCTCTTCTCCTTTGCGATATGCTCCGTGAGCGTGGCGTGAAGGTAGCCTTTGCAGACATATGCCGCGACGATATGGCAGAGGCTGTAGAGGACGCATTCAGATACGACAGAATCGTATTCTGCGCCGCATCCTACGACGGCGGAGTATTCGCGCCCATGGCTGATTTCCTCACACACCTGAAGTCAAAGACCTTCCGCGAGAGAAAGGCATTTATCGTTGAGAACGGCTCCTGGGGACCTACCGCCGCAAGGACTATCAAAAACGCTCTTGCGGAGATGAAGGACATCACCGTATGCGATCCCGTAGTCACCATCCGCTCCTCCGTTAAGGAAGATACGGTAAAGGCTCTCGAAGAGCTTGCCGACGTTATTGCAAACAGTTAAATTGAAAGCTCCTTGCCAAGGCGAGGAGCTTTCAGACTGTCGAAAAAGGCGCAGAACAAAAGCCGCAAAACATATAGTATTTAGTTAAGTGAAAAACGCAGTAAAAAAGTAGAAATCCGCCGAAATAATCGGCGGATTTCATTGTTAAATGCGGCTTTTTAGCCGCGAATTGTCCCTCTGTCGTACCTTTGTACGCCGACGACGGACAATTCACGGCTTCTGCATC
>JAFQDC010000047.1 GCA_017416205.1 Clostridia bacterium | reverse complement strand
GCAGATATCGGGAGGATGATATCCTCCCCTACGGAGGTTGCGATAAAGCAGGTGTAATTATGTTGAAATTCAAGAAAATAATAAAGTATCGCGCCGTGCAAACGGAATCAGCCGTAGGGGAGGATAGTATCCTCCAGCACTTCAGAACAATAGCGTACGATTAAGAATACCTGAATTTTATGTTTGGTTCGCGTGCAGATGTCGGGAGGATGATATCCTCCCCTTCGTTTCAATGTTTATCAATGGATAAAAACGCTTTCCAGGCGTTATCGAATACTATCTTCGGGTCGATGGCCTTGAGGTAGAGTATCTTTCTTCTTGTTGAATCCTGGGCGTAATAGCTGCCGTCGGCAAATACGGGAGCGGGGATCGTCTCTATATTGGCGCACTCGGGGCAGGAAAGGATGGCGGGAGGGCCGAAATCCCATACAACGTGTGTCCAGTCCTCAGCCTGATTATAGAGGTTATAAGACCAGTCGATAAGGGAGAAGAGATAATCGCAGATGTCGTTGTGTCCCTTAAGAATACAGAAATCCTCGTATTTTCCCTCAATAACGTGGGTCACGCACCAGGAGGGGCTGATAAGGAGGGGCACGTCAATATTCAGAAGGTGCTGACCTGCCATATAGTCCTGGGCGAGATTGAAGTCGCAGGGATTGGCGGTGTTATAAAACTCGTTTGTTCCCTGCCAGATAACGCACATATTGTCCTTGATGGAGGGGTCGAGGAGCAGGGCGGACACTACGTTTGTGATAGCGCCGATTCCCGCAACGTATACGGGCTCGTCGGACTCCTTTACCAATTTTATTATATTTCTCGCCGCAGGGCTGTCAACGGGCTTTCCTCCAAGCTCGGTTATCGTGGTGCGGCTGCCCTCGAAAACGGGGGTCTTGTAGTCGGGGTCGATGAGGGAGAGCACCTTTTTGATCTCATCGAGGCTTTTCAGCATTCCGTCCTCATAGCCCGAGCATCTGTTGGGGTTATTGAAGGGGGCAGCGTTTACGGCGATGAGGTCGATATTATCGGAGAGATAGCACCAGGTCAGGGCAAACTGATCGTCTATCTCGTTATAGGTATCCGTATCAAGGATAAGCTTTTTTCTTCTGCCGCTTTTGATATCGGCAAGCATTTCTTCGCGTGTCATATTGTATCCTTTCTGAACCCTTGAGTCGTTGCTTATGAGAAATGTTATTAAGATGATAAAAATATATGGGGACAAATTAAAGAGATGGTCTTTGAAAAAACCTCCCCTTGCGAGGGGAGGGGGACCGCTTGCGGTGGTGGGGTAGTAGCAAAGGAATTAAACAGACATAACGTCAGCAAAAAAGCCAACGATACAAAAACCTAAACTACATGTTATCAGTAGAGTTAGCAGGAATCAGAACCTACTACCCCACCACCGCAAGCGGTCCCCCGCCCCTCGCAAGGGGCGGATAAGAGTGTGGGACTATCTTTTGCACCACAATGGTTATTTTATTATTAATATTAACTAAACGGTGTTAGTCCTTAAGAGAGAAAAGCGCGTTCCAAGCACCTTCGTATACCTTTTCGCGGTCGATAGACTTGAGGTAAAGCATCTCGTGACGTGTAGAGTCAAAGGCGTAGATCCTCTGATCTGTGAAGACGGGAGTGGGAACTACCTCGATCTCAGCGCATGAGGGATTCTCGATAATTGCGGGAGCTCCGATATCCCAGATGGTACGGATCCAGTCGGGACGGCTACCTGCTGCAACGTAGACCTCCTCTGTGATCTGGAAGAGATAGTCGCAGATCTTGTTGTGTCCCTTGAGCTCAAGGATCTTATCGTGGTTAGCTGTGAGAACGCAGGTAACGGACCATGCAGGGCAGAGAAGCACGGGAACACCTGAGTTGAGAAGCATCTGACCTGCGGTGAAGTCCTGAACCAGGTTGAATTCGCCGAGATTGTTGGAATCAAGCTGGTTTCCGCCAAGCCATACTACGCACATATTGTCCTTGATTGAGGGATCGAGAAGGAGAGCGCTTGTAACGTTTGTGATAGCGCCGATAGCAAGCACGTAAACGATCTCATCGGAATTCTTAACGATGTCGATGATAGCTCTTGCCGCAGGGCTGTCAACAACGCCGCCGGAGATCTCAATGGTGGTGCGGCTTCCCTCGTATACGGGAGTCGTGTAATCAGGATCAACAAGGCTCAGAACTCTCTTGATCTCGTTGTAGCTCTTGATCATACCGTCCTCGTGGTTTATGCTCTTGTCATTATAGAAGGGAGCGGCGGTAACTGCAAGGAGATCCATGGAATCTGCAACGTAGCAGTATGCAAGGGCATACTGGTCGTCGATCTCGTTGAATGTGTCGGTATCAAGAATTATCTTTTTCTTTCTGGGGCTCTTGATATCTGCAAGTATTTCGCGTACGTTCATAATCTGTACCGTCCTTTCGGTATATACTATGAAAATTATACTAAATCATTTTTTTCATGTCAATGTTTTTTTTAGATAACAAAATTAATTTAAACAAAAACAGTGTTAATATTGACAAAAAATCTGTGTTAATGTAGAATAATAGTACTTTGGATGTAAAAAAGAGGTCTGAAATGAAAAAGCTTCGTGTGCTTTTGCTTTTGATAGCGGCAGCAGTTCTTCTTTGCTCGTGTAATGCGCCTATACGTGAAGCGTCTGAACGTGGAGGAGATATTACGGAGGATGTTAAGGTAGTGCTTGATGAGCCGATTTTGAATACGGATGAGGAGACCACCGCACAAGAGAGCACAGCTCCTGAGGAGACTACAGCCGAGGTGACTACTGCGGCTGAAACAACAGGGCTTCCCGAAACAACGGAAGTGGTCGAAGATGACATGGTCCCTCCTATGATAATAGAGCCTGCGTTTACCACAACTGCTCCCCTTGAGACAACCGCGCCTCCGCATACCACCGTTCCCGAAACTGAGCCTTACGTGCCCGAGCCTCAGCCTATGGAGAATTATCCCGTGGTCCTCATGTACCACTGCATAAACGATGAGCCAAACACCCCGAATACGGCACTGTTTGTAAGGCCCTCGGAGTTTGAGGCCCACGCAAGGGCCATCGTTGATAACGGAATAGACACTCTGTTTGCCGATGAATTCGGCCAGGTGGAAAACACCAGTGTTATCCTCACCTTTGACGACGGATACGAGGATAACTACACCTATATGTTCCCCATTTTGAAAAAGTACAATCTGAAGGCTACGGTCTATATGATAGCTTATAAGATCGACAGCCCCGGATATCTGACAACGGAGCAGATAAAGGAGATGTCTGCAAGCGGCCTTGTGCAGTTTGGCTCTCATACTCTCGATCATCCCGAGCTTTCCTCTCTTTCCGAGGAGGATATCAGAAATCAGCTTGCCGGATCGAGATGGGTCATCTCTCAGGTAACGGGAAAGGCCGTTACCTCGGTTGCATATCCCAGCGGAAAATATGATTCAAGGGTGATGTCTATTGCCCGTGAGCTGTATGAGTTTGCTTATACCACCGATTCCGATCCGTATTGGGGGCAGGACCCCATGGCACTCCCGCGCTACGCGATACTCAGAGGTGCTACCGCCGCAACGTTTTTGTATTTTGTAAAGTGATCAGAGCTGAAAGCCGCCGAATGGCGGCTTTCTCAGCTTGTCGATAAAGGTATCGACAAGCTGACTTCGGGCTGACGAAAAGGATGCAGAAGCCGTGAATTGTCCGTCGTCGGCGTACAAAGGTACGACAGAGGGACAATTCGCGGCTAAAAAGCCGCATTCAACAATGAAATCCGCCGAAATAATCGGCGGATTTCTACTTTTTTACTGCGTTTTTCACTTAACTAAATACTATATGTTTTGCGGCTTTTGTTCTGCGCCTTTTTCGACAGTCTGGAAAATGGCTGTCGCGTCTGCGACAGCCATTTTTATGCTTATTTCCATTTTGCCTTGAGCACGATCTCGTCAGAATCAAAGCTCATAATGGTTTCGGGGGTTGCTATGGTTCCGTCGGGGAGGAGCCATCCGTCAAATCTTGCTCCCACTCTTGAAATATCGGGGAGCTCTCCGATAGCTTCACCATACAGAACTGTTTTGTTGCAAATAAGCTCATACTGATGAGCGTTTTCGTAAACTGTAAATTTGTTTCCGGAAAGGACAACGAAGTCACCCACCCGGAAGTTATTAACGAGCCACGTGCCTGCCGTGTTGTGTCCCGAAAGCACGTATCCTCCCTCGGGAATAGGAGCGTTTTTCATTCCGTAGCCTCTGACCTCAGTAACGATACCATCAGCCGATACCACGATCTCTGCTCCGTATATGTTTGTTCCGGTAGAGGAGCTGTGGTGTTTGTTATCGTATATAATGATAGACTCAGCAGGGCGGAGAATGTTTTTTCCGTCTGCCGTGTTCGTTGCGCTTCCCGGGAATTTGCCGCCGTTAAGGTTGTACTTTATAGATACCCTTCTTGTTTCCCAGCGCGCTGTCAGAGATATGTCTGAGCTGATGGGTGTGCTCTCGTCAAAGAGCTCTCCGTCGGAGTACCAGCCAAGGAATATGTGGCCTGTTTTCTTAACTGCAGGGAGGGCGGAAAGAGCACTTCCCTCGTCTGCCTTGACCGTGCCTGTGACGAGGACGTTCATATTGAACTCATCCTGATATACGGTGATGCTCTTGTCGTTTATTGTCACAAAGTAACCTGCTTTAAGATTGTTCTGTATCCACGTGCCCATAGTGCCGTGGCCGGAAAGAACGTATCCGCCGTTGGGGACAGCTGCGTTTTTGTTTCCGTAGGGATAAACAGCAACGACTTTTCCGCTTTTATCGATGGCAGCCTCTGTTCCGAATGCATTTGTATTTGTGGAGGCTACGCCAAAGTAGATTATAAGGTCGTTTGCGCCTCTGACAGAGTTTATTCCTGTGGCAGAAGCTTTTGAGAACTCCGTCGTACCGCCGTCAAGGTCAAATGAAACGGAGTACTGTCTTACCCATGCTGCAGTGAGAACGGGGGTGTCACAGTCGCTGACCACAGAGCCTTCGGTAACTGTATTGCCGAGGCTGTCCTGCCAACCGCAGAATCGGTAACCGTCTCTTTGGGGAGTAGGCAGAGGACCGTAGGTCTTATTTGCATAGATGGTCTTTTCATTGCCTGCAAGATAGTCCGAATAGCTTTCGTAAACGCTTAAGGTGAGGGTGGCCTTGTCGAAATTAACGTATCTGCCTGCCTTGAGATTTTCCATGATCCAGCTATAGCCCGTTCCGATTCCCGATATAACAAGACCGCCCGAGGGGATCTTTGTCTTGCAGGCTCCGTAAACGGGGCTTGTGAGAACGGTGCCGGATGCATCAACGCTGACCTCTGTACCGTATTTGTTCGTAGGAGCTACACCGCCGGCATAGCCTGAGTCATATACAATGATGGAGTCGGCAGGTCGAAGCATATTGGTGCCGTTTACCTTTTGGGAGGAGATGATGCTGCCGAATTCGCCGCCGTTGGGATTGAAGACTACTGTTGCGCTGATGGCGGTCCAGGATGCGAAGAGGGTCAGATCTTCTGTGATAACGGTGTCCTTGGTATAGCGAACGCCGCCCTTTTCCCATCCTGAAAGCGCCTTCGTGGGCATTTGTGCCATGGGAAGAGCACCCAGTGCGGAGCCGCTTTTTACGAAGAGTGTTCCGTCCTCGCAGTCAAGGGCTGCGGGGCTGTCATACACGCAGATCTTGTAGCCGCGAACTGAAATATAGCTTCCGAGCTTTACTGCTTTCAGCATTTGAGAGGCTGCCGTTCCGTGGGCGGAAATTACCATACCGCCGTCGGGGATAGGACTGTTGCCCTTTCCGTAGCCGTTAATTGCGGTAACGATGCCGTCCTTTGATACGATGACCTCAGTACCGTAAATATTTGTTTGTGTAGTTGCCTTGCCTGTGTAGATAATGAGGCTGTCAGCGCCTCTCTGGATGTTCACTCCCTTTGCAACAAGCTCCGTCTTCGCCGTGGAGAAGACTCCGTCGCCGGGATCAAAGGTAACGGTGAGAAGTCTTTCCCAGATTGCATTGAGACAAAGATCGCCGTAAACGGACACGGTGGAGCCGGGCTCTATCATGTTACCCGTGCTGTCCTGCCAGCCGAGGAACACGTGGCCTTCCTTTTTGGGTGTGTGGAGGGCGCCGACCTTGTTACCGTAGAGCACTGAGGTGTTCTTTTCTGCCTCGCAGGCATTCTTGCTTTCCCATACGGTTACTTTGTTTTTGTTGATCTCAACGTAATTACCTGCAGAAACGTTGGCAGAAAGCCAGGAGGACATAGTGCCGTGGCCTGAGAGCACGAAGGAGCCTGCGGGGATCACGGTGTTTCCGATTCCTGCAGGATGAACGAAATCAACTATGCCGTCGTTACCGACAAGCACCTCTGTTCCGTAAGAATTCGTAGATGTGGCAGCGCGGCCATTGTAGAGGATCAGAGCATTTGCTCCTCTGGGGGTATTCGTGCCCGTCAGGGTAGTCTCTGCCTTAAGGGAGGTGATGGTGCCGCCGTCTGTATTATAGACTATGCTTCCGGGGAGCACCTCCCATTTTGCGGTAAGGAGCATGCCTGCCTCGGGCATAATATCATTTTTTGTTGCCTTTTCACCGGATGCGTTGAACCAGCCGAGGAAGAGGTGATAGGGTCTTTCTATTTCGGGGAGAGTGCCGATGGGAGAGCCGGGGGTCACTGCCTTGTGGATGATCTCGTAGGTGCTGTCATCCTTATATGCGGTGACAGTCATTTCTTCCTCATTGAACTCCACTATTGAGCCTACGGTGATCTCCTCGGTGAGCCATAGGGAGGCTGTTCCGTGGGTGGAGATAACGAAGCCGCCCTCGGGGATAGGTGCGTTACCGTTGCCGTAGCCGAAGATCTCGGTAACGCGGCCGTCGGCGCCTACGCATATCTCTGTTCCGTGAGGATTTGTATTTGTTGTTTCAGTTCCGTAGTAAATAATGAAGGAATTTTCAACTCTATCGGTATTTACGCCGCTGACCGTGGAGTAGCAGGTGCCCTTGAATATGCCTCCGTCCTTATCGAAAATGATGGAGGTGCCCTCGGATTCGAGCCACTCAGCCTTAAGGGTCACGCAAAGAGCGGTATCGCAGACAGTGTTAAAGCCGATATCGTTGCCGGCGGTGTCCTTCCAGCCGCAGAACATATAGCCGTTTCTGTGAGGAATGGGGAGCTCTCCGAAGCTCTTATCCGTCTCGGATGTGCCTGTCGCAGCAAGGAAAGCGTTTTTATCCTCATAAACGGTTATGCTGAGGTCTATTTCGTTTATTGAAACGTAGTATCCTGTCTTTATGTTTGACGAGAGCCAGGAGTGCATAGTGCCGTGTGCGGAGAGAACGTAGCCTCCCGCGGGGATCTCGGTCTTACAGGCTCCGTAGGCAGCTCCCTTAGTAACGAGACCCGTACTGTCTATAACAGCCTCGCTGCCGTATGCATTTGTCTGAGTTTTTTTGCCTGCATATTCAGAATTGTATATGATGATCTCATTTGCTCCCCTGACGGAGTTCATCTTAGACGCCGTTGTTGAAGAAACAACGGGGAGGAATGAGCCGCCGTTGGTATCGAAATTGATGGGGGCGGGAACGCTTCCGCCGGAGAGCTCGCGGTTGAGGGCGGCGGATTTTGCATCAAGGGTTATCCATCCCATCGTAGTTTTTGCGCGGGTGCTGTTCTCTGCGGCATAGTAGACCTTTTCGCTGATGATCACCTTCATTCCCGCGGGAATGCTTGTGAGAAGAGCGCTTTGTGTATCGGGAGCTTCTCTTACGTTGCGAACGGAGAGGATGTCCCATACCTCAAGATCAGTTTTCATCTCTGCCCATTCGAGAAGGAGGCAGTTGTTATAGGTCTTCTGACGGCGGACTGCGTATTTGCCTGAAACGGAGTCTGCCAGAGATGCCTCGTAGAGAATATCGATAGTGATCTTATCGTATCCTCCCGCAAGGGTGCTTGCAGCATCAAGAACTCTTTTAGCTCCGCCCCAGCCGCACTGGTTTTCGATATCAGCGTGGTAAACCAGAGCAGAAGGATCCTTCACTCCGAGGCCTGCTGCGTGATTTATGTATATGGAGATATCGGCAGAGGCAAGCTTATCCTGCTCGTCCTTTCCGTGCTGGGTAAGGAGAAGGGCAGAGATCCTTGCAGCCTCGTCCTCCGTGACCGTTCTGTCTTTCCATATGGTATTGGCATCGGTTATCTCATTGAAAAGCTCTTTTCCCAGAAGCTCCTTTGCCACAGCCTGATCGTTTGAGATGACAGATCTCAAAAGATTAAGGGCGCGGTTTGCGTGCCACTGTATCCAACCGATGCTGACAGCACCGTTGTCGTCGGGGTTAACGGAGCCGTAGCTTCCCTCGTTCGGACGAATGACGTCTCCTGCGGCCTTGACCATATCGTCAAGGGTCACATTGCCTGCTTCTGCTGCCTTTGCGGGGCAGAGAGGAACGAGAGATACCACCATCAGTATGCAAAGCGTGGCGGACAGTATTTTCAAGAATCGTGACATTGTCTTAAACCTTTCTTTTCGGGGGATGAAAAAATCAATAATTATCTATTGTAATTATAACAAACCTGTCGTATCGTGTCAATAGAAGACGCAAAGGTAATTTGTGGATAAAATAAAGACGGAAAAAGTAGTAATAAACGAAAAAAAGATGTTGACAAACAGGGGCGGGGGTGGTATAATAACTCTACCTCTGATTGAGGGTTCTTTTTTTGTGCCTTGTCAGACGGGCATAAAACGGACCCCGGAGGAAGGTACTGGCGGCCTTGTCGCCATTCACGGACTCAGTCCGAAATTACAGAATAACAGGAGGTACCGAACAATGAGAGTAAAGATCACTCTCGCGTGCACAGAGTGCAAGCAGCGCAACTACGACACAAAGAAAAACAAGAAAAACGATCCCGACAGACTCGAGATGAACAAGTACTGCCGTTTCTGCCGTAAGCACACTCTGCACAAGGAAACAAAGTAAAGGAGAGAAACAAATGGCTGAAAATGAAAAGACCTCAAAGGTGAAGTCCTTTTTCTCTCGCGCATTTGCATGGCTTCGCAGCGTAAAGTCTGAGCTGAAGAAAATTGTCTGGACCAGCCCCAAGGCTCTGCGCACAAACACCATCATGGTCATTGTTGTGCTTGCTATTGCAGCAGCTGCAACAGGTGTTATTGACACAATCTTCTCTAAGTTCATCTATATTCTTGGTATCCTTATCTGAGGAGCGATCCCAAAATGAGCGATATCAATGAGATGAATGCCGGAATGAGATGGTATGTAGCCCATACCTATTCCGGTTATGAAAACAAGGTAAAAGCAAATCTTGAAAAGATCGTCGAAAACAGAGGGCTGCAGGAGCTTATCACAGAAGTCCGCATTCCCATGGAGTCCGTAACGGAGGGCGAAGGCGAGGAGGCAAAGACCTCTGAGGCAAAGCTTCTCCCCTCATACGTGCTTATCAGAATGATAATGTGCGATGAGAGCTGGCATGTTGTAAGAAACATCCGCGGAGTAACAGGATTTGTGGGCCCCGGATCAAAGCCCGTACCCCTTACCGAGGAAGAGGTTGAGTTTCTCCTCGGCGACGCACCCGCTCCTGCTGACGATGCCTTCGCTATAGGTGATATGGTAACCATCGCAGAGGGTATTTTTGCCGGATACTCCGGTAAACTTGCAGAGATCTCAGAGAACGGTGACGTAACGATCATAGTATCCGCAGTCGGCCGTGATATGCCCATCAAGGCAAGCATCAAGGAGATCAAGCGCTCAGAGGCATAAGCTCTGGCGGACAGGCCGTGCCCCTTCAGGCACACACGTGGGAGGGAGAAAATTTTTTGAGTCTCCCGTCTAAACCACATATGGAGGTATTTAATTATGGCAAAGAAAATTATCGGCTATATTAAGCTTCAGCTTCCCGCAGGTAAGGCAACTCCCCAGCCTCCTGTAGGTCCTGCACTCGGTGCATACGGTGTAGCCATCCCTAACTTTACAAAAGAGTTCAACGAGAGAACAAAGAACGATATCGGTCTCATCATTCCTGTAGTAATCACAGTATATGCTGACCGTTCCTTCACATTCATCACAAAGACTCCTCCTGCAGCAGTTCTTATCAAGAAGGCAGCAGGTATCGAGAGCGGTTCCGGCAAGCCTAACCGTGACAAGGTAGCTAAGCTCACCAAGGATCAGGTTAAGCAGATCGCTGAAACAAAGATGCCCGACCTCAATGCAGGCTCCATCGAGGCTGCAATGAGCATGGTTGCAGGTACAGCACGCTCCATGGGCGTAACAGTTGAGGAATAAGGAGGACTTAGAAAATGTTTAAGGGTAAGAAGTATAAGCAGAGCGCAGAGCTCATCGATAAGTCCAAGGCATACGATCCCGCAGAGGCGATCAAGCTCGTATGCGATACATCCAAGGCAAAGTTCGATGAAACAATCGAGCTTCACGTTCGTCTTGGTGTAGACTCCCGTCACGCTGACCAGCAGGTTCGTGGTGCGGTAGTACTCCCCAACGGTACAGGTAAGACTGTTCGTACACTCGTTTTCGCTAAGGGCGACAAGGCAGAGGCTGCAAAGGCTGCAGGCGCTGACTACGTAGGCGAGATGGACATGGTTGAGAAGATCATGAAGGAAAACTGGTTCGAGTTCGACGTTGTAATCGCATCTCCCGATATGATGGCAACAATCGGTCGTCTCGGTAAGATCCTCGGTCCTAAGGGACTTATGCCTAACCCCAAGGCAGGTACTGTAACTCCCGACGTTGCAAAGGCTGTTACTGAGGCTAAGGCAGGTAAGATCGAGTACCGTCTTGACAAGACAAACATCATCCACTGCCCCATCGGTAAGGCTTCCTTCGGCGGCGAGAAGCTTGAAGAGAACTTCAACACTCTCATGGCTGCTATCATCAAGGCTAAGCCCGCAGCAGCTAAGGGTCAGTACATCAAGAGCTGCACCATTGCTTCCACAATGGGCCCCGGAATCAAGGTTAACGCTTCCAAGATCGGCTAATAGCTTTTGATAAATACGTAATAAAAACCTCCTGTCGTAAGACGGGAGGTTTTTTACTTTTTTAACGGATGATTTTTGTAAGTATAGTAGGTTTCGTTAGTGGACGTTACGATTACTGTAGGGGAGCATTCCATATGCTCCCGCATTTCAGAACGATAGTGAAAAATCAATAATACCGAAATTTTGTAGGTGAAATGAATAATTCATTTGTAGGGACAGGCGTCCTCGACTGTCCTAATTACAGACGTAACGATTCGCTATGAATATAGTCTCTCTTGCGGGTCGTCGAGGACGTCGACCCCTACAACAATGTGTATCTATTTCGTTTACTTGCGTACAAAATTTAGTCTCTTTCGTGTGCAGATAGCGAGATACCAATGTTAGCCCCTACAATTAAATGCGTTTCCTCTTTTTTAAAGTTTTTTGGGGGTGCAGGGGGCTTTTTTTCAAAAAAGCTCCCTGCGTTATGTGTTGTTATACATCATCTTTGCCGGATCTTCCTCTTGCAATTTTTCTTATATGTGCTATTATTAAAATATACAGATCATGTGAAAGGACGGTAAGAACATGATAAAAATAGGTATTGTAGGTGTGCGCGGCTTTTCTATTGTCAGTGCGGTGAAGGCTATGCCCGAGGAAGCGCAGATAACCGCTATGTGCGATCTGAGCGAGGCGGCTCTTGACGAGGCCAAGGAGCGCATCGGTCTTGAAGACAGCCAGTGCTACCGCATATACGAGGATATGCTTGAAAAGGCAGATATCGACGCGGTGGTCATCGCTACCCCCATGCAGCTCCACGTTCAGCACGCCATCCTTGCTCTCAGAGCAGGCAAGCACGTAATGTGTGAGGTAACTGCGGGAATTACGATGGATGAGCTTTGGTGGCTTATCGAAGAGGTTGAAAAGTCCGGTAAGATATACATGTACGCGGAAAATTACTGCTATATGCCCGAGGTACAGCTTGTCCGCTCCATGGTGAAAAAGGGAATGTTCGGCGAGATCTATTATGGTGAGGGCGAATATACTCATGAATGCTCATCCCTTTGCTACGGTGACAATACTCCCGCAGGCAAGCCTACCTGGCGCCACTTCTGGCAGATGGGTAAGCGCGGTGCGTTCTATCCCACCCATA
This sequence comes from Clostridia bacterium, assembly GCA_017416205.1. Lineage (GTDB taxonomy): Bacteria > Bacillota > Clostridia > Oscillospirales > CAG-272 > Avispirillum. Next base: position 36,301 of record JAFQDC010000047.1, on the reverse strand, counting down.
GCCTTGGCCCTGTTATGCAGTGGTTTGACGATGACAGGGTAGTTGCAATATCCACATTCTCTCCCGGCAGACATAACGAATGGGGACTTCGCGGCGATGATCTTACACAGACTCTTTGTCAGCTTGAAAGCGGCAAGCTTGTAAAGATAAGAGTTGATACGCTGTCTCCCCGCCCCCATTGTATGACCTATTATTCCATTCAGGGAACGAAGGGCTGCTATGAGGCGGCAAGAGGCCTTGGCGACGTGGCAAAGGTAGCTCTTGATACGGATGAGGATCCCAAGGGCCATGAGAACTGGCGCTCCCTTTGGGATAACTACAGAGATCTTCTCCCCGAGAGATATAAGGACGAGGCGGGCAAGGATGCAGGTCACGGTGGCGGCGACTATTATATCGTTGCTGACTTTATCGAGGCTATCAAGACAGGTGTTCAGCCTGAGCTTAACGTTTATAAGGGCGCTGAATGGACAAGCGTTGCTCTTCTCAGCGAGCTTTCCGTAATGAACGGCGGAAAAACTATGGACGTACCCAATTTCAGAAAGAATATGCCCTACTCAGAGCAGATAATAAAGCTTTGACAAAATAGCAATCATAGATCAGAGTCTGTCGGGGGCATCGCCCCTGCAATAAAGGAAACCGTCAAACAAACATTTGACAAAAAAGGAGCTGTTTCATAAGGGTCGTACAGTTAAGGACAGTACAACACGACACAAAGACACCCGTAGCTTTTTTAAAACTGCGGGTGTTTTTAATATTCTCTTTCTTTGTTAGTCAAGTTGTGCTATAATACAACTAACCGATAAATAAGAATTTGACAAAGGAGTACATAATTTATGAAAAAATACAAACTAGCTGCATTCCTAATGATAATACATGGCGGTTGTATGGAACTTGGTGGTGTTTTCTGCTTTATTCCTGCCTTGATATTGGGAACAGATAAATTCGATATTTCCCAGTACTTCTCATTTCAACTACCGTATTATCAAGATAATCTAACCATGATGATAGTCATGGGTGCAATATACGGTGTGATTAGACTTATTGGAGCTATAGGGTTGTTAAAAAATAAAATGTGGGGGCTAGCATTATCTGTAATTAATTGTGTAATTACACTTGCATTAATGACTTTTTTACTGCCTGCAGGAATCATGGATGGATTACTTGCTGGTGGCGCTTTGGTTTTGATGCTGATGCAGTATTTTGGTGATAAGAAAATTGTTGAATAGTTTGACAAATTCCAATTTATAGAATAGATGATATTTGTTTAGAAAAGGGTTTTAGGTTCTCCTAAAAAGCGGAAAATGTGCCGTACATTTTCCCTGCTTGCTACGGTATAAGACAAAATCAAAGGAAGCACGAAAATTTCGTACTTCCTTTTTACTGTCTCAATAAATATTTTAATAGTGATATTATGAGACAGGTCTCACAGTGTTATTTTGCCTATCGGCAAAGTGATATTAAAACCTTTCGGTTTCAGTGATATTTTATCCGCCACCAAAATTTGCGAAGCAAATATCACTCGTCGAAGCCGAATATAACTGCGAAGCAATAGCACTCGCCGCACCCACTCCCCGCGACAACTTTGTTGTCGTAGGGGCCCCTGTGGGAAGGCGAATAAAACTGGCGTTGTATCCTTACGGGTACAACGCCTATAACAGCTCCTTTTTATATTCAGTTTACTGAAAGCTGTCCAGCGCTCCGGAGAGATATCGGAGCAGGAGGTTTGAATCGTTTGCATTGAGGTTTTCGTCGCAATTTATATCTGCGGCATAGGCTTCAAGCTCCTTTGGGAGAGCAATGCCGCTGATAAACTGTTTTATGATATTTGAGTCCTTTCCGTTTATCTCTCCGTCTCCGTTGATATCACCAAGGGTGATGTCAAGGTCGGATATGGACAGGTTCGCAAAATAATAAGTTCCGCTGTAATAAAGAATGTTCAAGGTGTTGTCAATAAGTGAGCCTCCGCGGGGGGATGAGATGTTGATGACCTGATTTGAGCCGGGAAGAGACGCAGTCTTCGGAAGCTTTTTGTACGTATAGCACCCATCCTTTTCGATCACACGGTAAACGGACAGGGTAGCCTTTGGATGTACTGCATTCTTTATTGACCCGTCCTCGTTATATTCGTAATAAGGTCGGACGGCGCGTCCGCTGATGAGGTAGACCTGCGAGTCCTTATCCTTGTAGAGTCTGAAGCTGTAATTGCTGTTTGTTGCATTACAGTCGGCAATTCCCGCTTCCGTTACTATGGGTTCATTGTAGATCTTTTTTGCATTTTTCGGATCGGTAATATCCCACACCTGATGATACCAGATGTCGTCGCGGGTGACAGTGCGGTCCATTCCCGCCTGCACGTATACGGAGTTGTAGGTTATATGGAGGAGGGTGCGGCCGTCATCGGTCTCTTCAACGAGAAAATCTCCGCCGTTGCTGTTCAGATTTTGAGGATAAAAGTTTTTAAATCTGTATTCAAGGGAGTTGCGCTCCTCCTGTGTGCCCTCGACTCGGGAGTAGTCGGCTTTGATCACGTTATAGGAGATTATCTCCCGTGTTTTAAGGTCGGGTATATAGAAAAGCTCAAGCTGATCCCAGCAGTAGTCTGCGTTCCAACGGTTAATGTTGTTGTTCCAAAGATATTGCCAATCCTCCTCGGAGATACCGTCGTTGCTTCCGATCTCGGGATATCCCACGGCAATGCAGGCTACGTCTCTTACCGCAACGAACATAAGTCCGCCGTTATCGTCAATATAGCCGTTCATATAGCAATGTCTGGAGGGAACTCTTACGTAATAGATGTGACGGAGCCACCTGTTGGTGTTCATATCGAAGATGACCCAGTCAAAGGAGCCCTTGGTTCCGTCCTCGCTGTAGGTTCCGCCTGAAAAGAGGGCAATGATACGGTTGTTTACATGGTCGTAGTATGAGGTGCTGTAGCCGTATATATCCTGAGTTCCGCCTGCGATGATTGATGTGTATGAGCTCACCTCACCGGTCTTTGGGTCATAGCGATGAGCGCGGACGTCAACGCCCTCGGTCTTCATGCTCCTGTAATAGTCCGAGGAAGCGGTGATGGCCCAAACGTTTTCGTCCTTGTCCACAAGAAGAGACACCTGACTTGATTCCTGATATTTTTCTCCTGTGAATATTACCTCAGCTTTACCGCTTTCGGCGTCTATTCTGAAGAGAGACCACTGGTCAATAATGCCATCATCGACCTCGTAAGAATTTGTGATATACGCGGCGTAATCTCCGTGGGAGGTGTGCACCGTTCTTATCTGGTGATTTCCGTGGGCGCTGTTTGCTCCGGGCCTGACCCCCGTTGAGGAAAGATCTGTAAAGCTGCTGACTTCAAAGGGATAGGATATCTGTTTTTCTTCTGCCGCCGTTGGTGAGATCAAAAGGGAAGGCAGAAGCATCAGTGCAACGAGGATTATTGAAATGATTTTTTTCATTTATTGCTCCTTTTTTGCTTGCTTTGTGATTCATTTAGCGTTTTCTCCCGCAAGGAGGCGGGTGAGCAGGTTTGCGTCGTTTCCGTTGATGTTTTCGTCAAGGCTCAGGTCAGCCGCAAAGAACTGCATATCAGAGGACTTTATAACGCCGCATATTATCTGCTTTATGAGATTTGAGTCCTTGCCGTTTATCTCTCCGTCACCGTTGATATCACCGAGGGTGACGGTGAGGTCGGACAGCGAGAGCTGAGTGAAGATATAGTCTCCGTTACCGTCGTTGTTCATATAAAGGATGTTTACCGTGCCGTCAACGGCAGAGCCGCCGCGGTGGGAGGAGATATTAAGGATAGCTCCGCCGCCGGGAAGGCTTACGGTTTTGGGAAGCTTTTTGTAGGAGTAGCCATCGTCGGTCTTTATAACCTTGTAGACCGAGAGGAGGGAATCGTACTGAGTCTCGGTCTTTGTAGCTCCGTCCTTATAATAGGTCCTGTCGGTTTCAGGGTCAAATACCGAGATGAGATAGAGCTGTGAATCCTTGCTTTGGTAGAGCCTGAAGCTGTAGCCGCCCCCCTGAGAAACGCCGTCGGCAATGCCCTTTTCGGTGACGATAGGGGCATTATAGAGCTTTTCTGCCGCAGCGGGGTCTGTGATATCCCATACCTGATGGTACCAAATGCTCTCCTGAGCATTTGGGCGGTACATTGCCGCCTGAATGTATGCCGAATTATAGGTTATGTGAAGAAGAGTTCTGCCGTTTGCAGTTTTTTCGGTGAGGAGATCGCCGCCGTTGTTGTTCTGGTTTTCGGGATAGTAGTTTGTAAGGCGGTTTTGGAATTCGCATCTCTCAGCCTCAGTTCCCAGAACGCGGGAGTAGTCTGCCGTTACGACGTTATAGGTAATGAGGTCTGTCTTTTTAACGTCGGGAATATAGTAAAGGTCAAGCTGATCCCAGCAGTAGTTTGCAGACCAGCGGAATATGTAGTTGTCCCACATATAGTCCCGATCCGCCTGAAAAATACCTGTATCATTCCCGATCTCCGGATAGCCGAGGGATGAGCATTTAATATCTCGCTGAGCGATGATCATAAGACCGCCGCCATCGTCAACGTAGCCGTACATATAGCAATGACGGGAGGGGATCCTTGCGCTGTAAACGTGCCTTTGCCATCTGTTTGTGGCGGTATCGAATATAGCCCAATTGAAGGATGCTCCGGTGGCGGAGCCGTTTTTGTAGTCGCCGCCTGCAAGAAGAACGATTATGCGGTCATTGTTCGGGTCGTAAAAGCTCGTTGCGTATCCGTAGCCGTCCTGCGCTCCGCCGGCGATGAAGGACGTGTGAGAGCTTATCTCACCTGTTTTTGCATCGTAGCGATGAGCTCGGACGTCAACGCCCTCGGTCTTCATATGACGGTAATTATCGGAGGAGGCGGTGATGGCCCAAACGTTTTCGTCCTTGTCCACAAGGAGGGAGACCTGACTTGAGTCGTAATATTTTTCGCCTGTGAATACCACCTCGGCCTCGCCGCCTTCTGAGTCTATCTTAAAAAGAGACCATGTGTCAACGGTACCCTTGGAATCGTTATACGAGCCTGTGATATAGGCCGCAAAGTCTCCGTGGGAGGTGTGCACCGTTCTTGTCTGATGATTGCCGTGGGCGGAATTTGGGCCGGGGGCGGCTCCCGTATCCGAGAGGTTTATGATCTCGCTTATTTCAAAGGGGTAAGAGCTCCATTCCTCACCTGCCGCCGAGGAGACTGTGGGCAGGGGAAGGAGCAATAGAACTGCAAGAAGAATAAAAAGAGACTTTTTCATAGGCTACTCCTTTGTGTTTGCTGTAATTACAGTTTATATCATAAAGCAAAACATTTCAATAGGGATATTTATTTTCTTTTTTCAACAAAAATTGATATTCAGTTGAAGTAGAGTTGATTTTCGCGTTTTATAATAGAATTATCATAGGAAACTATGGCTATTTTGGGATTTGATTCTAAAATCAATTTGGAGAAAAGATATGACAAAGGTTAAAATAATCACAGATTCCTGCGCGGATCTCAGCGCAGAGCTTCTCGAAAAGTATAATATTGATTACGCAAGGATGTCCACCGTTGAGGACGGAGTAGAATCTCCCGCGCTTCTCACATGGTCCTGTGAGGATGCCCACAAGCTTTACGATACTATCCGCGGCGGCAAGCGTATCACTACAACACAGGTTCCTGTTGAGGAGTTCACAAGAATCTTCACAAAGTATCTTGATGAAGGATACGATATCGTATACATAGGCTGTGCCTCAAAGCAGTCAGGCTCCGTAAATACGGGAAGCGTTACCGCAAAAAAGCTTCTTGAAAAGTATCCCGACAGAGCTATTTACTGTATAGATGCCCTTAACGCCTCCATCGGCGAGGGTATGCTTGCCATCGAGGCTGCAAAAATGGCAATGGAGGGAAAGAGCGCCGATGAGATATGGAGTGCTGTTCTCCCCATGAGAAATACGATCTGTGAGTTTGCAACTCCCTTTACCCTTGAGCATCTGAGAAAGGCGGGCAGAGTATCTGCTTCCAGCGCATTTTTCGGAAATCTTATGGGTGTTAAGCCTATTATCATAGCAGATGCAAACGGCGCGCAGGCCGCATTCAAAAAGGTAAAGGGCAGAAATAACGCGCTTCGTGAGATAGTCTCCCTCCTTAAGGAAAGCATTACCGATGCCGGGAATCAGACTGTATACGTAGCTCACGCTGACTGCAGCGAGGAGGAGATCGCAACGGTGGTTGATGCAATAAAGGCTGAGATCGGATGCCGTGAGGTCTCCGTTGGCTATATCGGCCCCATCGTTGGCGCATCTGTTGGCCCTGATACTATCGGTGTTTGGGCATTCGGCAAGGAAGTGACCTTTGCCGCAGAAGCGTAAGCTGAAATATATGGCAAAAAAGTATGATGCAATAGTCATAGGTGCGGGAAACGCAGGCCTTTGCTGTGCCGCAACCATGGCAAAGAACGGATTTTCCGTTCTCGTTCTTGAAAGAAACAGCGTTCCCGGCGGCAGTGCAACAAGCTTTCGACGCGGCCGCTTTGAATTTGAGGCGGCTCTTCACGAGCTTGCAAGCGTTGGCACCAAGGAGGATCCGGGCAGTGTCATGAGGCTCTTTTCATACTACGGTATTGACATTGACTGGCAGTATGAGAAGAACGCCTTTCGCGTAATTGCAGACGGCGATGGCGGCTACGACGTAACTATGCCTGCGGGGATCGAGGATTTTTGCCGTGAAATGGAGAGAAGCGTTCCGGGAAGCTTTGAGAGCACCCTTGCGGCCTTTAAGCTTGGAGCCAAGATCGGCGCGGGATTTAACTATCTCAGCAGCGGTAATGTTGACCCTCAGGTCCTTTTCTCCGAGCACGCGGATTTTCTTCGCGCCGTGTCCCATTCCGTTGATGAGTGCCTCAGCTCTCTGGGTATGCCAAAAAAGGCGCAGGATATATTCAAGACCTATTGGCCCTATCTCGGCGCTCCCACGAGCGAGATCGATTTTGCCCATTATATGCTTATGGTGGATTCCTATATCCGCAAGCGCCCTGCAATGCCTCATCTTCGCTCCCATGAGCTTTCTCTTGCTCTTGAAGAGGTCATCGTAAAGCTTTCCGGCGAGGTGAGATATAACTGCCCCTGCGAAAAAATCCTCACAAAAGACGGCAAGGCTTACGGTGTTATTGCAGGCGGGGAGGAGATATACGCAGATGCGGTGGTTGCAAACTGCTTCCCCGATACGGCATATAAGAGCCTTCTTGACCCTGAGGCAGTTTCCGAGAGAGCCTTGAAGATCGCGGGTGCAAGAAAGATATCAAGCCTTTTCTTCTCCGTATATCTCGGCCTTAACAGAAGCGCCGAGGAGCTTGGGATCAAGGATTATTCCGTGTTCCTTTTCGATACTCCCGATTCAGGGGAGCAGTATGAGAGGAGCGCATCCCTTGATACCACAAGCATGGTAGTGGCAAACTGCCTTAACTGCGCAGTCCCCGATTCTTCTCCCGAGGGCACCTCTACTGTGTTTATTACGACCATGCTCCGCGAGGAGGCATGGGGAGATGTGAGACCCGAGGACTATAAAAAGCTTAAGAATAAATTTGCAAAAAAGCTTATCAAGCTTTATGAAAATAAAATGGGCATTTCTCTTATGCCCTATATCGAGGAGATAGCAATAGCAACTCCCGCAACCTTTGCAAGATATCTCGGCACCCCCTGCGGCACGCCCTACGGCTATGAGCTTCGCGGCTGGGATACTATGCTTTGCCGCATAATGAACGCAAAGAATGAGCAGGCAGTTGAGAATCTTTATTTCGTCGGCGCTCACGGAGAGCGTGGCGACGGCTACTCCACCACCTATGCCAACGGTCATTCCGTTGGAGAAAAGATCGCAAAGGGGGTACAAAAGAATGGCAGATCATAACCTTGATTCTCTTGACCCTATGGCCTTTACAAGGCTGATCCCCACCCGCGAGTCACATTTTGCGGCAGCCGAGGCTCGGATCCCTGCAGATTATCCTGCAAACCGCCTTGCCGCAGCTCTTCATCCCGCATATCAGCACCTTGTAGTGTCTGAGGTGAAAGCGGAGACCAAGGATTCAAGGGTGTACACTCTCGTTCCCGACGGCGACATGGGATGTACCTCTCTTGCATATTTTGATGCAGGTCAGTATCTTTGCGTGTATATTGAAGAGGGAAGTGTCGTCACCCAGAGACCCTATTCCATTTTGTCATCCCCCCGCGACAGTCTTTGCGGCTTTTATAAGATCTGCGTAAAGGCAGTCGAGGGTGGATTTGTTTCAAATCATATCCTTGAAAACTGGTGCGTTGGTACAAAGGTTCGCACCTCAGCTCCCCTCGGTGAATTTACCTATGAGCCCCTGAGAGACTGCGAAAACGTTGTCGCCGTCTGCGGCGGAAGCGGTATAACCCCCATCCTTTCCCTTGCAAAGGCCATCGCTGAGGGCACGGAGGAGCTTTCCCTTACCGTTCTTTACGGAAGCAGACTTGAAGAGAGCATAATATGCCGCCAAGAGCTTGACATTTTGTCAGAAAAGTGCGAAAATATAAAGGTTGTGTACGTCCTCTCCCATGAAGAAAAAGAGGGATATGAGAGGGGATTTATCACAGCGTCAAAAATTAAAAAATATGCCCCCGAGGGTAAATATTCCCTCTTTATGTGCGGCCCTGAGGCTATGTATAAAAGCCTTGAGGGAGAGCTTTCCGGCCTTTCTCTTGAAAGAAAGCAGGTGCGCCGCGAGGTGCAGAGCGAGTGCTTTGCCCCCGCACCCGATTCACCCGTGAGCGTGAATATCACGGTGAAGGCACACGGAGAATTAAAGACCGTTGCAGCCTCCGGCAAGGATACTATCCTTCGCGCACTTGAAAAGGCAGGGGTAGCGGCCCCCTCTCATTGCAGAGGCGGCGAGTGCGGCTACTGTCGCTCAAGGCTCGTTTCAGGTAAGGTGTATATTCCCGAGGGGCTTGATATGAGAAGGCTTGCAGACTCAAGATACGGGTATATCCACCCCTGCTGCTCCTTCCCGCTGACAGATATTGAAATTGAAGTATTTCCCAAAAGATAAGAAAACAAAAGGAAAGGTATTCTATTATGGACAATCAGCAGAAGCTTGACGGTGTACAGTACGCCAAAATGATAAAGGCAGGAACAGAGAACCTGCGTGCCCATGCTAAGGATATTAACGATCTTAACGTTTTCCCCATTCCCGACGGCGATACGGGAGATAATATGCTTATGACCATCGTCGGCGGTGCCGATGCTGTGGGAAGCGGCTCGGAGAGCCTTTCCGACACAGTCAGAAAAAATGCCGACGGTATGCTTCTTTCCGCCCGCGGAAACTCAGGCGTTATCCTTTCTCAGTTCTTTGAGGGTATTGCCGCAGGCTTTGAGGGCGTTGAAACTGCAGGAAGCGCTGAAATAATAAAGGCCTTGCAGTGCGGCGTTGAGCACGCGTATAACGCTGTAATGGTGCCTACCGAGGGAACTATCCTCACGGTTATGAGAAGCGCTACGGAGAGCCTTGAGGAGGAGCATCACGATGACCCTGAAAAGGTCCTTGATACCTTTATCGAGGAAGCAAAGAAAACTCTTGAAAAAACTCCCGATATGCTTCCCGTGCTTAAAAAAGCAGGTGTTGTAGACTCGGGAGGTGCCGGCCTTATCTATATTATGGAGGGTATGCTCAAGGGTCTTCGCGGCGAGGAGATCGGGGAGTACGTTCCCGAGAAGAGAAGCGGAGAGGCTGAGATAAACGTTGATCTCTTCACTGAGGACAGCGTCCTTGAATTCGGCTATTGCACGGAGCTTCTCGTTCGCCTCCAGAGGATCAAAACAGACGTGGAGAGCTTTGAGGTGAGAACTATTACCGACTATCTTTCCACAATCGGTGACTCCGTGGTAGCAGTGAAAAACGGCTCCGTGGTAAAGATCCACGTACATACGATGACCCCTCATAAGGTTCTCGAATTCTGTCAGCAGTACGGCGAATTTCTGAAGCTGAAGATCGAGAATATGTCCCTTCAGCATAATAATAAAGACCTCCCCGCCCCCGAAAAGGAGGAAATGCTTCCTCATTCCGATTTCGGCGTGGTTGCCGTTTGCTCGGGTGAGGGCATCAAGGAGCTGTTCTGCGATACCTGCGAGGGCGTCGTTATCGTTGACGGCGGACAGAGCATGAACCCCTCTGCCGAGGATATGCTTGCGGCGTATAAGAAGGTCAATGCGGATACGGTTTTCGTGTTCCCCAACAACTCCAATATAATCCTCACTGCCCGTCAGGCGGCGGCAATGTGTAAGGAATGTGACGTGAGAGTCATCGAAAGCAAGACCGTGGGAGACGGATATGCGGCCCTTTCCATGCTTGATACAGGCTCCGGTGATGCTGATCTTATGGAAGAAGAGCTCAAGGAAGCAATGAGCGGCTCTCTTACTGCTGAGATATCAAAGAGCGTTCGGGACACCGAGGACACCAACGCAGGCGAGTATATCGGCTTTGTGGGCAAGGATATTCTCGTTTCCCATCCCTCCAGATACGAGGCCGTTTGCATAACTGTTGATAAGCTTGGATTTGAGAACTACGATATCTGCCTTCTCATCGTGGGCAAGGATGCTTGCGAGGATGAGGCGCAGGAGATAGAGAGATATATCAATAGTAAGTACAGAGGCAAGGAAGTATATATCATAAACGGCAAGCAGGAGATATACGATTATATCCTTATCCTTGAATAAAAGGGAGTGTAAAAGTGAAAGTATTTCTCTTCATAGCGGCGGCCCTGTGCGCCTATCTCGTAACAGGCTTTAATCCTGCAATAGCTCTTTCCTGCCTTGTGTATAAAAGGGATATACGCAAGGAGGGAAGCGGAAATCCGGGCTTTACAAATTTCCGCAGGACCTTCGGAAACCGCTTTGCCTGGTGGGTCCTTGGTATCGACCTTTCAAAGGGCGCTGCAGTTATCGCTCTCTTTGCTTATCTTTTAAGCCTTAACGGAGTAGACTTTTCTGTTGGAGCCGCATTTACGGGGCTTTTTGCAGTGATCGGTCATTCCTATCCCGTGTGGTACGGCTTCAAGGGGGGCAAGGGCTTTCTCGTGTGCCTTTCATGTGCCTTTCTCGTTGACTGGAGATGTGGACTTATTGCAACGGCGATAATGCTCATCCTGCTTTTCACAACGAAGTATATGTCCCTTGCAACCATAGTTGCAATGCTCACGGTACCGGCTCTTCTTTGTGTTTTCAAAACAGAGCCCGCGGCGGCCGTTCTGTATTCCCTCTGCGTCCTTCTCATGGTGTGGAGACACAAGGAGAATATCAAAAGACTGCTTTGCGGAAATGAAACGAAGTTCAAGGTCAGGACCAAGGCTTGACAAAATAATAACAAAATTATAAAAACCGCCGAAGTTGGCGGTTTTTTATTTTGTTTATCAATATTTACCTGCGAAATTTGGTGATATTTATCGTCAGTAAAGGTTGATTTTGAAACGGTATGGGTATATAATGTAATATGTATAATCATGCTATGATCAGTAGTGCTGTATGTGCTTATGAAAATAGCTTTTTTAACGTATAACGGGTAAGGTTATGTATAAGAGATTTTTCAAGAGACTTATAGATATTGTTTTGTCCTTTATAGGGATCGTCGTTCTGATAATTCCTATGGCAGTGGTGGCAGTAGTCATAAAGATAGATTCTCCCGGACCGGTCATTTTCAAGCAGAAAAGAGTCGGCATGGGAAAGGGCGGTACAAACCATTTTAATATTTTAAAATTCAGAACCATGCGCACCGACACTCCCAAGGATGCCCCCACCCATACCCTCACGGGAGCAGGCTCTTACATAACGAGAGTGGGCGCATTTCTCAGAAGGACAAGCATAGACGAGCTGCCTCAGCTCTTTAATATTCTTTGTGGACATATGAGCATAATCGGTCCCCGCCCCGCACTCTGGAATCAGTTCGATCTTATTGCAGAGAGGGATAAATACGGCGCAAACGAAGTCAGACCCGGCCTTACGGGTTGGGCTCAGATAAACGGAAGAGACGAGCTTGAAATACCTGTAAAGGCAAGGCTTGACGGTGAATACGTTGAAAGGCTCAGCTTTTCCTTTGATTGTAAGTGCTTTTTCGGAACCGTAAAGAGCGTTCTGAAAAGTGACGGAGTGGTTGAAGGCGGCACGGGGGTAAAGGAAGCCGAAAAAGAAGAGGCTACAAAAAAGTAAAGCTGAGAGGATCGTTTAATGCGTGAATATAAATTCTCTGTTCTGATGTCCGTATATTATAGGGAGGAGCCTGAGTTTTTGCGCCTTGCACTTGAGAGCAATCTTGAGAAGCAGTCTCTCATTCCCGATGAGATGGTGCTTGTTTGTGACGGGCCTTTGACTGAGGAGCTTGATAAGACTATTGCCGAATTTGAGAAGAGATATCCCGATATTCTCAAAGTGTTCAGGCTTGAGAAAAACGGCGGCCTCGGAAACGCTTTGAATTTCGGACTTGAAAGGTGCAGCTATGACTGGGTCGCAAGATCCGACAGCGATGATATCTGCCATCCCGACAGATTCAGGCTGCAGCTTGAATTTTTAGAGAATAATCCCGATGTGGATATTATCAGCTCGTATATTGATGAATTTGATGAGGATTGGACCTGCCCCGTACATAAAAAGGAGATGCCCACAGATCACGACGGCATCGTCAATATGGCAAAATTCAGAAACCCCATAAATCATATGTCGGCAATGTTCAGAAAAAAGGCTGTAACGGATGTCGGCTCCTATCAGCACTTGCCTTACGTTGAGGATTATTATCTTTGGGTGAGAGCCATCGTCAACGGAGCAAGGCTTGCCAACGTTCCCGAGTATCTTGTTCATGCAAGGATCGGAAACGGAATGGTGAAGAGAAGGGGCAACAGAGCCTATATCGGAAGCTGGAAAACGCTGAACAAATATATGCTGGAGAATAAAATGATCGGCACCCTTTCGTATTGCAAGAATATGATCGCTGTCCGTGTGTTCGTCTATATGCCTGTTGGTATGAAGGAATTTGTGTATAAGTATATTTTCAGAAAGTGAAACGTATGCATCCCAGAGTATTGATAGTGGGAACGGTCCCATATAACAGACAGTCAACGTCCCGTGCCTTTGATTCATATTTCCGTTTTTGGGAAAAGGAAAATCTGAGGCAGATATTTTCAAATACCAAAACTCCCTGTAAAGGGCATTGCGAAAAGCTTTATCAGATAACGGATGTCCGTATGCTCAGGCGCAGATTTGATAAAAGCATAGAGACCGGCAAGGAGTTTGAATATGCAGACCTTCCCGATGAATGGAAGGACGGAGACCTTGAGGTCAACAGCAAGACCGTAAGTAAGCTCTACAGCATGGGAAGCCGAAAAAGCTCATTTGTATATCTTGCCCGTAAGTTTATCTGGAAAAAGAAATACTGGCATACGAAAAAGCTTGACCGCTGGCTTGACTCGTTTCAGCCGGAATGCGTGTTTCTCAGCTTTTCAGATGATTTCTTCATTCCGGAGATCGCGCTGTACGTAGCTGAAAAATACGATATCCCCATAGTTTCGTCAATCGGTGACGATTACTATTTCAATTATAAATTTTCTCTTTCTCCCCTGTATCACCTGTATAAGCGTTCCTACCGTAAGCTTATAAGACGTGTGCTCAGCCATAAGGGAAGCGCCATATATATCGGCAATAAGATAAGAGATAAGTATAACGGAGAGTTTTCTCTTGACGGAAAGACCGTGTATCTCACAAGCGAGGTGGAGAGAAGACCCTTTGCTCCCATAAATACGAAGGAGCCGAAAATTGCCTATTTCGGCAACGTCCGCCTCGGCAGAAATGAGTCCCTTTGTATGATAGCCGATGCGCTTCTTGAAATAAATCCCGATTACCGAATCAGCGTTTATTCCAACGAAAGCGATGAAAAGTATTATAAGATGCTCTCCGACCACCCGGGTATCGATTTTTGCGGAAGGATACCCTACAGCGAGGTGGTAAAGAAAATGGCAGAGTGCGATATCCAGATCGTGCCTGAGGGCTTTAAGAAAAAGGACGTGGATATCTCAAGATATTCTCTGTCAACGAAGGTTGCAGATTCTCTTGCATCGGGCAGCGCGGTTCTTGCCTTCGGAAGCGAGGAGTGCGGTGCCATTGAGTATGCGCAGTCTACCGGCTGCATCACCACCTGCACGAAAAAGGAGCAGCTTTACGATGCGCTCAGAGGGCTTATCTTTGATGAAGAGCTCCAGAGGGCAAACTACGAAAAGGCAATTGCCCTGACCGCAGAAAACCATACCATAGAAAACAGCACGAAAATATTTGAAGGCGTTGTTCGCAGAGCAACGGAAGGGAAGTGAAGCGTATGTTGAAGGAAAGAATGTCATATCTCATATATAGCTGCGACGCATATTCGGACCTGTGGCAACACAATCATCATTTCCTTGTAAAAAGCTGGAAGGGGCGCGACGTAGATTCTTTTCTTGTGACCGATAAGGAAACGGACAAGACTCTTGAGACCGTAAAGATCCTTTGCGCCGGAGAGGGTACTGAGATGTCGGAGAGAACGGCCTATGCCCTCCCGTATATAAATACGGAATACGTGCTGGTCACCCTTGACGATTATTTCCCCGTCCATCCCATACATAACGAGCGTCTTGAAAGACTTCTCGATATTATGGACCGGGAGAAAATAGATTATCTCAGGCTTTTCCCCGATCCCAATTCACATAAAAAGTGGAAAGGATATGACGGGCTTTATCATATTCCCCTTGATAAGAATTACGACGTTAATCTTTATCAGGGAATATGGAGAAGATCCTTCCTTGAAAAGACCGTGGGTCAGCCCCTGAATGCGTGGCAGTATGAGGTAACTCTTACCCGTATCGCAAAAAAGGAGGGGGCTGTGTGCGCTCTCAGCAAGGGCGGCGAATACGAGATCCTTGACGTTATCAGAAAGGGAAAGCTTCTCCACCGTGCAAAGCGCTATCTTGCGAAGGAGGGCATCACCATCCCCACAAGAGAAACCATAGCCTATAAAGAGGAGATGCGTATATATATCTATAACCACGGGAAAAAGATCTTGCCAAAGCCCCTGGCAAAGCTTGTAAAGAATTTTCTCAGAAAAAGGGGAAAGACCTTTTTCAGCGAATCTATCTGATGCAGGATCATTATCGGTATTGGTGTTGAATGAATATAAACGGATTTAATAGAAACAGTACGGTGGATATGCTTCGGGGCGTTGCGATGCTTCTCGTGGTTCTCGGTCATACGATGACGGGAGGGACAAGTGACGCCGCTGATACCACCGTGTATAACGTGATCTGGGCTTTGCAGATGCCGCTGTTTATGCTTATCAGCGGATACGTTACCAGATATTCAAAAAAAGCAAAAACGCTTGGGGAGCTCTTTGCGGGCCTTCTCAAAAAAACAGTAGCCTATCTTCTGCCCTTTGTTGTGTGGACTGTGCTTATCAGAGGCTTTATCCTTGGGGAGGAGAACTATTGCAGCATAAAATACGTGCTCTGGCATATGGATGCGGGATACTGGTTTTTGTTCAGCGTGTGGACAATAAATATGGTGTATACCGTAGCTTCATTTGCTTCGGAGGTGCTTGGCCGCGGTCGGTGCGTTGCGGCATTTCTGCTGACGGGCGCTTTCTATGCCTTTGGCATGGCGGTCCTTGCTTCTCTCGGCATTCTTGTCGGACTTGATTTCCTTTGCATAAAGCTGACGCTTTACTATATGCCCTTCTATTTTGCGGGATATGCATTTTCTGTGCTCGGCGATCGGATCCTTTCCAAAAGCGGCGGTAAGGCTGCCGTCGGTGCCGTATCGGCTGTGTGCCTTGCCGTATTTGCGGCAATAGTCACAAGAGTCAATCTCTTTAGTATAGCAGATGATGTTGTTGGTATAATGATCCGCTGCATCACCTCCCTTTGCGGATGCATTGCGGCGTGCTATATGCTTTCAGGCGTGATAAAGCCGGAGAGCAGGATCTGTAAGGCTTTCTCGTGGGTAGGAGTCCATTCACTTGAAATATATCTTGTTCATTACCTGTTTTTGTCACTTATAAAGCCTTCGGCACAGCCTCAGCTCATGAGCCCCCGCGGAGCACTGCTTTGCGCGGGAAATTTCGCTCTGACTCTGGCGCTCTCAGCCGTTTTCGTAGTCCTGCTCAATGCAGGCAGTATTCTTCCCGCTGTCTTGTTCGGTAAAATAAAGAAAAGAGCAAAAAGCAAATGAGAATATTACAGATAAACGGCGGCGTTTTCGGAAGCACCGGAAAGATAATGTTCGGCATTGCAAGGGCAGCAGAGAAGAGAGGGCACAAGGTTATGTGTGCAGCCCCCGTAACTGCAACAAACAGAACGGCTCAGCCTGAGAATGGATACGTGAGGATCGGAACCTATTATTCGAGATGCATAAGCGTTCTCCTTGCCAGGATAACCGGATTTGAAGGATGCTTTTCCTTCTTTGAAACGGTAGCGCTTCTGCGTCGGGTCAAAAGATTTTCTCCCGATGTTATCCATATTCACAGCATCCATAATTCATATCTGAATCTTCCCCTGCTTTTCAGATACATAAAAAAGAATAATATAAGAACCGTGTGGACTCTCCACGATTGCTGGGCGTTTACAGGTCATTGCCCTCACTTTGAAGCGGAGGGTTGTGATAAATGGAAAGCTCAGTGCGGTGATTGTCCGAGATACCGTGACTATCCAAAAAGCTTTTTTGATAATTCAGGAAAAATGTACCGCCTTAAGAAAAAGTGGTTCACAGGCGTTAATAATATGACTGTGGTCACACCTTCTGAGTGGCTTTCGGAGCTTGTAGGTCAGTCCTTTTTGAGAGATTACCCGGTGAAGGTCATAAATAACGGTATCGATCTTTCCGTGTTCAAGCCTGCAGAGGGGGATCTAAGGGAGAGATACGGTCTTTGTGATAAGAAGATAGTTCTCGGAGTTTCCTTCGGATGGGACAGAAAAAAGGGACTTGATGTGTTTTCGGCGCTTGCAGAAAGGCTTCCTGATGAGTACAGAATAGTTCTTGTAGGCACGGATGATAACGTTGACAAGTCTCTTTTCGACAGAGTCATCTCGATTCACAGAACAGCAGATCAACAGGCTCTTGCAGGGATATATACTGCGGCAGACGTTTTTGTGAATCCTACGAGAGAGGATACTCTTCCTACGGTCAATATGGAGGCTCTTGCCTGCGGAACACCTGTGATCACCTTCAAAACGGGTGGAAGCGGAGAGATTGCAGACTCCTCTTGCGGCTCTGCAGTGGACAAGGATGATATGGAAATGCTCGTAGATGAGATCAGACGCGTCTGCGAAAAAAATCCTTATTCAAAAGAGTCCTGTCTTAAAAGAGCAGGGGCCTTTGAGATGAATGAAAGATTTTCAGAGTATACAGATCTGTACGAGAGGTGAGCGGATGACGGAGCTTCAGAAAGTTGAATATGCGCTTCTCGGAGAGTTCATAAAGGTCTGCGAAAAGCTGGGCCTCAGATATTATCTCGTTTGCGGAACGGCTCTGGGTGCTGTTAAGTATAAGGGATTTATCCCTTGGGATGATGATATAGATGTGGCGCTTTCGCGGGAAGACTACAGAGTGTTCTGCAAAAAAGCTCAGGAGCTTTTGCCCGAGCACGTATTCCTGCAGACCTACGAGACCGATCCCGCTTTTCCCGCCTTTTATTGCAAGCTGAGAAATTCAGAGACTGCCTATATAGAAAAAAGCGTGAAGGGTATTCCAATGAATCAAGGGGTGTATATAGACGTGTTCCCTCTGGACGGATATCCCGCTTCAAAAAAAGAGGCGGCGCGCTTGGAGAGACGAAAGCGGATATTGAAGCTCATGCTTGATTGCGCCTTCGAAGCAACTCCCGATACATCTCTGAAGGCAAGGCTGATATTCAAGGCCGAAAGAGCGTTAGGGCTTCATAAAAAAACTGCTAAGACCGCAAAAAAGCTTGAAGAGCTCATATCTGCATATCCTGTAGAAGACTCTGCGCTTTGGTGTAACCACGGAAACTGGCAGGGGGCCCTTGAGTATGCTCCCCGTGAGCATTACGGCGAAGGCGCCCTTGCAAATTTCGAAGGGCTGCAGGTCCGTGTTCCTGAAGCCTATGATGAGTATCTGACTCAGAAATACGGCGACTGGCGTGCCGATCCTGACGAAAAAGAGCAGGTGGGCCACCATTATTATGAGGTCTGTGACCTTGAAAGATCATATAAAGAGTATGTAAACATCAAAAATATTTGATGAAAACATAAAAATTTTTGAAGGAGTTTTGTTATGAGACAAACACTTAAAAGAAGTGTGTCAATGCTGCTGGCGGCAATCATGGTGATCAGCTCATTCGTAGCTATCCCTTTTACCGTATCTGCCGGCAATGACTACACTATCAACAGTACTACCAGTACTGACGGTTATTACAATCTTATTTCCAAAAAAGATTGGGATATCGCCCCCGGTATTACTGAGTCCGAAATCGTTCTTAATAACGATGCAGGAACTAAGCGTCAGGTTCTTTTTGTTATGGAAGCTGACATGAACAACGAGTACGTAAAGGTTACTCACAGCTATACCGGTATGCTTCCTGAGTACGGCAGCTACACCACCGGCGTTATGTCCGAGCAGGCTGCTTGGGCAGAAGCTAACGGCTACGGTAACGTTGTAGGTGCTATGAACACCTGCCTCAGCTGGTACACAGGTTATCCGGCAGACCGTGTAGGTGAACCTCTCGGCTTCATCATGTACGATTCCGAGATCTATTTCGATCCCGGCAATTGCGGTTACACATACGGTAACGTAGGTTTCCCCTCTGTTGTTGTAATCAACAAGGATGTTGATGAAAACGGCAATCCCAGACCTGCTGATATTCCCAAGGTGGAAATGCCCCAGATCCGTTCAAGTGCAGATCTTGACGGTTGGGAGCAGTACGTTATTCCTTGCTCCAGCGGCTACATCGTTAAGGATGGCGTAAATCAGTATAAGACTGCTGATCACTCTTCCTCCAGTGAGGCTCCCCGTTCCGTAGTAGGTATCAAGCCTGACGGTACGGTAGTTATCATGCTTAACGACGGACGTCAGTCTCCTTATTCTGCAGGTATGTCTATGTACGAGCTTGCAGAGGTTATGCTCGACCTTGGCTGTTCCTTTGCTGTCAACTGTGACGGTGGCGGATCCTCCACATTCCTGTCTCAGAGACCCGGTGAGGAGCTTAAGGTAAATAACTCTCCCTCCGACGGATCTGAGCGTCCCACAACAAGTGGTATTCTCTTTATTTCCACAGCTCCCGCAAACGGCGAGTTCTATAAGGCACACGTCTCTGCTGATGACGAGTACTATACACCTAACTCTGCAGTACAGTTTAATGCGATCGGTACTGACATGGGTGGTTCTGTGGTAGATATTCCTGCAGATGCTGTATGGCAGCTTGCAGACGATTCCTTCGGTACGATCGATGATAAGGGTATCTTTACCTCCAACGGTAAAGAGGGTGAAGTATGCGTACAGCTCGTATACGACGGCGAGGTTGTAGGTGAAGCTACAATCACTATCGTTCTTCCTGATATTGCATTCAAGAATGATACTATCGTAATCGGATATGGCGATACAATGCTCCTTCCTGTTGAGGTTACTACCAATGAAGGCCGTAACCCGGTAACATATAAGCCCGGCGACATCGTATATACTCTTTCTGATGATAATCTCGGTACAATAGTTGGCGATGAGTTCATCGCTTGCGATGAAAGCACCGGACTTGAGAACGGTACTCTTACTGCAGTTATTTGCGGCCAGACTGAGAAGACGGTTACCGCTAATATCCGTTTTGGTAAGGCATCCGATATAGTTTATGATTTTGAAGACGGTGAATTCCCCGTAGATACATCCAACACAGGTAACATCGGTGGCGATGACGCTCCTGACACAGGAGAATATATCTATGGCTGGCATATTAACGATACCCGTGCAAATGGATATTTTTCTTACAGATACTATGCGAAGAAAAATTATACACCTGTTGGAATGGATATTCCCGCCAGTGTATATCTTGTAGATGGCGATAGCGGTATGGTAAGAAACGGTAACTACGCTATGGGTGTACACATTGACTGGACCAACGTTACTGCATCCTGCCACGGTCAGATGGACATCGCACTTCCCGAATCTCTTGACCTTACAGATGCAACAAGCTTTGGTTTCTGGATGTATCTCCCCGAAGAGATGGTAACTGCATCTATGCAGGTTAGCGCAGGCTTTGGCAGCGGTCGAGTTGACTATAAGCTGACAGACGTTTTGGCAAAGAATACAGGTGTTAATGATGGCGGCTGGTACTACTTCAGTTGGGATGTTCTTCCTAATTACAAGACAGTGGAGTACATCCAGATCAACAGCCATTATACTGCAGGTGAAGGAAATTACAACTATTATCAGGATATTACATACTATATTGATGATATTACTGTTGACTATTCCGAGGCTACCATTGACCGTGAGAATCCTTATTTCACAAGCATGACTATTGCTGATGAATACACCAACGGTGTAGAGGTCTCCGGACAGACCATCACCACAAATACTATCAATCTTATGGCTCAGGCTTACGAGAATACCACTAAGGTAAACGCTACAGGCTTGAATCGTAATTCTGTAAAGCTTTACGTTGACGGCGTTGAGAGCAATGCTGCTATTGCTACAGCTCTTAACGGTACAGTTTCTGTTTCCAACCTCTATCTTAATGACGGTGTTCATACTCTTGTTATGGAGATCTCCGATAACCAGGGTAACGTGGGCAGAATCGTACGCAAGCTTGTTGTAAACACAGAAAAGAGTGCGGTTCGCCTTGAAGTACCTGCTTCCGAGGTGAATTTGCCTACAGGCTCTGTTTATTGGCTCAATCTTGTTGCCGATGATCTTTCTTCCATAGAGTCCGTTACTACAACTATCAATCTTGACTACGTCAACGATTGGGAGCTTGAGGGCATGGAGGTCGCTTACGGCTTTGAGGCTGAGTATTATATCAATACTCATAATGACGCAGTAATCACATTTACTCGCACAGGCACAGAAATTGCAGATACAACAGTTCTTGCAAAGCTTCCTGTTCGTATCTGGATGGCAAAGGGTTGGATGGATGATAGCGGCGTTCGTGCAGACTATATTTCCGATGATCCCAAGATGCAGGATAAGTATTATATCCTTACTCCCCACGCTATGTGGTATTCTGACGGTACAAGAGACTACAGACTTGTAGTTGGTGCCGAAGCAGGTGTTGTAACCTATACAGACGGCACTACCGAAACATTCTCCGCAAATGAAACAGTGATCCAGACAGAAATGAATCGCTATTATACCAATTCCGGCAGACAGAACAAGTGGAGCTTCCACATCTGCACTCCCGGAGAAGCACAGAGCAAGGCTCCCACATGTACAGAAAACGGATATGAAAACCGCGTATTCTGTGCTGGCTGTGCGTGCGGTTCCGTTAAAAACCTTGGTTCTGAGTGTGATACTCACAACGGCTGCGGCTCTGTTATCGATTGGGGTACAATAGTTCCCGCAACAGGTCACGATTACAAGGTTGTTGGCAATCAGCTTGTATGTGATTGCGGCGAGAAGTTCTCAGCCAACGGCTTCGTTGAGATTAACGGAAATACAATGTATTTCATCGGCGAAAACTTCCTCGTAGGCATGAACAGAATCGACAGTAAGTACTATAACTTTGATAAGAACGGCGCCGCATATGACGGAATCATCAACATCTGCGGAACAGACTGTCTCTTTGATAAGGGTCTTTCAGTTGAAACTGATACAGTTCTCCTTGCAGGCTCCTGCGGTGAGAATGCAGAATACGTTATCCATAAGGACGGCAGAATGATCGTTGGCGGATCCGGCGCGATCACAGAGTACACGACTATCGGTCTTGTTCCCTGGAATGCATACCACCGCTACGATATCAAATCTCTCTTTATCGGCAAGGATATCACCTCTGTTGGTGAAAGAGCTTTCCGCGGTCTTGTAAACCTTGAAAGCGTAACCTTTGAGGAGGGCTCAAAGCTTGAAGCCCTTCACAGAATCTCCTTCAGCTATTGCTCAAGCCTCAAGGAGGTCATTCTTCCCGATTCTCTTACAACTATCAAGGGCGGCGTATTCCTTAACTGCTCATCCCTTAATTATGTATACGTTCCTACCGGAGCGGAGAGCATTGCAAGTGATGCATTCACAGGCTGTGCAGAATCCCTTACACTCAGCGTTGCAGAAAACTCTGCAGCACACAGACTTGCAATAAGCAAGGGCTATAATTGCACTGTTCGCGTAATTGAGATCGCTTCCGGTGACTGCGGCGACACAAAGTGGAGCCTCACGTCTGACGGCGTTCTTACGATCAGCGGCAGCGGTGCTATGGCTGATTACGATGCGGGCAAGGCTCCTTGGTACAGCTATGCAAAGAAGATCAATAAGATCGTTATTGCAAAGGACGTTACCCGTATCGGTAAGTTCAACTTCAAGGATCTTAAGGCAGTGACCGAGGTTGTATTTGAAGAGGGCACAAAGCTTGAATCTATCGGACACGGCGCATTCGGTACCTGCACATCTCTTAAGACCGTAACTATCCCTGCATCTGTAAAGACTCTTGATAAGTACGCATTCTATTACTGCTCCGGTCTTGAGACCGTAGCATTCGGAGAGGGCAGTGAGCTCACTTCAATCGGCGGACAGGCATTCTGGAACTGCCCCAATATCAAGGACTTTTTCGTTCCCGATAAGGTTATCAGCATCGGAACAAACGCATTCCTCGGATGCATCGAAACTGCAACCTTTAACGTAGCAGACGGCACCTACGGCCACGATTTCTTCAAGAATTATAGCATAGTAGTACGCGATCCTATCCTCTACACTATTGCAGAGGGCACCTGCGGCGATACTGAGTGGGTTCTTATATCCAACGGTACACTTACTATCAGCGGCAGCGGTGCTATGGCTGATAACGAGGCAAGTAAGGCTCCCTGGCAGAGCTATGCAAAGCTTATCAAGAAGATCGTTATCACAAAGGACGTAACCTATATCGGTAAGTTCAACTTCAAGGATCTTAAGGCAGTAACTGAGGTAGTATTCGAAGAGGGCACAAAGCTTGAGACTATCGGTTGGGGTGCGTTCGGCTTCTGCACATCCCTTAAGTCTGTAACTATCCCCGCAACAGTAAAGACAATTGATAAGTATGCATTCTACTACTGCTCCGGTCTTGAAACAGTAGCATTTGCAGCGGGTAGTGAGCTTGCTTCCATCGGCGGACAGGCATTCTGGAACTGTCCTAATATCAAGAACTTCTTTGTTCCCGATAAGGTGATCACCATCGGAACAAACGCTTTCCTCGGTTGTATCGGAACTGCAACGTTCAACGTAGCAGAGGGCACCTACGGTCACGATTACTTCAAGAACTATAACATAGTAGTACGCGATCCTATCCTCTACACTATTGCAGAGGGCACCTGCGGTGACACCGAGTGGGCACTTGTTTCCAACGGTACACTTACTATCAGCGGCAGCGGTGCAATGGCAGATAACGAAGCAAGCCAGGCTCCTTGGCAGAGCTATGCAAAGCTCATCAAGAAGATCGTTATCACAAAGGACGTAACCTATATCGGCAAGTTCAACTTCAAGGATCTTAAGGCAGTAACTGAGGTAGTATTCGAAGAGGGCACAAAGCTTGAGACTATCGGTCACGGCGCATTCGGCTTCTGTACTTCTCTTAAGTCTGTAACTGTTCCCGCAACAGTAAAGACTATTGATAAGTATGCATTCTACTACTGCTCCGGTCTTGAGACCGTAGCATTCGGCGAGGGTAGCCAGCTCAGAAATATCAATGCTTGCGCATTCTTTAATGATGCAGCACTTGTTTCTGTAGCATATCCTGCAGGTACTGTTGTTGCATCCAATGCTTTTGCAGGATGCACAAATTACAAAAAGTAATCGATCTGCAAAACAATCCAATACGGCTATGGAGCTCTCGCTCCATAGCCGTATTACGGCATCAAAAAGGTTATTATCAAC
Source organism: Clostridia bacterium (assembly GCA_017416205.1). GTDB lineage: Bacteria > Bacillota > Clostridia > Oscillospirales > CAG-272 > Avispirillum. The sequence continues at coordinate 12,243 of JAFQDC010000047.1, read as the reverse complement.
GTGTTTAATCAACAGGATTAAAGCCGTTGATAATGATCTTTTAAGCAATCGTGTCCGATAGAGTCGGAAAGGAGAAAAAATGGTTAGAGAAAAGAATGATATATACAGAAAAATAATATTGTTTATATTGTTTCTGACGGCGACGAATATTTTTCAGTACGGAACGTATCTGATATTTTTGCTGTTTGCCGCAGTTGTCATCGTTGACAGAAAAATGAAGATAGACCAGACGGGGCTCCTTCTTCTTTTGTTTGCAATAACCTACGTTATTTTTTGCGGTATCAATGGAGAATCGTATTCCAATTCGCTTTTCAGAATCGTAATATTCCCACTGGCGTATATGATCGGGTTGTCCCTGTATAAGGAAGCAACAGAGGAAAAAATCAGAAATATCATTTTGTTTATAGCGGTGTCTATGGCTACGCGTCCTGTGAGTAACTTCGTATATAACTTAGTGCTTGAGGGAGAAGCAGCCTTCAAATCAGGTGAATCGGTGGATATCGGTACCGGTGTCGTATCAGCCGCAACGGGACAGGCAGCATATTACTTCTTCCTTATCGGAACTCTGGCATACGTGTTCTTTGCTCTCAAGGAAAAAAAGCTGAGATTTGCTTTGTTTGTTCTGTATATAGTTTCGCTGATTCACGATATCGCCCTCGGAGGCCGAACCTTCATTTTGCTTACGGTGATATCCTTGGTGGTAGGACTTATATATTCATTGTATTCAAGCAAAGAGAAATCACCTGTCTATAAGGCGGTGCTGATAATCGCACTTTTGCTTTTTGCCGTATACGTGCTCTTTACGTTTAATGTGTTCGGACTCCGTGATTTCTATGAATCAAGCTATATGTATTTCAGACTGTATTCGATATACTCTATCTCCTTCCTCGAGACCTCGCGAATCGACAGAAAGCTCGTATATATTTCGAATATGTTCAAATATCCCTTCGGCGGAAATAATATCCGAAGAAATTTGGGCGTAGGATATGCCCACGAGCTGTGGCTTGACGTGTTTGACGATGCGGGCTGGATACCCTATCTTCTTCTTTGCATTTACACGCTGGTATCAATATTCAGATGGCTCCGTCTTGCAAAGGGACTTAAGGACAGGAGCATCGGCGTTTTGGTCGTCGGTCTGCTTGCGGTGTTGTTGACCGCATTCTTCCTTGAGCCTATTCTGGCAGGCTGTCCTACGGTATTTGCCATGTACTGTATAGTGGATGGAGTGATCTCGTCACATCTGAATTACAAAAAGAGGGCTGCGGTGACCGCGGGAGAATCGTAATGACACTAGTCTATATTTCAAACTATATGAATCATCATCAGCTTCCCCTGTGTCTTGAGCTCAGAAGGCTTCTCGGTGATGATTTCAGATTCATTGCATTGACATCCGTGTCCGAGGAAAGAAAAAAGCTCGGCTATGCGGATATGAACAGAGAGCATGATTTCGTGATATCGGTAACAGATGAAGGCATCGGTGATGATCGCATCATAAAAATGTGCAATGAATGCGATATTCTCCTCGTAGGCTCCGCCCACGACAGATATTTTTATGAAAGACTGAGAATGGGAAAGCCTACGGTAAAATGCAGTGAACGGTATTTTAAAAACGAGCAGAGACTGACAGATCTCCCCAAAAACCTGGTCTGTGCCCTTAAGCATATAAGGAAATATCAGAGATATCCCTTATATTATCTTTGCGCAAGCGCATATACCAAGGCAGACGTCAATAAGTTTGCCGATTATAGTCAAAGAACGTTTAAATGGGGTTATTTCCCCGATACCTTCAGGGCCGAGGATGCAGACGGGCTGCGTAAGCAAAAAAGGGAGGCATCACTTTTGTGGGTAGCCCGATTCCTTGATTGGAAGCATCCGGAGCACGTATTGTACGTAGCCAAAAGACTGAAGGAGGAGGGCTATAGCTTTTCGGCAGAGATGCTTGGAGTTGGCCCCATGCACGAGGAAATATTATCAAGGATCAGATCGGAGGGACTTTCTGACTGTCTGAAGGCTCCTGGATCTGTTCCCTCAGGAGAGGTTCAGGATAAAATGAGGGCTTCTCAGATATTTTTGTTTACCTCTGATCATAAGGAAGGCTGGGGTGCCGTATTAAACGAGGCAATGGGAAACGGCTGTGCCGTTGTTGCTTCGGTAGCGGCAGGATCAACGCCTTATCTTGTAAGAGATGGGGAAAACGGATCGGTATATACAGATAAAGAAGAGCTCTATGAGAAGGTAAAGGAGCTCCTGGATAACAGCCAGCTTCGGGAAAGATTATCAGATTCCGCATATAAGACTATTTCAGAAACCTGGAATCCGAGAATCGCGGCTGAACGGTTGGTTGCTCTTTGTAATGCTATTCTTTCGGGAGAATCTCTCGATCTGTTCGAAGAAGGCCCCTGCAGCAGAGCATAAACAGTAATTGATGGAGAAGATTATGGAATATAAAATCGGTAAATATGATCTGAAAGACGTCCAGAACGTGATGCTGGAAATGATGGCAGATATACATAGAGTCTGCAAAAAGCATGGCATCAACTATATTCTTGACGGCGGTTCAATGCTTGGTGCCGTACGTCACAAGGGATTTATTCCTTGGGATGATGACCTTGATATAGCTATGCTGAGAGACGATTACATAAGGTTTACTGAGATCGCAAATAAGGAGCTGGATAAGAAGTATGTTTTTCAGTGTAACGAAAACACAAAAGAGTATCCTTATAACTTCGGAAAGGTCTTTTGTGTGAATACTCAATATGTTGAACGCTTCACAAAGGATCTTGATATTTGCCACGGTGTCTATATCGATGTGTTTCCCATGGATTACGTAGACGAAAACGATATCGGTAAATTACAAAGAACCAGAAAGCTCATCGGAAAGCTGACTGAGGCAAGATACGGTCGCCTCGGGCTGAAAAGCGGCATTAAGGGCATTATTGCCAAGATGATCCCTATAAGACTTATTAATCATCTTTGTTTAAAAAAGATGATGTATCACTATAAGAAAAGTGATAAAGTGCAAAAGTTGTGTCACTTTGGAAAGAACAAGCCCCCTGTAAGTACAGATTTGTTTACAGAAACAGTTGAACTGGCTTTTGAAAAATATAATTTTTGTGTGCCCGCAGGATACGATGCATTTCTTCGCGGCAGATACGGAAATTACATGGAATTGCCTCCTTTGGAGGATCAAAAGCCTGCTCATCATATTATTAGTGTGGAGTTATGAAAAAATATAAAATAGGTTATACGTCAGGTGTTTTCGATATGTTTCATATCGGACATCTTAACGTGCTGAAAAACGCAAAGGAGCGTTGCGAATATCTTGTCGTGGGAGTAAGCACGGATGAGCTTGTAAAAGAATATAAGAATAAGGTTCCCGTTATTCCCTATGAGGAAAGAAGCGAAATAGTTGCGGCTATAAGATACGTGGATAAGGTAGTTCCTCAGGTGGATATGAACAAATTGAATTCTGCAGCCGAAGCAAACGCAGATGCAATATTTGTTGGCGATGATTGGAAGGGAACTGAAAAATGGAACACTTATGAGAAGGAGCTCAATGCTCACGGAATAGACGTAGTCTATCTTCCCCACACCGACGGGATATCCTCCACTATGCTGACATCTGTTAAGGAGGAGAAAATTGAAGAGTGAGAAAAGGGCAGGCATACTGCTGAGCTATATACTTATAGTGGCTGAGGCAATATCGGGACTGCTGTACACAGTCATACTCCTTGGAAACCTCGGTCAGTCTGAGTACGGTCTGTACAAGCTCGCACTCTCGTGGATGTCTATAATTTCAGTTCTTGATTTCGGACTGGGAAGCACCATAACCCGATACGTTATAAAGTATAAGACGGAAAAGGACCGTGACGGAGAGCGAAATTTTCTTGGAATGGCATTTGCCGTATACGGAATACTTGCTTTCGTGGTTCTCCTTGTGGGAATCGGAATGGCAGCGGTGCTGCCGGCATTTTCCAAAAGCATTGATCCCGGGCAGGCTGCAAAGTTCAGAGCTGTCTTTATGATCCTTGTGGCGAAGACCTGCGTTATTCTTTTTAATCACGCTTATTCGGGAAGATTCGTGGCATACGAAAGATTCGTTCTGATAAAGTCTGTGGCAATACTGAATATCGTTTTAAGGATCCTTCTGGTTGCAGCTCTTCTTCCGCTGATGCCCTCTGCGGTTACTGTCGTCAGCGTTGACTTTTTGCTGACATTGGCACAGCTTATATGCTATATGGTCGCAAGCCGCGCGTATAAAATGGAGCGCGTTCGCTTGGGCAGGTGGGATAAGAGCCTTTTTGCAGAAGTTTTTGTGTTTACATCATCCGTGTTTGTTGCATCGGTCATCAATCAGTTCAACGGAAACGTTGATAATATAGTTCTCGGAATATTTGCAACTACTGCGGCTGTGGGACTGTATTCCTCAGCAATGCAGATATATACGGTATACTGCTCGCTGTCAACTGCTATCCAGGAGGTGTTTTTGCCTCAGGTAAGCAAAAGCGTTTTTGAGAAAAGGTCTGACAGGGAAGTGACCATGTCAATAATCAAGCCCAGCAGAATGCAGATGATCGTACTGCTTTTGGCGCTTACAGGATTTATCCTGTTCGGATATGAGTTTTTTGAGCTGTGGATCGGAGATTCCTATTCTGCAGAAATGCTCCGTCAGGCATATACAGTCGGATGCATCGTTATGACCTCGGCAACGTGGCAGCTTTTCCAGAATTCAGCAACTAATATTCTGAAGGCAAAAAATCTGCTCAGAGGCAAGATATTGATCACAGGCGCGTCCACCGTGGCAAATTTTCTGGTAACGGTGGCACTTGTTCCCCGCTTCGGAATGATCGGTGCGGCAATAGGCACAGCATTTTCAATGATATTCGGATACGGCATCGCCACGAATATATATTACAGTACCGTAGTAAAGTTGGATCTCAGATTGTACTATACTAAAACCTTTTCAAAGATTTGGTATGCGGTTCCTCTTGCGTTCGCTGCGGGAATCGGTATCAGATTCATATCCCTTGACGGATTGGTCGGCTTTATAGTCAAGATCTGTTTATATATGCTTGTATACATTGTTTCTGTTGGTCTGCTTGGTATGAATAAAGAGGAAAGAAAGTTCTTTTCAAAAATCACAGACCGGGTGATCAGGAGAAAGTAGATATCAAATAATTTGAAATCAACATATACTCATTGAGTTGGGAGAAAGAATATGTCAACATTCAAAAATAAGACACTCCTCATAACAGGAGGAACAGGTTCGTTCGGAAATGCGGTGCTTAACCGATTTCTTGCAACGGATATCGGAGAGATAAGAATCTTCTCCCGTGATGAAAAGAAGCAGGACGATATGCGCCACGAGTTTCAGGCAAGGATGCCTGAGGTGGCAAACAAGATAAAGTTCTATATAGGAAACGTGCGTGACTTGCAGTCTGTGAAGAACGCTATGCACGGAGTAGATTACATATTCCACGCGGCAGCCCTCAAGCAGGTGCCCTCCTGCGAGTTCTTCCCCGTGGAGGCTGTAAAGACAAACGTTCTCGGAACGGAGAACGTGCTGACTGCCGCAATAGAAGCTGGAGTTCAGAAGATAATCGCCCTTTCTACCGATAAGGCGGCGTACCCCGTAAACGCAATGGGTACCTCAAAGGCTATGATGGAAAAGGTCGTTGTTGCAAAGTCAAGGACCGTGTCTCCCGAAAAGACCTCCATCTGCTGCACCCGCTACGGTAACGTAATGTGCAGCCGCGGCAGTGTTATCCCCCTGTGGATCGAGCAGATCAAGGCGGGCAACCCCATAACCATCACAGAGCCCTCAATGACAAGATTCATTATGTCCCTTGACGAGGCAGTTGACCTTGTGCTCTTCGCGTTTGAGAACGGTGTGTCAGGAGATATCCTTGTACAGAAGGCTCCTGCCTGCACCATCGAAACTCTTGCAAAGGCAGTTTGTGAGCTTTTCTCACCCGAGACTGAGATCAAGGTCATCGGTATCCGTCACGGCGAGAAGATGTATGAAACACTCCTTACAAACGAGGAGTGCGCAAACGCAACGGATATGGGCAACTTCTACCGTGTGCCCTGCGATAAGCGCGACCTTAACTATGATAAGTTCTTCAATAGCGGCGATACGGACAGAAATCCCCTCACAGAGTTCAATTCCAATAACACCGAGCTTCTTGACGTTGAGGGAGTTAAGGCAAAGCTCCTTTCTCTTCAGTATATCAGAGATGAGATCAGCGCCTTCAAAAAGGAAAAATAATGAATATACTTATTACGGGAGCCGCGGGATTTGCAGGAAAGAATCTCAGCGAGGCTCTGAAAAACATAAGGGACGGTAAGGATAAGACTCATCCCGCACTTACTGTAGACGAGCTTTATCTTTACGATATAGATTCCCCCGCCTGCCTTCTTGAAGAGGCTTGCGAAAAGGCAGATTTCGTTTTTAACCTTGCAGGAGTGAACAGACCCGAAAATCCCGAGGATTTTATGCGTGGTAACTTCGGCTTTGGCTCCACTCTTCTTGAAACACTTAAAAAGTATAACAATACCTGCCCCGTAATGCTTGCAAGCTCTGTCCAGGCGACCCTCATCGGCCGATATGATTCCGATTACGGCAGAAGCAAGAAGGCAGGAGAGGACCTGTTTTTCGAGTACGGTAAGGAAACGGGAGCAGATGTCCTTGTATACCGTTTTCCCAATCTTTTCGGTAAGTGGTGCCGCCCTAATTACAACTCTGCGGTGGCCACCTTCTGTAACAATATAGCAAACGATCTGCCAATAACGGTAAATGACCCCTCGGTTTGTCTTGAGCTTTTGTATATCGACGATCTTGTAGATGAGATGATATGCGCCCTTGAAGGTAGGGCGCATCACTGCGAGTTTGAGGGCATTGATACCGTTATGTGCGAAAAAGGTCGTTTTTGTGCGTCTCCCGTCACTCATAAGGTGACCCTTGGCGAGATAGTTGACCTTCTTCATTCCTTTGCAGATCAGCCGAAAACTCTCGTAATGCCGGAGATCCCCGAGGGAAGCTTTGCAAAGAAGCTTTATTCCACTTATCTCTCATATTTGCCCCGCGAAAAAGCATCCTTTGAATTGAAGATGAACACAGACTCCAGAGGAAGCTTTACGGAGCTTTTGAAAACGGAGAAGTGCGGACAGTTTTCCGTAAATATCTCAAAGCCGGGAATTACCAAGGGACAGCATTGGCATAACACCAAATGGGAGTTTTTTATCGTAGTTTCCGGTAAGGGACTTATTCAGCAGAGAAAAGTGGGTAGCGACGAGGTGCTTGACTTCTACGTCAGCGGTGAAAGAATAGAAGCTGTACATATGCTCCCCGGCTACACCCATAACATAATAAATTTAAGCGATACAGAGGATCTTGTGACCCTCATGTGGGCAAACGAGCAGTTTGACACCTCATGTCCCGATACGTTTTTTGAAGTAGTTTGATAAAAGAAAGGACAGTCGAAATATGGAGATCAGAAAAGATTATTCTAATGTTTCATTTGCAAATAACGGAAAGCTGAAGCTACTCATCATCGTGGGAACCCGTCCCGAGATAATAAGACTTGCGGCAGTAATTGATAAGTGCAGAAAGTATTTTGACTGCATCCTTGCACATACAGGTCAGAACTATGACTATAACCTGAACGGCGTGTTCTTTAAGGACTTAAAGCTTTCCGATCCCGAGGTATATATGGACGCCGTAGGCGATGACCTTGGTGCAACCATCGGCAACATCATCGAGTGCTCATATAAGCTTATGGCAGCGGTGAAGCCCGATGCGCTCCTTATTCTCGGTGATACAAACTCCTGCCTTTCCGCAATAAGTGCAAAGAGGCTCCACATTCCGATTTTCCATATGGAGGCAGGCAACCGCTGTAAGGACGAGTGCCTCCCCGAGGAGACCAACAGAAGAATAGTTGATATCATCTCCGACGTTAATATGGCATACTCCGAGCACGCAAGAAGATACCTTGCAGACTGCGGACTTCCAAAGGAGAGAACCTACGTAACAGGCTCTCCCATGGCGGAGGTATTACATAAAAATCTTGATGATATCAAGAAGAGCGACGTGCTCTCCCGCCTTGGACTTGAAAAGAAAAAATATATCCTTCTCTCTGCCCACAGAGAGGAGAACATAGATACTGAAAAGAACTTCCTTTCTCTTTTCACAGCTCTTAATAAGATAGCAGAGAAGTATGATATGCCTATCCTCTATTCCTGTCATCCAAGAAGTAAAAAGCGCCTTGAGGAGAACGGCTTTGAGCTTGACGGGAGGGTCATCCGTCACGATCCTCTCGGCTTCCACGATTACAATAACCTCCAGATGAATGCCTATGCGGTAATATCCGACAGCGGCACTCTTCCCGAGGAATCAAGCTTCTTTACCTCTGTTGGTAATCCCTTTCCCGCAGTGTGCATCAGGACCTCAACGGAGCGCCCCGAGGCACTTGATAAGGCTTGCTTCGTGATTGCGGGAATAGATGAGAAGTCCCTTCTTCAGGCGGTTGAAACTGCAATTTCAATGAACGATAACGGAGATATCGGCATTCCCGTTCCCGATTATATAGAGGAAAACGTGTCCACAAAGGTGGTAAAGATAATCCAGAGCTATACGGGAATCGTTGATAAAATGGTCTGGAGAAAATTCTGAGAAAGGAAAGCGTATGAAAAACAAAAAGAGTGAAAAAGCAGTGAATATGAAAAAGCTTTCACGGCAGATATTGCTTATCATCAGCGATATTATCCTGTTTTCACTGTCGTCCTTTCTAGCGCTGCTTCTCAGATTTGAGTTCAGTATAACCGAGCTTACGCAGTATGAATTTCTTGATCATGTGCTCATGCTACTGCCTTTAACTGCTGTCCTGACTGTAGTGATATTTGCACTCCTCGGCCTTTACAGCAGTCTTTGGGAGTTTGCGGGCGAGGCTGAGATATACAGAATAATCCTTTCCTGCTCATTTTCCGTAGTATTGCAGACAGCCTTGCAGTTTATGTCGGGACTGACAGTTCCCCGAAGCTTTGTGTTCATCCATTTTCTTCTGTTTTTGATATTTACCTTTGTTCTGAGATTTTCATATAGATTCTTAAGGTACAGAAGAGATACCCGCAAAAAGTCAAGCGGAGCTGCAAGAAGAACCATGATAGTTGGCGCGGGAGATGCAGGCGCAACCATTCTCCGCGAGCTTCAGCGCTCAAGCTTTTCAAAGAGCCGTGTTGTATGTCTTATAGATGACGATGACAGCAAGATCGGCAAATATATGTTTGACGTACCCGTTGCGGGAAAGACTGAGGATATTCCCGAGGTTTGCCTGAAATACGATATTGAGGATATTGTGTTTGCGATCCCTGCGGCATCAGCCAAGAGAAAAAAGGAGATACTCAGCATCTGTCAGAAAACGGGATGCACACTTAAGACTCTCCCCGGAATCTATCAGCTTGTAAACGGAGAGGTCAATATCCAGAAGATCAGAAAGGTAGAGATCGAGGATCTTCTTGCCCGTGAGAGCATCAAGGTAAATCTTGATGAGATCGTAGGATACGTTAATGACAGAGTAGTCCTCGTAACGGGGGGCGGCGGATCTATCGGAAGCGAGCTTTGCAGGCAGATCGCAGATCACGGCCCGAGAAAGCTCATCATTTTCGATATTTATGAAAACAATGCATATGCTATCCAGCAGGAGCTGAACCGCAAGAATCCCGATCTTGATCTTGTGGTGCTTATCGGCTCGGTGCGTGACAAAAAGAGAGTGGACAGCATATTTGAGACCTATAAGCCGGATATCATATTCCACGCGGCGGCTCATAAGCACGTTCCCCTTATGGAAAATTCCCCCAACGAATCCATAAAGAATAACGTGTTCGGCACATTTAACGTGGCGTCGGCGGCAGACAGATACAAGGCTGAGAGCTTTATCCTTATCAGCACGGATAAGGCTGTAAACCCCACCAATATTATGGGAGCATCAAAGCGTATCTGCGAGATGATAATCTGCAATTTTGCAAATCATTCCCATACAAAGTATGCCTGCGTTCGCTTCGGTAACGTTCTCGGCAGTAACGGAAGCGTTATCCCCCTCTTTAAGGAGCAGATCAAGAACGGCGGACCCGTTACCGTAACTCATAAGGATATCATCAGATACTTTATGACTATCCCCGAGGCTGTGTCTCTCGTTCTTCAGGCGGGAGCTTATGCCAAGGACGGCGAGATATTCGTTCTTGATATGGGCGAGCCTGTGCGTATCGACGACCTTGCAAGAAATATGATAAAGCTTTCAGGCTTTGAGCCTGACGTGGATATTCCCATTGAATATACGGGTCTCAGACCGGGAGAAAAGCTTTTCGAGGAGCTTCTTCTTTCCGAGGAGGGACTTGAAAAGACACCAAACGATCTCATATTCATAGGACATCTTGAAAGCATAGATAAAGAAAAATTTGAGGAAAAGCTTGCGTGGCTGGAGGCAGCCTGCGAAAGCAATTCCGAGGATATACGTAAGTTCGTTATGGACATAGTACCTACGTATAATCCCAGAAAGGCGTAAAAATGGAAGAGAATAAGAACGAAGCTGTTAATGATACGGGCAGCGAAAATACAGGTGAGGGTAAAGAGTTCGAGAATCTCGGCAAGCATGAAATAGAGATCGGCCGCAGAGTTCACGAGGGTCACAAACACCGTCATCGCCATCATCATTCAAGCAGCAGATCATCAGGCTCAGAATCAAAGAGCCGAAAAAAGAAGAGCAAAAAGAAATCAAATAAGCCTAAAAGCGGTTTTTGGAGCAATTTCCTCTACTACTCTCTCCGTGTATGGGTGGTTATACTTACCGGCGTTATAGTATGGCTTTTGGTATGGAATTATGACCTTGCATCAAAGCTACGGGTACATAGCGATCAGCTTGAAAACGTTGGAAACGTAAACTCAGGCATTCTGATATCCGGCGCAAGCACAGAGAGCGACTATGTAGTTCCCGATTATTGGAGAAACGCTGTGGATGATGCTGCAGAAAAGGTTCAGGCTCTTATGGACAGTGCAGGCCGAGATGCTGTTGCATTTGCATGGTTTTCAGACCTTCACTACTCAAACGGTTCCAAAAACAATGCAACGGGAGCAATAACTGCCGCTGTAATGGATAAATGCAATATCCCCTTTGCCCTGTCCACAGGTGACGTGCTGACTCAGTCTGTGCTGCTTGAGGAACAGGAGGTAGCGCTTTCGTATAAGCTTGTATATGAAATGCTCAGCCCCATTGGCAGTGACCGACTTCTTCAGGTAGAGGGTAACCACGACGGCGCGTGGGGGCAGGTGGATCTTGATGACGACGGAGAGCTTGAGACCGGTGAGCGCTATTGCTATAACGTTACCGAGGAGAAGCTCTATAACATGATGTTCAGACAGCATCAGACTGATACACGCAGAGTATACGGTAGCGAGAGCACATGGTTCTATATTGACGATCCCGTTACGAAAACACGTTTTATTATGCTGAACAATCTGTGGACAAACGGCGAAACAGACAGCGAGACCGGAATTGCCGTGAACAATAAAATGTCCGACAAGGGCTTTGGTCAGCCTCAGGTGGATTGGCTCATAAACGAGGCTTTAGTGTTTGAGGAAAGAGGCTGGAGCGTTGTAATGGCGGCTCACGTGCCTCTCAACAGTGAGCAGCTGAGAGACCGCGCAGTAGTTCAGGGGCTTCTTGAAGCATATGCAAATAAGTCCTCCTACAGCGGTGAATACGGTGTGGAGGGTCAGTGGGATCACGTTAAGGTGTCCGTTGATTATAAGAACAGAATAACTGCGAATATCATAGGCTTCTACGCAGGTCATATCCATGCTGACAGCATCAAAAACTTTTTCTCATTCCCTCAGGTAACTATCACTCCCAACAGCAACATCTCCTACGATGAAAATGAAGAGGAAAGAGAATGGGGCACTGATAATGAGGTCGCCGTTGATTTTGTTGTTATCAACAAGAAGACAGGTGAAGTCAATCACGTCCGTCTCGGTGTGGGAAGCGACAGAACATATAATTACAAATAAGAAAAAGGCGCAGAACAAAAGCCGCAAAACATATAGTATTTAGATAAGTGAAAAACGCAGTAAAAAAGTAGAAATCCGCCGAAATAATCGGCGGATTTCATTGTTAAATGCGGCTTTTTAGCCGCGAATTGTCCCTCTGTCGTACCTTTGTACGCCGACGACGGACAATTCACGGCTTCTGCATC
>JAFQDC010000046.1 GCA_017416205.1 Clostridia bacterium | reverse complement strand
GAAAAACGCAGTAAAAAAGTAGAAATCCGCCGATTATTTCGGCGGATTTCATTGTTAAATGCGGCTTTTTAGCCGCGAATTGTCCCTCTGTCGTACCTTTGTACGCCGACGACGGACAATTCACGGCTTCTGCATCCTTTTCGACAAGCTGAGGCTGTTGCTCATATGAGCAACAGCCTGTTTTTTGATATTTACCTTAATTTGCGCCTGCGATGATCTTTTTCAGAATATTTGAATCCTTTGCATTCAGCTCACTGTCTGAGTTAAGATCTGCTGCCACAAATTCACGGCTTCCCTCTTCAATGCGGTCTTCTCCCGAAAGAGCACGCTTGAACAGATTGGAATCCTTAGCATTGACCTCACCGTCTCCGCTGAGGTCTCCCTCAGTTATTTCTGCGCCAATGAATCTGACAGTCACACCCTCTCCGATTCCCGATACGTTGAGTGCATTCCACTCATCCTCGGTACCGATAAAGTTGATAAGTGACAGGGATGTGCAATTCAGGAAGGGATCTCTGCCGAATTCTCCGATATTTGCGGACATTGTTACTTCTGTAAGAGACGTACAGTTAAGGAACAGCTCAGGCTCTATCTTTTTGATTCCCTCGGGAAGAGTAACCTCAGTCAGACCTGTGCACTGGTGGAATGCATACGCACCCAAAAATTCAATTCCCACGGGAAGCTCTATATTTGCAAGGCTCGTACAGTCGCGAAATGCGCCGTATTCTATGTATTTTACGGTTGAGGGAATATTTATGCTTTCAAGAGAAGCGCAATATCCAAATGCATTATCGCCTATTGTAATAAGTCCTTCGGGAAGGTTTATTTTCTTAAGCTCCTTGCACGACTGGAAAGCATAGGAAGCCACGACCTTCGTGCCTTCTCTTACGGTAAACTCCTCACCCAAAGAAGACTTTTCTACATAAAGAAGATATTCACCTATGTACAAAGCTCCGTCTGTCCAATTCTCGGGATCATCCCAAAATGCCGTACCACCGGCAATGCCGCCGCCAATGAAGTCGATACCCTCGGGAAGAATAATGGTTTCAAGATTTCTGCAGGATTCGAGCACGCAGTACTCGATCCTCTTTACACTGGACGGAAACTCCACGCTCACAAGGTTCTGATTATAGGAAAAGGCATAGCTGCCTATTTTTGTTACGGGACAGCCCGCTATACTCTCCGGTATTACGATCTCAGACTCATTTCCTATATAATTGTTGACCGTCACTTCTCCGTCGGAGACTGTGTACGTAAACCCTTTATATACACCGGGCGTATCGGGATCCTCAGGCGTACCATCTGTGATTATGAGCTCAGCATTTTTGAGATGTTCATTACCACTATCTACCGTAATACTACTCCACTGATCCATCGTGCCACTGTAGTATACGGTAGCAAGGCTTGTGCAATATTGGAATGCATCTGAGCCAACGGTCGATACAGAAGACGGGAGCGTTATACTTGTAAGGTCACTACAGCTTTTGAACGCGCCCTCACCGATCACTGTTACTCCCTCGGGAATTTCTATGCTTTTTAACCTTAGGCAGTTATAGAAGGCATAGTTTTCAATAGTTGTTACGTTATCATAAATCGTTACATTTTCAAGACTGTTGCACTGATAGAAAGCAGCAGAGGTAACGGTTGTTACACCGTAGGGAATAATTATGCTTTTCAGGCCTGAGAATGCAAATGCGCTTCTGCCAATGGTTTCTACACTATTGGGAATACTGATACTTTCAAGAGCATGGCAATCGCCGAATGCACGCTCTCCAATAGATTTTATTCCCTCGGATAAATTTATTTTATTTAAATCTTTGCACCCTTCGAATGCATAATCACCAATAGAAGCTACTCCTTTGGGGAGCGTTATTGAAACAAGGCTTGAACAGCGTGAAAATGCGAAATTGCCAATACTTGTGACCCCTTGGGGCACAGCTACACTGATAAGGCTTGTGCATCTCATGAATGTATCGTCATTAATGGTCGTCACTCCATCAGGCAATTTCATGACCTCAAGACTGTGACAATCGAGAAATGCACCTTTACCAATAGTAGTTATTCCCATAGGCAGACTCAACATTTTAAGACTCGTACAATTATCAAACGCATTATCTCCGATAGTCGTTACGCTCTCAGGTATATTTATACTAACAAGCCTTTTGCAGTAGCTGAAGGCATCGTTTCCGATGCTTGTTACTCCCTCGGGCAGAGTAATGCTTGTAATAAATTCACAGCTTGAAAACAATTTGTCAGGAATCGTTGTAACTCCCTCAGGGATAGTCATACTTTTAAGACTATTACACCATGAAAACGCCCATTCGCCGATGGTTGTCACATTCGCGGGAATGTTTATGCTATAAAGACAGGTGCACTTATGGAATGCGAAAGCGCCAATGCTTGTTACACTTTCGGGAATTTCCACTTTCTCAAGCTCTGTGCATTCGGAGAAGGCATAGTCACCAATGGCCGTTACGGTATATTCTTCGATGATAGCCGGGATCACAAGCTCGGTTGCGCTTCCGGTATAACCGGTGATCGTGACCGCACCGTCGGTAACGGTATACTCAAGGCCCTCAGGCAAAACGGTCTCATCCGTACCTCCAAGGAATACCTTTTCTGCATTTATGAGAGGATCGTTGCCTGAGCCTATGGAAATATCGCCCCACTGCTTCTCGCTTCCTCCGTAATAGACGGTGGAAAGTCTGTTGCAGGAAGAAAAGGCTCCGCTCACAATGGTCGTTACGTTTTCTGAAAACGTTATGCTATTTAGCTTTGAACAGTTATAAAATGCAGCAACATCAATGGTTGTCACGCTATCGGGAAGGATCATGCTTGTAAGACTTGAGCAATGAGCGAATGCAGAATCACAGATAACGGTTACTCCCTCGGGGATAGTAACGCTTATTAAGCTATTGCACCCGTAAAATGCCCAGGGACCAATGCTCGTTACAGGATATCCCTCAATAGTTGCGGGGATCTCAAGCTCGGTTGCATTTCCCGTATAACCGGTAGTGATAGTCACTTTGCCGTTAGAAATACTGTAAGGAATTCCGTCCTCTGTTGTTGCCGCTTGTGCGGGAACAACAAAAGTCGGCAAGCTCATAAATATCATAAGCGCGGCCATCACAAACGAAAACAGCTTCTTTTTCATAGTTTTCTCCTTTCACATTGAACAGGTAATACTGTTTCTCTGTTCCTTCTTCACAGCTTAATACTATCACTTTACGAATAAAAAAACAAAAGTTGTGGTATTTTGGTTATTTTTTGTGGCGTTTTTTCCCTTGATCCAAACAGAACATATTAATTCATATTATTTATCTGCAATTAAATGATAACACATGTAAGCTGTATTGTCAAGCGTCAATTGATGTAAAAAAGCATACGAACAGGCACATTCAGGAACCATTCTTTTCGCCGGCAAAGCATCAAAACCGTGTCAAATTCACAAATAGGATTGAATTTTTTTCTCTTTCGTGGTACTCTTAATATATATTATTTAAAGGAGAATCTTATGGAATTCAGCGCAAATCATCCCATACTTTTCGTTATGGTGGGAATTATCATTGCTGTAGTTCTCGCCCAGTCATTCTATTTCCTTTTCCGCGCTATGAAGCGGGCAAAGGAGATCGGCATTGCAAAGAAAACAATTTCCTCCACTATCACCTCTGCGGCGATCTTCACCATTGCTCCCGCAGTTGCCATTCTTCTCGGAGTTATCGTTCTCTCTCAGAAGCTTGGCCTTGCAGTTCCCTGGCTTCGTCTTTCCGTTATCGGCTCTCTCTCCTACGAGACCATTGCCGCAGAAAACACTTTGAAGGCTCTCGGTGACGGAGTTTCAGCCATCACAAACGCCCCTGCCTTTATTTCCGTTATCTGGGTAATGACCATCAGTATTGCAGTGGGTCTTATCTTCGTTCCCCTTCTTACTAAGAAGATACAGGGCGGTATGATAAAGATGGGCACAAAGGACAAGAAATGGGGCGACATTTTCTCAAACGCTATGTTCCTCGGTATGATCTCTGCCTTCGTCGGCTACGTTTTCTGCGACGTTTCTCTTGCCTTCAAGGGTGATTTCACAGGCCTCATTCCCGTTTGCGTTATGGCGGCTTCTGCCGTTGCCATGGCCGTTATCGGTCTTCTTGCAACAAAGCTTAAGATCCGCTGGCTTACGGACTACGCTCTTCCCATCAGCCTTATCTGCGGTATGGCATTTGCCATTCCCGTGACGGGCTGGTTATCCTGACGGAGGTGATCAAAAATGAAGAAAAACATATCTTATCTTGACAGCGTTCATCGCGACGGTCGCATCTGGGGTCTTCTCATCTGCCTTTTGCTTTTCGCCTTCCCCGTTGCGGTTTCTGTAGTTTTCAAGGCAGCTCCCGACGCAAGAGCTCTGCTCCGCGGTCTTTTTGACACAGCTCCCATGTACTGGGCTGTGGGATTTATCGAAATGTTCACATACGTTCCCATGCTTGGTGCGGGCGGCACGTATCTTTCATTCGTTACAGGTAACATCTCAAACCTCAAGCTTCCCTGCGCAGTTGACGCCATGGAGCGCGCAAACGTTAAGGCGACAAGCGAGGAGGGCGAGATCATCTCCACTATTGCCATTGCAGTTTCAAGCATCGTTACCACGATCATCGTGATCCTCGGAGTTATCTTCATTATCCCTCTTACTCCTCTGCTTGAAAATCCCGTTCTCGCTCCTGCTTTTGACATGATCCTCCCCGCACTTTTCGGCGCTCTCGGAGTTGTTTTCATTTCAAAGCATCCGAAGCTTGCGGCGGCTCCCATTATTCTTATGCTTATCCTCTTCATCTTCGTTCCTGCTCTTAACGAAAGCACTGTGGGCATTATGGTTCCCGTTGGCGTTATTTTCACAATAATCGTTGCCCGTATCATGTACAAGAAAGGAATGCTCTGATGTATTACGCACTTATTGCTCTCGGAATACTTCTTGTTGCATTTATTGCCACGGTCATTATCCGAACACTTGCATTCAAGCCAAAGGACACTCCCGAGGTCTCTCAGGAGGAGGTGGACTTTGACCGTGATCGGGCCATCAACAATTTAGCTGAGCTTATAAAATTCAAGACCGTATCCTATTCCGATCACTCCCTTGAGGACGACGAGGAATTTGCAAAGCTTATTGCGGCGCTTCCCTCTCTTTATCCCAGAGTTTTTGACGTTTGCACCTTCTTTATGTTCCCCGACCGCGGTCTTCTCTTCAAATGGGAAGGAAAGAAGCACGATTCTCCTGCCGTGATGATGGCACACTACGACGTTGTTCCCGTGAACGAGGAAGCCTGGTCAAAGCCTGCGTTTGAAGCTATCATTGAGGATGGCGTTATGTGGGGGCGCGGTACTCTTGACACAAAGGTCACCTTTAATGCTATCCTTTCTGCGGCAAACAGCCTTATGGAAAAGGGATTCGTTCCCGAAAACGATATTTATTTTGCCTTTTCCGGCGGCGAAGAGGTAAACGGTCTCGGCGCAGTTCACATCGTTGACTATTTTGAAAAAAACAAGATCGTGCCCGGCTTTGTTCTTGACGAGGGCGGTGCCGTTGTTGAAAACGTTTTCCCCGGAGTTTCTGTTCCCTGCGGTCTTATCGGCATTGCGGAAAAGGGTATGATGAACGTTGAGTACAAGGTGAAGTCTCAGGGCGGTCACGCATCGGCTCCGAAGCCCGGAACGCCTCTTGTTGCTCTTGCCGATGCTATCAAGAATATAGAGTCTCACCCCTTCAAGTTCCACATCACTCCTCCCTCTGCAAAGCTTTTTGACACTCTGGGACGTCATTCCACATTCCTTTACAGAATGATATTTGCCAACACGTGGCTCTTTTCACCTGTCCTTGACCTTATCTGCAAGAAGTCAGGCGGTGAGCTCAACGCTCTTCTCAGAACCACGGTTGCCTTTACAAAGGCTCAGGGCTCAAGCGCTGAGAACGTTATTCCTCCCGAGGCTACGGTTGTTTCAAACATCCGTCTTAACCCCCGTGACAATATTGATTCAGCTCTTGCTTATCTCAAGAAGGTCATTGCAAACGACCGTGTTGAGCTTAAGCTTCTCGGCGGTATGGATCCCAGCCGCATTTCCCGCACCGACTGCCCCGAATGGACAAAAATCGCAAATGCGGTCTCCTCCACCTGGGACGGCTGTCTCGTTTCTCCTTACCTTATGGTGCAGTGCTCAGACTCCCGCCACTACGGCCGTATCTCCGACAAGGTATACCGCTTCTCCGCTATGGACCTTACAAGCGAGGAGCGCGCCACCATTCACGGAAACGACGAGCGCATCCGCCTTGAAACTGCTCTTCGCGCTGTTGAGTTCTACGTAAGGCTTATGGGTGAATGCTGATGGAAGATATCACTTTCAGAAAAGCCACCGTTGCCGACCTTTCCGAGGTCGAAAAGATCTACGAGGGCGCACGCTCTTTTATGAGAAGCACGGGCAATCCCACACAGTGGGCAGGTGGATATCCTGACCGTGCTACTATCCTTTCCGATATTGAAAAGGGGCAGCTTTACCTTGCCGTGGGCGACGGGATCGAGGGCGTTTTTGCATACATCCCGGGAGACGATCCCACCTACTCTTACATTGAAGGTGAGTGGCCCGACTCTCTTCCCTACTCTGTAGTTCACCGCGTTGCCTCCGCCGGCAAGCGGCGCGGAATGATAAAGCTCATTATGGACTACTGCTTTGAGACGAGCGACCGTATCCGTATCGACACTCACGAGGACAATCTTGTGATGCAAAAAGCTCTCGAGAGCTACGGCTTTACACGGTGCGGTATCATTTATCTTGAAAACGGAGACCCAAGGATCGCTTATCAAAAAAACAAAGTATAGCAAAAAATAAGGATGCAGAAGCCGTGAATTGTCCGTCGTCGGCGTACAAAGGTACGACAGAGGGACAATTCGCGGCTAAAAAGCCGCATTTAACAATGAAATCCGCCGTAATAATCGGCGGATTTCTACTTTTTTACTGCGTTTTTCACTTATCTAAATACTATATGTTTTGCGGCTTTTGTTCTG
>JAFQDC010000045.1 GCA_017416205.1 Clostridia bacterium | reverse complement strand
TAAGAGCGACAAGGCGGAGTTGATTTTGAATTTTGTCAACCGCTTCACCCAGGAAAACGGCTATGCGCCCTCTGTGCGGGAGATCGGCACAGCGGTGGGGCTTCGTTCTACCGCCTCCGTCACCTACCACCTGCAGCAGCTGCAGGCCAAGGGCGCCCTGCTGTCCTCCGATACCAAGGGCAAAAAGCGGGCTGTGGTCAGCGCGGTGCGCCCCGGCCAGATCCCTGTTATCGGCGTGGTCACAGCGGGTCTGCCCATTTTGGCCTTTGAGAACCAGGAGGGCACCATGGCCTGGGACGGCGAGCCCGGCTGCTTTGCCCTGCGGGTCCGGGGCGAGAGCATGATAAATGCCGGCATTCTGGATGGCGACAAGGTGGTGGTCCGCCCCCAGCAGACCGCGGATGACGGTCAGATCGTGGTGGCGCTTTTGGAGGATGAGGCTACAGTCAAGCGCCTTTCCCGAAAGGACGGCCGCGTTTGGCTCATGCCGGAAAATCCCGCGTTCGAGCCTATCGACGGCACCCACGCCCAGATCATCGGCCTGGTAAAGGCTGTGTTCCGGCAGTACTAAAACAAAAAGCAGGGGATAGCGTGATACTCCAAGCGGAGTATCACGCAACTCTATTCGCCTACGGCGAGTGATATTGCTACGCAGTGATATTCGGCTTTCCGCCGAGTGTTATTTGCTTCGCAAGTTATAGGCGAATAGAATATCACTAAGTCCAAAGGACTTAATATCACTTTCGCAAAGCGAAAATATCACGCTGACGATAGTCAGCATATCACTTAACAGACAAAAAGAAAGAGAAGACTCGTTGCAAGAAACGAATCTTCTCTTTTCTGCCTCTGTGGGTTTGGGCTACCGCCCAATTATATTTGTACGCACAAATGCGATGCTGGTTCTGAACAAGAATTGAAAGACTCTTTAAATTCTCCGATAAGAACAACGCCCGATTTGGCATCAGCTATTTTTTGTTGTTACAAATAAGCTTGTCAGTCCTCAGCTTCAAACGTATAGCGACGAACGTAGATGCGTCGGGGGAAGTCGTCTCCCTCGGAGATTCCCTCCTTGGGGTCGTCGAACACAATGGTGATCTCGCCGGGGGCACTTTCCATAACGAAATGGTAGCCTGAGCAGCTTTGTCCCCATTTGCCGTCGCAGTATTCAACGATGCAGGGCTCGCTCCAGGTCTTACCGTTATCACGTGAGAAGAGGAACATGGTGTGGATGTGGCCGGAGGCAACAACGAGAGTGCCGTCGCTCATTTTCAGCATCCTCGGCAGAACGCCCCAGTCGCAGATCTCGTAGGGCGCTTCCCAGGTCTTACCGGAGTCATAGGAGTGAGCGCAGTAGAGGGGGGAGTAGATCTCGTGGCCGCCCGTTCTGAGAATTGCAACAACGTGGCCGGGCTCAACCTCAATGCACTCGGGCTCGCAATAGCCCTCTGCGTTTACGTCCTTGATGGGATATGTGTTGCAGTCTGCAACGGTGGTGAGAAATTCCCAGGTCTCGCCCTTGTCGTGGGAAACGATACACCATGTGCGGTAGAGGTAGAAATCATAAGGTCCGTGCTCCTTGAGCCAGGGGCAGAGGATCTTGTCATCCTTGAACTGGCCGTACATCATGCAGAGAAGGTCTCCGTTTTCAAGCTCGATAAAGCCTGTCTCCGCGCATCCCGTGTGGCGGTTGTTGGAGTCGCCGTATCCCACTGCAAGGCCGGGGATGTCAACGGGGCAGAAATGGGTGCGGATATTTCCGTTCTTGATGTCCTCAAAGGAATCGGCTCTGTGGACTGTGAGAATGAAGGGCACCTTTTCCTGCTCGTAGTTAATGAGAGATCTGAAAACTGCGCTGCTTGAGGCCTTTGCAATATAGGTGCCGTCGCGAAGCTGAATGAAGGGAAGGTGAGTTGCGCGGCCTGCATTCTCAATACGCTCAAAGGTGATGCCGCCGTCCTTTGAATAAAGGCTGTAGGGCTTTTCCTTCGGACGGGGGCCAACGCCAACGAAAACCTCGCCGTCGGGGCTTTTGATACCGTTTGAGGGATAATGACCTGAGCCGAAGCGCTGCTCAGAAAGAAGATTTGCCTTGTATTTCATAATGACCTCCAAATTGATTATTCAAATTCCTTTGCTATGGCAGAAAGATGCTCACGGATAGGTAGATGCTGAGGGCAGCTCTCCTCGCAAAGGCCGCAGCCGATGCAGTCAGATGCTTTCCCGCCGTTTTCGCATATCTTGTTGTATCTCCATTTTGCGCCGTCAAGATTCGTTTTCTGGAAGCGGCTGTAATTGTTGTATGCTGTGAATATATCGGGGATAGCTATTTTCTGCGGGCAACCGTCGGTGCAGTAGCGGCATGTGGTGCAGGCAATGGCGTTATCGTTTCTCACCATATCTCCTGCCCTTTCAGAAAGTGCAAGCTCCTCGGCAGCGAAAGGAACAAAGTCCTTCATGTAGCTGATATTGTCCTCCATCTGCGCTTCATTTGACATTCCGGAGAGCACCATTATAACTCCGGGCAAGGATGCGCAGAAGCTGACGGCCCAGCCTGCGGGAGAAAGAGAGGGGCGCTTTTCGTTAAAGAGGGATACGACCTCGGGGGAAACGTTTGCAAGTGCGCCGCCCTTTACGGGCTCCATTATGATGATATCTTTACCGTGCTTTCTGGCAACCTCGTAGCATTCCTTTGCGCGAACTGAGCTGTCAAGCCAGTCAAGATAGTTTATCTGAAGCTGAACGACCTCCATTTCGGGGTGCTCTGTGAGGATGCGGTCAAGGACCTCGGGAGAATCGTGGAAGGAAAAGCCCACGTGGCAGATCTTTCCCTCCTCTTTCTTTTTTGCAACGAAATCAAAGGCGCCGAAATCCGTTGCTCTCTCGAAGGAGGAAGCGCTCATTGCGTGAAGGAGATAGTAGTCAAGATATTCAACTCCCAGCTTTTCAAGCTGAGTGTCAAAGAATGAGGGAATATCCTCAGCCTTTTCGATCTTGAAAAGGCTCAGCTTGTCCGTGATGATGTAGCTCTCGCGGGGATACCTCTCGCTGACAGCCTTTCTGAATGCTGTCTCGCTTTCGCCCTGATGATAGGGGGCCGCCGTGTCAAAATAAGTAAAGCCCTCTGCCATAAAGCGGTCAGCCATCGCTTTTGTGCGCTCAATGTCGATAGCGCCGCCCTCTGTGAGGGGAAGGCGCATAAGTCCGAATCCAAGTTTTTTCATAAATTTTTACCGTCCAAACAGAATTTATAATTCATTATATCACGCCCGCAGGTTGAGTTCAATAATAATCTATTTGATTTAGATGTATTTTTCTTGAATTTATGACCGAGGCAGAAATAATAGCTGTATTTTAGTTTGACGAGGGAGAAGAGGACAATACTTTACGGCTACAAAATGAGGAAAGGCTCAAGACAAGGCCTTCCCCCATGATAGACGGATCCCCCCGCAAGCGGGTCCTTCCATCGGGGGAAGGTGTCACCGATGCAGTTTCGCACGATATAGAATAAACGATATTCTCAGAGATAAATGTAAAATCATTGCTGTCTTCACAGACGGTGACGGATGAGGGTTGCTACCTGGGTAAGATCTATCTTTAAACTATGTTAAGATGGAAATGACAGATCGAACGGTATTGTTAGTTTTGTCATTTTATATGGCACATAAATTGTTAAATTTGGTTCTCTCCCAGGTAGCAACCCTCATCCGTCTCCCCTGTATAGTATAATTTTAATTCTTTCCATGGAGCCGGAAATATTATATGCAATAAACTAACTTCATT
>JAFQDC010000044.1 GCA_017416205.1 Clostridia bacterium | reverse complement strand
TCTCTCCCAGGTAGCAACCCTCATCCGTCTCCCCTGTATAGTATAATTTTAATTCTTTCCATGGAGCCGGAAATATTATATGCAATAAACTAACTTCATTTTAAGGAGCCACCTTCCCCCGAATCATGGGGGAAGGCCTTGGCATAATCTTTTCGCTCACCATATAGCCGTAAAGTATCATCTTTCTGCAAACCGAAATTGACGCTATGAGTCAAAAGAACTGCAAAGGGGTTCCTTTGCAGTTCTTTTATTTGATCTCCCTCTGCTCTGCTGTATATGAAACGTATTCGCAAAGGGCGGTATATTCCCTTTCATATGTGCCGCGGCGATCCTCGTCACGGTCTGCCCATTCCTCGTGGCGGGAGAAAAGGTCGATCGCCTCGTCAATATCTACCCATTTCGGCGAAAGTCCTCTCTCCTTTTCAAGAGAAGTAAGGCTTCGCTCACCCTCGCCGATTATTTCGCAAACGAAATAGTAATTAATGAAAAGATAATCAAAGTAATACTCGGAAAGCTTGAGATAGCAGTCGCCCGTTTCTATTCTGTAGCCGCACTCCTCAAGGACCTCGCGGCAACAGCACTCGGGATAAGACTCCCCCGCTTCAACTCCGCCGCCGGGGAGCATACAAAGTCCCGTTGCCTCTTCCACGGAAAGCAGTATTTTTCCATTCTGTATTATGACCGCGCGGCACCCCTCGCGGGTGTTTTTGTGCTCTGTACGGTTCTTGCCGTAGATCGTAAGGTGGGTCATATATTGATCCTCATAAATTCCATAATACAATTGACATTCTCTTCAATGCTTTTTGTACCGTCTATTGTAATTGTAGGACAATCAAAGAGGGCAGTCCATTTTTCAACGCGATCCTCGGGACGCGCCTCTACAAAACTGAAAAAGCTTTCTTCCGCTTCATAGAGATCACCACCGGGAAGCATTCTGTCCCCGAATTTCATAAAAGACCTCGCGCGAACTCTTTCCATACGCACGTCTTTTGGTACTTTTATCTCTACTATGTAATTATAAAGGGGCAATATCTCCGTTCCGTAGTCTCCCGTTACTGCGGCAAAAACAAAATTCTCATGTTCTTTTACTTCGCTCATGAGACATTCAATTGCCTCTTCCTCCGATCTCGGGGAGCTATAGGGATCGTTTGGCGCGTTTCTTTCAAAGAACAGGTTTTCGTTATCTATAAAATGAAATCCCAGCTTATCTGCCAAAGCCTTGCCAAGAGTGCTTTTGCCGCATCCGTTCAGCCCACAGATCATGATTCCGCATCCCATAAATTCCTCCAAAATTGATAGCTAAATTGCCTCTCCGAGGCAGCTAAATTATCTCGCTTCGCTCCATAGCTAAATTGCTTCGCAGCTAAATAAAATTCGCCCACCAGCTGGCGTAGCCAATTTAGCGCCGCAGGCATTTAGCTGACAGCAGGTCAATTTAGCTCGCCATAGGCGAATTTAGTTGAAAAAAGCACTTGCTCTCGCAAGTGCTTTTTTCATGGGGTGAGCGATGGGAGTCGAACCCACGGCCTTCAGGGCCACAACCTGACGCTCTAACCAACTGAGCTACGCCCACCATACCGAAATATATTAAATTAAAGAAAGTGGCGTGCCCTGCAGGATTCGAACCTGCGACCTACTGCTTAGAAGGCAGTTGCTCTATCCTGCTGAGCTAAGGGCACATATTGGAGCGGGTGATGGGAATCGAACCCACGTGGCCAGCTTGGAAGGCTGGAGCTCTACCATTGAGCTACACCCGCATCGTTTGTCAGCCTAGATATAATATCACAGCTTTCTTTCATTGTCAAGTGCTTTTTTGATTTTTTTAAAAATTATCTTTCTCCTTTTTCCTTTTACCCATAATTTACAGATTGTCTATTGTATTTTATCAGTCCTTGCGGTAATATATAATGTAAAATAAGGAAAGGCGGCAGCTTATGTTTGGATATATTAAACCCTTCATACCGGATCTGAGAGTCCGTGAGCATGAG
This sequence comes from Clostridia bacterium, assembly GCA_017416205.1. Lineage (GTDB taxonomy): Bacteria > Bacillota > Clostridia > Oscillospirales > CAG-272 > Avispirillum. The sequence continues at coordinate 53,238 of JAFQDC010000044.1, read as the reverse complement.
CTTTACCGCGCCATATACTGCGGCCTTTGCCGCTCTATGGGTCGCCACACTGGATGCACCTCCCGCCTTACCCTTTCCTATGATTTTGCTTTCCTTTGCGCTGTCCGTCTCGTTCTTGAAAAGACAGAAAAGGAGATAAAAATCTTTCGCTGCCCGGCCTCTCCCTTAAAAAAGCGCCCCTATATGGTCGATAATCCCGCCCTTGCATACTGCTCTGCCGTTGCGGCAATTCTTACAAAGGCAAAGGTTTACGACGATATCTGCGACTCTGCGGGCCTTGCAAAGCTTCGCTCGAACCTTCTTTTGCCTGCGGCCTCATCAATGGCAAAAAAGGCTCTGAAATATGACCCATCCCTCCCTGTCAAGGAGATCAGCGACGGTCTTTCCCGCCTCTCCTGCCTAGAAAAGGAGCTTTGCCCTTCCCTTGATACAGTTGCCGATTGCTTTGGCGACGTTCTCTCAGACGTTTTCTCCCACGGACTATCGGGGGCAGAAAAGAGCATTGCCTCATCCCTTGGAAGATCACTGGGCCGTATAATCTACGTCCTCGATGCGGCTGACGACCGCGAAAAGGATCTTGAAAAGAAAAACTACAACCCGTTAAATATCTCCCCCATGTCAAAGGATGCTCTTTCCTTGGCTGTTCGCCTTGAGCTCTCCCACGCTGAGGCCGCCGTTAATCTTATGGATTTTAGCGTAATGACTGAGCTTTCGGAAATTATCTTCAACGTAATATACGAGGGTATCCCAAAGGAAGCGGACAGGATATTTGGGGGGAATGAAAAATGAAAAATGAATAATGAATAATGAATAATTATTGTGACTTTTCGCTTAGGCGAAAAGTATCATTTCTATATAAATTCAAAAAGGAATTGTCAAGATTATGAGAGATCCTTATCAGGTTCTGGGTGTTTCCCGCACCGCAACTGACGATGAAATAAAAAAAGCATACCGTGATCTTGCCCGCAAGTATCACCCCGACAACTATCAGCAGGACCAAAACCTTGCTGAGCTTGCAGGGGAAAAGATGAAGGAGATCAACGAGGCATATAACCGCATTCAGGATGAACGAAGCGGTAAGTCCTCCTCTTCAGGCTCTGCGGGAGGCTACAGCTACAACGCAAACTCCACAAGCACTGACCCAAGATTTAACGAGATCCGCTCCCTTATAAACCAGCGCCGCTATTCCGAGGCGGAAATGCGCCTTGACTCAATGTCGGCCTCCGATCGCGGCGCCGAATGGAACTTCCTCAAGGCTTGCGTTCTCGTTCAGCGCGGACATTTCTTTGATGCGCAAAAGCACATTGAAACTGCCTGCTATATGGACCCCGGCAATGCTGAATACCAGAGCGTGAGAGCGCAGATGCAAAGACAGTCTCAGGCATACGGCAGAGGCTACAACACTCAGTACAACACAACAAACGCCGACGGCTGCGATATGTGCACTGTCTGTCAGGCTCTCTGGTGCGCTGACTGCTGCTGTGAATGTATGGGCGGCGACTGTATCCGTTGCTGCTGATATGAAAAAGGAAAGCAAGACCTTAGTTCTCGCGAGGCGTCTGTGCGTTTCGGGAGTGCTCTCAGCCCTTGGATTCGTAATAATGTACCTTGGCGCTCTTTCCGGAGTATTTGATCTTTGCGCCGTTGTTGTTGGCGCTCTGTGCTGCGTATTTGCAGTTATCGAGCTTGGCGGACATTGGCCTTGGCTCGTTGCAATAGTTACTGGAACTCTTTGTCTGCTCCTTTTGCCCGACAAATTTGCAGCTCTTGAATATATCGCTCTCGGCGGCCTTTATCCGATACTAAAATCCTACCTTGAAAAGCTTCCCAAGATCCTTTCGTGGGGGCTGAAGTTCGCAGTATTTAACGTTATGCTGACAGTCTGTCTGCTTCTTGCAAAATTCGTTATGGGAATGGGCGACGACTGGGTCAGGTTCAGCCCTGTAGTTTATCTTCTCGGAAACGCTTTTTTCCTGCTTTACGACGTTGCCCTTACCCGTTTTATTTCCTTTTACCTGTTCAAGCTTCGAAAAACGACAAAATTTAAATTGTAACCCTGTTTTTTGTCATTTTCTTGACAACATAAGCATATTGTGATAGAATCCCAGTATGTTTATGTATCAGAGGTGATAACTTGAACGGCGAAAGTGCAACCCCTCTGTTCTGGATACTTCTCGGCATTTTGGTAATACTCATTCTCATTGTAATTATCGTATACTTTGTTCAGTGGCTTGATTTCTTTACAAAGGAGCTTCGTCATTTGAACAACGAGATCGGCAGAACGACAGGCAGAGAACAAAAGCGATGGAAAAGGCGCAAGAGAAGACTTCTCCTCTCCATCATTCCATTTATAAGATACTGAAGGCTCCCGCAGACGTGCAGGGAGCTTTTCTATTTGCCTATGTTGACAAAAAGACGATATAGGTTTATAATTTAGTATAATAAATTACACGGACGGTGACTTTATGGGAATTTTATCAGGCCTCAAGCCTTCAAAGGTTTTTGAATATTTTGAAATGCTATCCTCAGTTCCCCACGGCTCGGGAAACACAAAGGCCATAAGCGACCTTTGCGTAGAATTTGCAAAGGAACGGGGACTTCGCTATTATCAGGACGATCTCAACAACGTAGTTATCTACAAGGATGCCTCTGCAGGATACGAGGACTCTGCGCCCGTTATCCTTCAGGGACATCTCGATATGGTATGCGCCACCGACGAGACTTGCACCATTGATATGGAAAAGGACGGTCTCATTCTTGAAACTGACGGCGAGTGGGTATGGGCAAAGGGCACTTCCCTTGGAGCTGACAACGCCATTGCCGTTGCCATGACTCTTGCGATCCTTGACGACCGCGATGCCGCTCATCCCCCAATCGAAGCACTCTTCACCGTTGACGAGGAAACGGGAATGTTCGGAGCTGTTGGTCTTGACACCTCAGTTCTTTCGGGCAAGCGTCTTATCAATCTTGACTCCGAGGAGGAGGGCATATTCACTGTCGGCTGCGCCGGCGGTACCCGAGTCAACTGCTCCATTGCCTGCGAACGCGAGGAGCTTTGCGGCTGGGAATATATCTCCATTAACATCTCAGGTCTTCGCGGCGGTCATTCAGGCGTGGAAATAGACAAATGCCGAGCAAGCGCAAACCGCCTTATGGCGAGAATGCTCTACCACCTCTCAGAGCTTTCAGACATCAGACTTTGCGCGCTTTCCGGCGGAAATCTTGACAATGTTATTCCCAAAAGCTGCTCTGCAAAGATCGCTGTAAAATCGGCAGATGCAGAAAATATAGTTTCCCTCATTGAGGAGTACAAGGATATATACAAGAACGAGTTTTCCTCCGCTGACCCCGATATATGTATCGAGTACAGGCGCGGCGAAAAATCAGAGGCCTCCGTTAAGAGCAAGGACACACACCGTATGCTAACCGCTCTCTACACCGTTCCCTATCACGTTCAGGAAATGAGCGCAGATATCAAGGGACTCGTTCAGACCTCCCTCAATCTCGGCGTTCTCAATCTTTTAGAGGATGAGTTGACCTTCAGCTTTGCCGTTCGATCAAGCGTTACAAGTCAGAAGGAGGAGCTCGTTCGCCGCGTTCGCGCCGTTGTTGAATATATGGGCGGCGAGGTATCCACTCACGGAGATTATCCCGCATGGCAGTATGCAAAGGTATCTCCCCTGAGAGACACGGTTCTCGAGGCTTACCGCGCAGTATCCGGCAAGGATGGCGAGGTTATGGCCATCCACGCAGGTCTTGAATGCGGCCTCTTCATCGAAAAGATGGAGGGCCTTGACTGCATATCCTTCGGTCCCGATCTTTGCGACGTTCACTCCCCACGCGAAAAAATGAACGTTGCCTCAATTGAGCGCACCACAGCTCTCGTTTACGAGATCCTCCGCCGATGCAAATAATATTTTTAAGATCAATGGGAAATGCAGAGGGCTTTTTTGTAAAAAAGTCCTCTGCACTCCCAAAAAACTTCAAAAAAAGCCTGTAACGCTCTAAAGGTTACAGGCTTTTTATTTTTCTCACAATCCGAGTATTCTTTTTGCATTTCCGGCAAGAATGAGCTCACGCTCACTGTCCTTGATGGAAGGATCAAGAGTGACTGCGCCGATATACATTGCAGGACTGCAGGTAGGATAATCGGAGCCGAAAACAAACCTCTCAACGCCGCACATATCAATACCCGTTCTCAGCATTCCGTGTCTGAAAACTCCGTATCCCGAAATATCAAGATAGAAATTATCGCATTTCTTCATCCATTCAACGTGGCGCATAAAATCGTGATATTCTCCCGGATGGGCAGAAACCACCTTAAGGCGGGGAAAATCCCTTGCAAGCATTCCCTGCTCGGGAACCTCTCCGCTATGGAGGCTGAGGGTCATCTCATACTCCTCGCAAAGCTTAAGTATCTCATACAGTCCGGGATCCTTATAGCTCTCCCAGCCGTCAAGATACGGAACAAGCTCGCCTACAAGATCAATACCCATTTTATGCATCCGCTCAACCTCTTCAAGAGATTCCTTCACAAATGCAGGGTGGATATGAAAGCCGGGGACATAAAAATCTCCGTATATCTCCTGTAGCTTCAGCGCTTCATCGTTATTGCGTCTTATCTTATCCCACCACGTGTCACCGTATTCTCCCACAAAGGCAACGCTTCCGCAGATACGGGATACCCCAAGCTCCTTCATAAGGTCAAGGGTATAATCCGTATCCATTGGGATATGATCCTTATGATTGCAGATATTGGTCACGTCCGAAAGAAAGGGATGTGTATGAAAATCTATGATCTCAAAGCTCATAATTACCTCTTATCAGTTAAGCGCAAGAGCAGCGCTGGCCTCTTCGATTATCTCGCGCTCCGAGAAAGGCACCTTTTCACCGCAGATAAGCTGATAGGTCTCATGACCCTTGCCCGCAAACAGAACCACGTCGCCACGGCGAGCCATTGACACTGCCCGCCGTATTGCCTCCGCTCTGTCTGTCACGCATTCAAACTGCGCCCCCTTTCCCATATGGAAGGCGATCTCAGCAATAACGTTTTCAGGGTCCTCAAAATCGGGGTTATCTGACGTGATTATGGAATAATCCGCATATTTCGATGCGGCAAGAGCAAGCTCCTGACGGCGGCACTGAGTTCTTCCGCCAACGGAGCCGAAAACGCAGATTATTCTTTCGGGCTCGTATTCCTTGATTGTGGTCAGGGCCTTTGTCAGGCTGAAGCCGGAATGGGAATAGTCAATTATAAACGTAATACCCGGTGTTCCCTCAACTATCTCAAATCTTCCCTGCACGGGAGTATTGGCAAGGACCCTTGCCGAAAAGTCGCAGGAAACATCAAAGCACGAGCAAAGGGCCATTGCGCAAAGGCCGTTATAGGCACTGAACTCGCCGGGAGACATCAGCTTTACGGGAATAGTCACTCCGTCAAAGCTGCAGTCAAACTCAATACCGAGAGAGGTCTCGGATCTGTAGCGGCGGGGAGAGTATGCACAGATCTTTCCATTGCCCTTCATTGAATAGGAAATAAGCTCTCCTCGGCTGTCACTTACCATATACTCAGCCTCTATGTCGTCTGCATTGAAGATACAGAAGGGGCTGTCAAATCTGTCTGACTCAAAGAGACGCTTTTTCGCATCTCTGTATTCCTCATAATTTGCGTGCTCCCCCTCTCCGATATGATCGTCGGGAGAAAGGTTGGTATATGCTACCGCCGCAAAAGGGATACCGTCAACACGGTTGTGCATAAGCGCCTGAGAGGATACCTCGAGAACTGCATACTCCACTCCCTCGTCAAGCATCATTCTGAAATAACGGTGCAGAACCAGACTTTCAGGTGTTGTATTTACAGTTTCGGTATGCTTATTATTTATGATCACTCCGTTTGAGCCTATGTAAGCGCAGTTCTTTCCCGCAGCGCAAAGGATCTCCTTTACGAGAAGGGCCGTTGTTGTCTTTCCCTTGGATCCCGTAATACCGATCACCTTCAGCTTATCTGCAGGGCGGCCGTAAAAATCTGCGGAAATTATGGCAAGGGCAGCTCTCGTGTCATCCGTTACCACCTGCACCGCGTCATAGGGAAGGTCAATGGGGCGCTCACAAAGGAAAGCCCTTACTCCGTTTTCATAAGCCATTGGAGCAAACTCGTGGCCGTCGCGGCGGGCTCCCGTGAGGCACACGAAAAGATCGCCCTCTCTTGCAGCTCTGGAATTATATTCTATTCTTTCAATTTCAATATCCCTGTCCTGATAGATACGGGCAGGGATATTCTTTACAAGACTACTAAGCTTCATATGTTTTTAAAATCCTTTGGGAATCCGCAGGGCGTACTGCCGCACTCGGTGATGGCTGTATATGCAAGCACCTCAAGAGAATCCGCAAACAGGGGATCTCCTCCTATTATCTTATTGATGAGAGAAAGCTCCGTGCACCCGAGGATAAGCTTATCACAGCCCTTGTCCTGCAAATGACGGGCTATCTTATAAAACTTTTCCAGATCCGGCTCTCTGCCGCTTTTTACGTCATCGTAAATAAGCTCGTGGAGATACTGCTGATGCTCCTTATCGGGAACGGCCCACTCAACGCCCTCATCCTCAAGGACCTTCTGATAAGAGCCTGAGGACACAGTGCCTGCCGTTGCCATGATACCTGCCTTTTTGTACCCCGCCTTTTTAACAAACGCGGCTGTTTCCTCGATAATGCTGGGAACACGTACATCGGTCACTCTGCGTATCTCATCAAGAAAATAGTGGGCAGTATTACAGGGAATAACTATAATATCTGCTCCGTATACCTCAAGTCGCTTCGCATCCTGCACCATGTAAGGCAGGGGACTTTCCCAACTTTTCCCCGTGATATACGCAGTTCTGTCGGGAGTTGAGGCGCGGGAGGAGAGGATGATATCTATATGATCCTGGTCTCTGGAGGCCTTAGTATGGGCCGTGATAAGCTCATAAAAATATGCGCTTGCCATAGGGCCGAGGCCGCCGATTATTCCAAGCAGGGGTCTTTTCTTTATCTCCATTGCGGTTTGCTCCTTTCCCTATAGGATAACAGCTTATATGCTGTTCTTTGGATAGTATACCTTGAATTTCTTTTTCTGACGGCGAAGCATCTCAAGAACGCAAACGGTTCTGAGAGGATTCATTGTAAGATCGAATTTGTAAAGGAGAGACGAAGTGCTCTTCTTTGCTTTCCTTAGCTCCTTTGCTCTCTTTACAAGCTCCTTATCCTCCGTATACTCAAAGGCAACGGACGCGGGAACGAAATGCCAGAAGTGAACGTTATCGTTAAGAGTACAGTCGTCACCGCCGTCAGTGTATTTTTCCACGGCAAGACGGGCTATATTCATACCGCAGGCTGTAACATAGAAGTTACTTCTGCCCTGACGGAGATTGATCTCAAACACTCTGAAATCGTCTCCCTCGCCGGTATACTTGATATCAAAGTTTGAAAATCCCGTATAACCGAGATCCTCAAGCATTCTCTTTATATTTTCGGCAAACGCATAATCCGTAACGGGCTCCGTTACGATAGCCGCGTGATTTCCAAGGCCCTTGGGTGTATGCTCCTCGATCATGGTGTGGCCAAGGCACATTGCGCGCACCTTGCCATTTTCATCGGAAAAAGCTGTGAGAACTCTCATATGGGAGTCGCCGCCGTGAATTATCTTCTGAAGGATAAGCTTATCGGGGTAGCCTGCGCCGTAGATCTCCTTTGCGATCCTTACGGTATCCTCAGCGTCGGTGGCAAAGTACACCTTCTTCATACCGTCAAAGGGGAACTTCCAGTAATCAACGCTTGATGAAGGCTTTACAACGATGGGGTACTCAAATCCCAGCGCCTCAGCTCCCACCTCATCAACGGAGGGAACCTTTGAAAGAACTACCGTATCGGGATAAGGAATACCGTACTTTTCGCAGACCTCGTAGAACTCAGCCTTTTTCTGAATTGACGTGTAAAGATCTGCAGAGGGGGAGGGGGCGATATACTGAGGAAGCTCTCCCTTTTTGCGGATTATCATAGCCGCATAGTCATCTGTACAGCCAAAGAGGAAGAGGCGCGCGCCCTCGTGCTCCTTTGCAAAGGCTGTGAGCTCGCGGATCATTGTGTCCTCATTATCTATATCGGGAACGACCTTGAAATTGATTATCTTTGAATACTTTGTTGCAGATATCTCATATCTGCCGAAGGCGTATGACTTAACGCCGTATGCCTCGTGGAATGCGCGGGCAAAATTATAGCAATTAAGGTCTGCGCCGAGAAAAACGGGAATTATCTCTTTATTCATAACCTGTCACCTTTCACTTATCAACCGATAAACTGACTGTGCCATACAAGGAAGGTATAAGCAGTCCATATCTTGCGGCGGTGGTGAGGAACGTCGGAAAGAAGTCCGATAAGCTTTTCCTGATCAAAATACTCTGCCGCAACGTCAGACTCGAATGCTTCTTTTACCTTAGCGGAAAATGCGGGATCCTGAAGCCACTGAACGATGGGCACGGGGAAGCCCTTCTTCTTTCTGTTTGCCCATTCATCGGGAAGGGTCTTGTTTGCCGCGCTTCTGAGAACTGCCTTCGTATCGTTTGCGATCTTATAGGACGCGGGATAAGCTGCAGCCTCCTCCATAACGAAGCGGTCAAGATAAGGAACGCGAAGCTCAAGTGAATGAGCCATGCTCATCTTATCCGCCTTAAGAAGGATATCTCCGGGGAGCCACAGATTCAGGTCAAGATACTGCTTTTTCTCAAGCTCGGAAAGATCCTTTACGCGGTCGTAAATGGGAGCCGCGACCTCTCTTGCTGTGGGGCCCACGCGGTACTTGGGATTAAGAATATCGTATGCTTCCTTTTCGTCAAACACAAGAGCCTGACCGATGAACCAGTCTTCGGGACGGCCCGAGCCCTTGATAATAAAATCGTGTCCCTTGAAATAGGGCAGCTTCTGCGCAACGCTTGACGCCGCGCGGCGAAGAGGAGCGGGGATCTTCTTATACTTTCTCATGGTACCCGTTTCGTCGTACCACTCGTATCCGCCGTAGATCTCATCGGCGCCCTCGCCGGAAAGAACTACCGTCACGTGCTCCTTAGCAAGCTTTGCAAGAAAGTAAAGAGGAACGGAGGAGGGGTTTGACTGAGGCTCGTCCATATGATACTGAATATCTGCAAATGCCTCAAGGCAACGCTCCTTTGTGAGCATATCGCAATAGTTATTGATGCCGAGTCTCTTGGAAAGCTCCGCGGCCTCGGTGGTCTCGTCAAAGCGGGCAGTGCCGTCCGTGCTCTCAAATCCTACGGAGAAGGTATCGTCGGGATTGAGACAGGCAGTTATGTAGCTGGAGTCAACGCCGCCTGACAGGAATGCGCCAACCTCAACGTCGCTTATACGGTGAGCCGCAACGGACTCGCGGACGCGACGGTCGATCTCGTCGGCACTCTCGTCGTAGGAAAGGCTCGTTTTCTTTGAAAAATCAACGTCCCAATAGCGCTCAACGTGCATCTCTCCGTTCTTATAGGTAAACCAGTGAGCGGCGGGAAGCTTGAAGGTCCCCTTGAAGAAGGTCTCCTCCATTGCGCTGTACTGGAATGTGAGATAGGGACGGATAGCCTCGGGATTCACCTCACGCTTGAAATCGGGATGCTCAAGAAAGCTCTTGATCTCCGAGCCGAAAACAAGACCTGAGGGAGTCTTTGTATAATAATAAGGCTTGATACCGAAATAGTCGCGGGCGCCGTAGAGAGAATTAGTCTTAGTATCCCAAACGGCAAAGGCAAACATTCCGCGAAGATGAGTGGCAAGATCTGTGCCGTATTCCTCAAAGCCGTGAACGATGACCTCGGAATCACATCTTGTTTTGAAAACGTGACCCTTAGCAATAAGCTCGTGGCGGATATCCATGAAATTATATATCTCTCCGTTGAATACGGAAACAACAGTCCTGTCCTCGTTATACATAGGCTGAGCGCCGTCTGCAAGGTCGATTATGGAAAGACGGCGAAATCCCAGAGAAACAGAATCGTGCTCTCCTTCGCCGCTTGTGTGGTATCCCTCCATATCGGGACCGCGGTGTATTATTCTGTCAGCCATCTTACGAAGCACCTCGTTACGGTTGACGATATTACCTGTAAAGCCTACAAATCCGCACATAGATCGTACACCTTTCATTAATTAAATAATTATTCATATTATTATAACACACAGCAGCATAAAAATAAAGAGAAACTGAAAACTTTTGTACAATATATCGCCTTATTTTCATATCAAAAAACGACCGAGCACGTTTTTCGTGCTCGGTCAGCTCATCATCTTATAAGATCAATACCCTCTTGAAGCGCCTCTGCGCTGATGGTTCCTCTCTTATACGCCATTATATATCCTTCGGCATCTATAAAGAACGTGTATGGGAACGCGTCTACTCCAAAGGCATACATAGCATCAAGCTCCATATCATAGAACACGGGGAACGTATACCCGGCTCCCTCAATATATGCCTTGGCATCCTCAACGGTATCATTACCGCGTCCCGTAACGTTCACCATCAAGAACTGCACTTCATCACCAAGCTCAAGATATTTCTCATAGAAATCAGGCATTTCCCTTTTACAGGGAGAGCACCATGAAGCCCAGAAATTGATAACGACAGGCTTGCCTATGTAATCTGAAAGACGGATCTCATTACCCATTTCATCATAAACAGTACAATCCGGCGCTACAGGCTCTGTTCGCTCGGATTCTTCCGGATTCTCAGGCTCCATAGGCTCAAGTGCAAGATCGCCTATGATCGTCTGTATCAGAAGATTGGAGTCCTTCGCTGTCAAGGCTCCGTCACGGTCAAGGTCAGCGGCTGTAAATTCATAGCTTCCGTTTTCTACGTAGTAAGATCCTGCAATAACTCTTTTAAGAAGATTTGCATCCTTTGCGTTCACTGCGCTGTCCTTGTTGATGTCACCGTAGTAATACACAGGCTCAGTTACTTTTGAATCATCCTTCACGATGATAAAATTTTCAGTCGCTCCGGTCCGTAGGTTTTCAAAAGTGAAATAAAAATCTCCGCAAGATCTTGTCACAAAATGGAAGTCCCCACCTTCCGCAAGTCTATCAGCTACAGCCTGTTCATCACTGATTTCAAGCATGCTGTTGTAAAAATCTGTTAATGTTCCGTCTGCTAAGGATATCCTTGCAATATTCTCTCCTACAGCTTTGTCGACCCTTTTTTGTGCTGCAGCTATAAGTGCTTCCTTGGTATCAGCCGTGCTTTCGGGAACGTAGATAATGTTATTTGCCCCCACAGATGCTCTTACAGACATTAAATAAACAGAATTTTCGTAAAGCAAGCGTGCAGTTCCCATGCCATAATTGTAAAAAGGCGATCCGCTACCGGCACGTACGTCAAGCATATAGGTAAATCCACTATCGCCAAGAATCGACATCAGCTCTTCAGAATAGTTTATCATCTCTCCTATCCTTGCTTCGGAAGCCCTATTAACCCAGTACTTCACAAGCTCCATATCAGAGATCGTAAACTCAGGGGTCTTTTCTGTAAGCTTCTCTATAATAGGCTGCGCCGTCTGTAATACAGATTCATCATAATCCCAGACAACGTCTACCGTGAGTCTCTCTTCAGCATCCGTTCCCTCAGCGCTAATTATCTCGGCTGTTGTGAGATCATCGCTGAGTCCTCTCAAGGAAAAATCCGGATAATATTCTCCATAAAAGTACTCAATAACAAAGCTCATATTATCACTGTTCACAATAGGTCTTGCATAAGGCAAAACAAGCTTGCCGTCAACCAAAATCTTGTCGAACACAGAGCTGTCATCAGCAAACACAGTTACAGGCAAAACAGACACCATCATAACTACAGCCAAAAAACTTGATAATAGTTTTTTTCCTATCGTTTTCATAATTATCCTCCTAACTTATACATCCCTATTGTAACCTACTTAAATCATACAACACAATTCAAAGTATGTCAAGAGCAGGAGCGCCAAGAGACAATGCTGTTATCGAATCCTTCTTCGGCAGATTCAAAGACGTAATGTCATCACACTTCCAGTACCGGAAGTGTGATGACATTACGAAGGTTGTTGCTGATACTGTTTACTATTTCAATTACATTAAACCTGTTCGCAAACTAAATAGAAAACCGCCAGTCCAATACAGAATTGAACTGGCAGCTTGATTTTTCTTTTTTTCGTGTCTACTAACTATTGACTATTTCACTTTTGGGTGCGTTTTTCTTTGGAGGTTTTGAACTTAATGACACGAATGAAATGTGCCTGAAAAACGAGGATTTTCTCTTAATTAAACGGATTTTCATTCTGATTTCATAGAATTACTTGCTTATCAATTTATCAATCCATTCTTGAGGTAAAACATATTCTATATCATTGATTTTAATTGAATATGCCTTATCGTCAAATGACCTTACTTCCAAAGGAATAACTATATTGATATCGTCCTGTATAACTCCACAAACATACCCGTAAACATAACAATTCTTCAACGTACCGTCAGGTTGCTTTACTAAATCATACAGTCCAGCATCTTTAGCCTTTTGTCCACTTTTAATTTCGTTAAGAAACTGTTCGCATTCAGTAATTCCTTTGTTTGAGATTGTTGTTATCTTATCATTAAAAAGAGAACCTTTTACAAACTCAAATCTAATACAATTATCAAGGGAGACTTCCGTTTTCAGCAATTCGGACTTTACATACACAGCGGAAAACTCATTGTCGGGAAAATATCTTACTAACACATCTTGACTATTATTAACAGAATACATACCTGTTTTTATCTTATTGGTAAGATGAACAAAGGTCTTTTTCTCTCCCTTTACGTGACCGATGAACTCCCATTCTCCAAAGCACCAAACTCTACCCTCGTTGCCGACAAAAATATATTCCGTGCCGTCGGTTGCTACAATAGTTTTATTTTCGGTTTCCGTAAACTTAACATTATTTGAACAAGCAGCTAAAGAAAAGATAATCGCCAAACACATAAAAACAATTGATAACTTTTTCATAAAATCACCGCCTTGGGTGTATTATAGCATAAAAGCGGCAAGGTCGCAAGTGGAAGTGAGAGAAGCGCACTAAGCTAAATTGACCTTCGGTCAGCTAAATAATCTCGCTAAAGCTCGACAGCTAAATTTCACTTCGTGAAGCTAAATTAAATTCGCCCTTAGCTTGCGAAGCAAATTTAGCGCCGCAGGCATTTAGCTGAATTTATGTCAATTTAGCTCGGCGTAGCCGAATTTAGCTGAAAACAAAAAGCACTTCGAAAGAAGTGCTTTTTGTTTTCTGGAGGTGTCACCCGGATTTGAACCGGGGAATAACGGTTTTGCAGACCGTGGCCTTACCGCTTGGCTATGACACCATATTAAATTTCGCTTTTCAGCCTGTACATTATAGCAGACACTTTTTCGTTTGTCAAGGCTTTTTTGGTTTTTCTTTTTGCTTTTCGACTAACGGAGAAAAGCTTCCTTTTCTTTTATCTCTTCTCTCTTCCCTCTTATCTGCAAAAGTCACTGTGAGGGAAAGAAAAGTGAAAAGTGAAGAGAGAATAGTGAAGAGAACAAAAACAAAAGCCACACTCTCGTGTGACTTTTGTTTTTGGAGCGGATTACGGGGCTCGAACCCGCCACCTCAACCTTGGCAAGGTTGCGCTCTACCAAATGAGCTAAATCCGCATATGGTGCCTCCGGTCGGAATCGAACCAACGACACGGAGATTTTCAGTCTCCTGCTCTACCAACTGAGCTACAGAGGCGAACTTTCCTTTAAAAGAAAAGTGGCGACCCGAAGGGGGCTCGAACCCCTGACCTCTAGCGTGACAGGCTAGCGCTCTAACCAACTGAGCTACCGGGCCGTATGGTGGAAACAATAGGGCTCGAACCTATGACCCTCTGCTTGTAAGGCAGATGCTCTCCCAACTGAGCTATGCTTCCATTCGCTGTTCTTTTTGACAGCTTATGTATTATATCAGCTACTATTCTGTTTGTCAATAGTTTTTTGAATTTTTTTTGAGATTTTTTATTTTTGTTTTTATTACCCGACATATTCCCTCTTTATAACCGTCAAATTCCGGTTTGCGGGGGGGGCGTAAAGAGCCTCCCTCCGGGAGGGAGGTGGCATTTGCGGGGGATTCCACTCTTGGGAATCCTGTGGAGCAAATGACGGAAGGAGCCTGCGTAACGTAGAGTTTGCAGTTGCTTTAAGTTACGCAATTCTCCCCCAGTCGCGGTCATGCCGCGACAGCCCCCTCCCGGAGGGGGCCTTATTTCATATCTGTCCGCTAAACCAGAATTTGCCCTCAATCGCAAAAAGAAAGGCTGTTAAAAAACAGCCTTTCCATATTTTATTACTTCTTTTTTCTTCCGCCGCTCTTTTTAAGAACGATAGCGCATCTTGCGGGAAGATAGCAATAGAAGCCGCAGCGACCGTCATCACGCTTTACTGCCTTATACTTATATTCCGTATCCACTCTCTCAGGTCCGCCGAAGCGTCCTTCATCCGTTGTCAGGATCACTGAGTAGGTTCCCTCCTCGTGTACGGGAATGAAATATCCGTCAAAGGACTCGAAGGGATTGAAGTTAAAGGCAAATATCACGTTGCCCTTTCCGTATATCAGAGTCTTTGCGTTCTGACCCGTCCAGAGAGAATACTCTTCCTTCTCAAGAAGCTTTTCCTTTTTGATAAGGGCGATCATCGCCTTGTCAAATTCATTCAGATCCTTATATCTCAACAGATCGTTATCCGCAAGACCCCACTGACGGCGGCAGTAATGATAGCTCCAGCCGTTGCCCTCTCTCGGGAAATCAATCCACTCGGGATGGCCGAACTCGTTACCCATAAAGTTCAGATATCCGTCGCCTGCGAGAGTTGCAGTTACAAGTCTTATCATCTTATGAAGCGCAATGCCTCGGTCGATAACGATGCTCTGCATCTGACGGCCCATACCCCAGTACATATCCGCGTCACAAAGGCGGAACATTATGGTCTTATCGCCAACCAGCGCCTGATCGTGAGACTCTGCATATCCTATGGTCTTTTCCTTGGGGCGGCGGGTCGTCAGCTCATACCAGAGCTTGAACATATCCCAGTCCTCGTCTCTGTATTCCTTGATCATCTTGATCCAGAGATCGGGAACGCCCATGGAAAGGCGATAGTCAAAGCCGATACCGCCGTCACGCACGGGCAGGCACATACCGGGCATACCGGACATATCCTCAGCTACGGTTATCGCATTCTTATTCACAGAATGGATAAGCTCGTTTGCAAGCTGGAGATAGGTGATAGCCTCAAGGTCTGTATTCATAGAGAAATACATACTGTAATCTGTAAATGCGCTTCCGAGACCGTGATCGTGATAAAGCATCGAGGTCACGCCGTCAAAGCGGAAGCCGTCGAAATGGAAGGTCTCCATCCAGAATTTCAGGTTGGAAAGAAGAAAATGGATGACCTCTCCCTTTCCGTAGTTGAAAAGCTTTGTTCCCCAGGCAGGATGCTCACCCTTCGGGCCGTCGTGGAAGAACTGATAGGTAGTTCCGTCAAACTCGTTGATGCCGTCAAGAGTGTTCTTGACTGCGTGGGAATGAACAACGTCAAGGAGAACCGCAATTCCCATGGAATGGGCTTTATCCACAAGGGCCTTCAGGTCGCGGCTTTTGCCGTATCTTGATGACGCCGCATAGAAATTGGAGACCTGATATCCGAAGGAGCCGTAATAGGGGTGCTCCATAATTGCCATGATCTGGATAGTATTGTATCCGAGCTCCTTTATTCGGGGGAGAACGTTTTCTGTAAATTCCGCATAGGACGCCACCTTATACTCCTCGCTTGCCATACCGATATGGCACTCGTAGATAAGAGGTGACTTTGCGGGAACAAAGCCCTTATCAGTCCATGGGTATTCACCCATGGTATCCTCTATCTCACAGCACCAGAGATAAGTAACGGGGTCCTGCACCACTCTCGTTGCGTAAAGAGGCACTCTGCGAAGCTCCCTGCCGCCGTTTATAACGATTGCCTGAACCTTGCAGCCCTCCCAAAGGGAATCCTTACCGTCAAGATAAACCTCGAAAACTCCGTCTGCAAGGCGTCTCATCCTGCAGCTTCTGGTGTTCCATTCGTTAAAATCGCCGCAAAGATACATCTCGTCGGCGGCGGGGGCCCACTCGCGGTACACCCATCCGTGAGCCGTTCTGTGGAAGCCAAAATAATGATGAGCATTTGCAAAATCAGAAAGGGTTTCTGCCTTTTTGAGAAGCTCCTTTTTCTTTTTCTTATAGCAATCCATTCGAAGGTTTATATCACTCTCGAAGGGAGCAAGATAAGGGTCGATTGTTAAGATTTTATAAGACATACTGACCTCCATATATTTTTCTACTATAATGATAACTCTTTTTTACCCTAAAGTCAACATTTCGGCTTTTACATTTTATCTATTTACAACAACTTTATTTTGTGATATTATACTTTTATAGAGATTTTGACATATTTTATATAAAATGGAGTTTACTATGAGCGCAAAGGTTTATTTTTCAAAGGACATTTCAAGCGAGGGCATCGTTAATATCTATAAGGCTCTCGGCGCCACCCTTCCCGAGCACGTTGCAATAAAGCTTCACTCGGGCGAGCGCGGCAACCAGAACTTCCTCGGCCCCGAGCTTTGGCGTGGCATCGTTGAGCACGTTGGCGGCAGATGCGTTGAGTGCAACACAGCCTACAGCGGCGAGAGAAACACAACGAGAAAGCACCTTTCCCTTCTTCGCGATCACGGCTGGCTTGACGCTTTCCCCGTTGCTATCCTTGACTGCGTCGGCCCCGACCTTGAGCTTCCCATTCCCGAGGGAAAGAAGATCAAGAAAAACTACGTTGGCCGAGATATGGTAAACTACGATTCCCTTCTTGTGCTTTCCCACTTCAAGGGTCATCCCATGGGCGGCTACGGCGGAGCCATAAAGCAGCTCTCCATCGGTCTTGCATCCTCATACGGCAAGGCTTACATTCACGGCTCCGGTGATGCTCAAAAGAAATTCAAGGGCGACCACGACTCATTCCTTGAGTCCATGGCAGATGCGGCAAAGAGCGTTATCGACTACTTTGAGGGAAGGATCGTATACATCAGCGTTATGAAGAATATGTCCGTTGACTGCGACTGCTGCGCGGTTGCCGAGGACCCTTGCATGAAGGATATCGGCGTTCTTGCATCCCTTGACCCTGTTGCAATAGACAAAGCTTGTCTTGATCTTGTTTACGCATCCGATGATCCCGGCCGCGACCATCTTATCAAACGTATTGAGTCCAGAAACGGTATCCATACCATTGACGCTGCAGTTGAGCTTGGTATCGGAACTGCGGACTACGAGCTGATTGAGATTTAATGAAAAATGAATGTCCCCGCAAATAATTTATTGTATATAGTATAGAATGAAGGAGGACTTATGAAAATAACAAACAGCTTTAGATGTGTTTTAGTGGTGTTGGTACTTATTCTTATCGTAAGTTCCACTATATTACTGAGCGGTTGCCAAAACGGCAATTCGAATGAAACTTCTCATGACTCAGACAAAATCACTGAGCCAAGCAACGATGTAGCTTATGAAGCTGAAGCACTTGACGCCCTTGCTGAATATTTTGAAAACTCCGGTTCCCCTCTGTGGACAGTAATGCAGACTCTGAAAAACGGAGCAAAAACAGGCTACAGTGTAGACATAACAGAAACCGAGAATGCTATTGATTCTAAGGATTTTGTTACCCATTCTGTTATTTCCTCCGATCCCGATGTTGGCACAAAAATGTCTGTTTCGGCAGCTTACGAGGATAAAGAGCCTGTTGAGTTTGAAGTATTTATGGGAAAAGAAGATTTTGTTTTCTCAAACAACGAGCTTTTTGGCGACAGTGTGTTTGGATTTAAGTACGGTGATATTTACGAAAATATCACTGATACAGTATACGATCCCGACGGAACATTTCCTATGAGATTCACCTCGTACGGACTTGACTATTATGTTCATCCGAAAATTGCCCAAATAGAAGAGAATAACATTGCAGAACAGTATAATGTATATTCCCAAATCAGCAATGCTTTTTTCAAAAACGCGGCAGCAAAAAAGCAATATGATGAAATTTTAGTGAAGGATACGTCCGTTTCCGGTGACGTTATTTCATTCGAGCTTACCGGAGATGATTACAAGAATTTTTATCATGATCTTGCGGAAATTTGCGCAAATAACAATGCTGTCAGAAATTACGTTGTAAACACTTGCGAAGATAACACGAACACTGAGATCAATCACTTTTTGTACGATAATGTAGCAGTATACGGATATGAGGATTATATTAGTTATCTTCGTCAAAAGGGTGATTCCGGAAAGAAAAACGGCGCATCAGTTTCACTCCGTTTTTGCCTTGACGGAGATGAACTTGTAGGCGTAAGTTTTGAAAACGCGGAGAAAAAGTATCCTTGCAAATATTCATTTGCAAAAACCCAAGACGGAAATGTAGCTTATTGTATATTTACAACGGATAAAGACCCTAACCATTCCGGCTTGACATTTGAAGAGTTTGGTATTGCTTCTTTCTCTAACACAAAGGATAAATATTCTGTTAAGTATTCCTATAACATGCTCGGAGTATGGAAAGACACAGAATATTACAAGGCAGAAAACAAAGAGGGTTCTTTTGAATGGGATAAAAACAGTGGAGAATATGCTCTTTGCTATCTCATTCGCGGCATGGACCAAAAAAGAGAAGGAAAGCTCTTTGTCAAAGACAGTGGATTTGAACTTGAATCCTATTGCAGAAAATATGGAAACATGTCATTTGTACAAAATTCAGAAGGAAAATATGAATACGTTCATACTTCAGCTCTTACTGCGTTAAATGACGCAAGAATAGTATTTACATTAGGCAAACAATCTGTTGATATGCCTGAGTATACAAATACTATGTGTTTATCAGAAGAAGATGCTAAGTTATTCATCGAAGAGACCGTTGATAATTTTATCAAATCATTTGACGATGATTCATGGGCTAATTTCTGTGCTTGTTCAAACGAAGATCTTATGTTCAGCTATGGTTTAGATAGTATTTCCGACGCGACAGAAGATTTAGCGAAATTAAATATTTGCACAAAGCTTGTTTATGATGAAGTGTTTAACTGTATTGCATCATATAAACATATAGGCCAAGAAGATGGTCTAAAGATGATAATGGAAAGTTGTCATATAATTGAAAACGGTACTTATTATTGCTTGGACGATGGCATCAATTTGATATATGAATACAAAACAGAAGATAAAGAAAATTTGAAAAACCAAAAGTATTATCTGATCACTTTCGAAGATTACAAAGCTACAGTTGAATATGTAGGACACTAAATTGATGTTGAAACCCGCCTTTTTCGACAGACTGTAACCCCGCTTCTATCCGAAGCGGGGTTATTATTTATCATAAAAAGTGATTTGGGTTGTCAAATTTTGGTTTGACGGGAAGAAAAATAAACTATACGGCTACAGAGTGAGCGAGGATCTAAGGCAAGTCTTCCCCTATAAAATCTCATTTTCAACTACCGTCACACCGTAATTTAACGATAATATACAAATATCAGCAATTTAGTTTTTTTGTGTTTTTTCTTTCCAAACTGTTGAAAGAGGGAGAAAAAAGATATATAATATATAGTTGGTTAAAATCTAAAAAGAAAGGTCAGAAAAATATGATCAGAGAAGACCTCAGAAACGTAGCTATTATCGCTCACGTTGACCACGGCAAAACCACACTTGTTGACCAGATGCTCAAGCAGTGCGGTGAATACCACGAAAATCAGGTGGTTCAGGACAGAGTAATGGACTCCGGCGACCTTGAAAAGGAGCGCGGAATCACAATTCTCGCAAAGAACACATCTGTCGTTTATAAAGACGTAAAAGTAAATATCATAGACACACCCGGACACGCTGACTTCGGCGGCGAGGTCGAGCGTATCCTTAAAATGGTAAACGGCGTTATTCTCCTTGTTGACGCTGCAGAGGGCCCCATGCCCCAGACCAGATTCGTTCTCGGTCGCGCAATGGAGCTTGGCCACCGCGTTATCGTAGTTATCAATAAGATCGACCGTCCCGACCAGAGAGTGCTTGAGGTCATCGACGAGGTTCTCGAGCTTCTTATCGACCTTGGGGCTACCGACGAGCAGCTTGACTCCCCCATGCTCTTCTGCTCAGGCAGAGCGGGCACTGCAAGCATCGACCCCGATATCCCCGGCGAGGACTTTATTCCTCTTATGGATACTATCCTTGAATATATCCCCGCGCCCGAGGGCGATCCCGACGGCCCTATGCAGATGCTTGTTTCCTCCATCGACTATAACGAGTACGTTGGACGTATAGGTATCGGCCGAATCGAGCGCGGAACAATGAAGGTAAACGGCGAGGCTGTTATCGTTAACTACCACGAGCCCGATGCCGCTCCCAAAAAGACGAAGATCGTTTCTCTTTATGAGTACGACGGACTTTCAAAGAAGACTGTTGAAAGCGCAACCGTTGGTGATATCGTTTGCTTCTCAGGAGCTGAGAGCATCAATATCGGTGATACCATAACTGCACCCACAGCTCCCGAGGCGCTTGAGTTTGTCAAGGTGAGTGAGCCTACTCTTGAAATGACCTTCTCCGTAAACGACAGCCCCTTTGCAGGCAGAGAGGGTAAGTTCGTAACGTCCCGTCAGATCAGAGAGCGCCTTTATAAGGAGACCTTAAAGGACGTGTCTCTCAGAGTTCAGGACGGTGAGACCACAGACTCCTTCAAGGTTGCAGGCCGCGGTGAGATGCACCTTTCCATCCTTATTGAAACCATGCGCCGCGAGGGCTTTGAGATCGTATGCTCAACTCCCCACGTGCTTTATAAGGAGATAGACGGCAAGAAGTGCGAGCCTATGGAGCGCGTTACCGTTGAGGTTCCCGAGGAATACGTAGGTACAGTTATCGAAAAGCTTGGAAGCCGTAAGGGTGAGCTTCTTGAGATGAACCTGAGAGGCAACCGTATGAAGATAGAATATTCCATTCCCGCCCGCGGACTTTTCGGATACAGAAGCGAGTTCCTTACGGACACACGCGGCGAGGGCATTATGGCATCCATTTTCGACGGATACCAGCCCTTCAAGGGAGAGATCAGCACACGCTATACAGGCTCTCTCATTGCAAGTGAAACAGGCGAGTCCACTTCCTACGGCCTCTTTAACTGTCAGGACCGCGGACAGATGTTTATCGGCGTTCAGACTCCCGTATACGAGGGTATGATCGTCGGTGAGTGCCCGAAGCAGATAGATATCGCTCTCAACGTGTGCAAAAAAAAGCACCTCACATCTATCCGCTCCTCAGGAGCTGACGAGGCTCTCCGTCTCGTTCCCCATAAGGTAATGAGCCTTGAGCAGGCTATCGAGTTTATCGGTGAGGACGAGCTTATCGAGGTTACTCCAAAGTCTTTGCGCCTCAGAAAGAAGATCCTTAACACAGAGCTTCGCCTTAAGGAAGAGGCAAAGAGAAAAAAGTAATTTTTCTCAGATAAGAGAGAAAAGTGAAAAGTGAAAAGAAAATGAAGAAAACCGCTTCGGCGGTTTTCTTTCAGCTTGTCGATACCTTTATCGACAAGCTGACTTCGGGCTGTCGAAAAAGGCGCAGAACAAAAGCCGCATTTAACAATGAAATCCGCCGAAATAATCGGCGGATTTCTACTTTTTTACTGCGTTTTTCACTTAACTAAATACTTTATGTTTTGCGGCTTTTGTTCTGCGCCTTTTTCTTTTTTTGTTTTCAATTCCGGGAGCAACTCTAAAACCTCCTATTCAAAACGCCATATTGATTCCGGCAATTATAAGGATCACGCAAAAGC
Source organism: Clostridia bacterium (assembly GCA_017416205.1). Taxonomy (GTDB): domain Bacteria; phylum Bacillota; class Clostridia; order Oscillospirales; family CAG-272; genus Avispirillum. Next base: position 31,346 of record JAFQDC010000044.1, on the reverse strand, counting down.
AGGCCTTTAGTATATCAGTATTCAGCTTATCTGTAAGAAAAGCCCCTGCAACTCCTCCCGCCATCCCCGGCAGGGCAAGGGTCAGAAGATAGGAAAGCTCAAGATCTGAATTATGGGAATAAGTAACTGCGGAAACTGTGCTGAGAAGAAGGACTACGCATACCACCGCACCGAAATTATCACGTACTGCCCCCGGACCGCGGCTTTTGTTCATACGGCTCAGCGCATAGAGAAGGATTATCCCTCCGCCCGCTCCGAGAAAACCGTTTACAAATCCCCCGAGAGCTCCGAGGACTGCGGCAAATAGGATTTCCTTCAGTGATTTTTTGGTAAGGTCTTTCAAAATGCCCTCCCCTTGCAGATATGCAACAAAGTATTTTTTCATAGATTTTCCTATGTACTTGAAATCAGAGCGAAAATCTGCTATTATTATAATGAATATTTATATGTGAAAATAGTATTTCCGAAAAGCGGTCTATTGATTACAAAGCATTCCGGAGAGATCAAGGACAGGTTATTATGGCAGAAAAGTATACACAGAAGAAAAAAACAGTAAAAAAGGCCCCCACCAAAAAGGCGGCGGCAGAGGAAAAGAAAAGAATGGCCGAGCAGCAGAAGATAGAGGCTGAGAAAAGAGCAGAACGACGCGCCCTCTGGGCACAGATAGTTCCCTACTTTTTCATCGTAGGCGCCATCCTTCTTCTCATATGTCTGTTTACAGGCAAGGGAGAGGACCCCGGTATCATTACGGGATTTATATACAAATCCCTCACCGGTCTTTTCAGCGTTTCAGCCTTTGCCATCCCCGCGTTTCTCGTATTTGCAGGCATTTGCGAGCTTCTTGACAAAAACGACGGCATAATCGGTATGAGAGCTATAAGCGCTATGGCATCCTGCGTGCTTTTCGCAGTATTCCTTGAGCTCGTTTCCCCCACGGGAAGCTGGGACGCCATAGAAATGTTCAAGCGCGGCTGTGAGCTTTCAGGCGGCGGATTTATCGGCGGCCTTATAGGTCAGCTCTTCCTCGTTTGCTTCAAGTCTGTGGCCTCCTTCGTTATCGTTATCGCCCTGCTCCTTCTGGGTATCATCCTCACGGCAGGTATCACACCCAAGTATCTCTTCCTTTACACAAAGCTGAAGATAGAAGAGAGAAAGGCCGAGCGCGCCGCATACGAGGCAGAGCACGAGAATGACGAAAAATGGGTGGAGCCCGAGGTCCCCGCCCAAAGAAGAACAAAAAAAGAGCGTCTTCTTCCCGAAAAGAAGCACCGCGGCTCACGATTTGACACAGACGTTCCCCTTGACGACTACGAGGAGGACACCGAGAGTCCCGAGGAAAGAAGGGCCCGCCTCGAAAAGGAAAAATACGACGAGGTAATGACCGCAAGCCGCGAGAAAAAGAGCGCGGATGAGCTTGCAGATGAAAATAAGATATTCGCAGACAGCGAAGCTGAGGCCGCTATTGCCGAGCTTATTGAGCCCGAGCAGGTAGTCATTCCCGAGGGAGCTGACGTTGGAGCGGATATTATCGACCGCCTTGCAGACGAGTATCTCGGCGAAGAAAAGCCCGCTTGCGGTATGGAGGTTTCGAGAGATACTATCTCCGACGCCGCAAAGCCTGAGGAGGCAAAGCAGGTCCCCATAGACATTCCAAAGCCTGAATACAAGTATCCCCCCATTGATCTTCTGTCAGACGGAGGATCGGCTAAAAAGAACGAAAACGTTCGCGAGGAGCTTCACGATAACGCGGCAAAGCTTGTCAGCGTTCTTGCAAGCTTCAACGTAAGAACAAAGATCGTTGGCGTTTCCCGCGGCCCCACAATTACACGCTACGAGCTCCTTCCCGAGCCCGGAACGAGAGTTAAATCAATTACAAACCTTGTTGACGATATTGCCCTCAGCCTTGCAACCAGCGGCGTTCGAGTTGAAGCGCCCATCCCCGGCAAGGCGGCGGTAGGTATCGAGGTGCCCAATAAGGCGGCGGAGACAGTTCACCTTCGCACCATTCTTTCCGACAAGGCCTTCTCCGAGCACAAGAGCCGCATCTCCTGCGGCCTCGGTAAGGACGTTGCGGGAAGCACGGTCATTATGGATATCCAAAAGATGCCCCACCTGCTTATCGCAGGCGCTACGGGTATGGGTAAATCCGTTTGCATCAACTGCCTCCTTATGTCCATTCTTTATAAGGCATCTCCCGATGAGGTAAAGCTTATCCTCATCGACCCCAAAAAGGTTGAGTTCAGTATCTATAACGGTCTGCCTCACCTTCTCGTTCCCGTTGTCAGCGATCCGAAGAAGGCGGCAGGTTCACTTACCTGGGCCGTTAACGAAATGGAGCGCCGCTACGGACTTATCGAGTCTGTTGGCGTTCGCGATATCGACAGCTTCAATAAGATCACAGAAAACGATCCCGAAATGGAGCATATGGAGCGCATCATCATCGTTATCGACGAGCTTGCAGACCTTATGTCCACAGCAAAGGACGACGTTGAGACCTCCATTGCCCGTCTTGCGGCAAAGGCAAGAGCTGCAGGTATGCACCTTGTTATCGGTACTCAGCGCCCCTCCGTTGACGTTATCACAGGCGTTATCAAGGCAAATATCCCCTCCCGTATCGCATTTACCGTTGCAAGCCAGATGGACTCCCGTACCATCATCGACCGCGGCGGCGCGGAAAACCTTATCGGCCGCGGTGATATGCTCTATAACCCCGTTGGCGCAGCAAAGCCTCAGCGAGTTCAGGGCGCATTCGTTTCCGACTCAGAGGTTGACGCAGTCGTCAGCTTCATTAAGGCAAACAACGTTTCTGACGGCGCAAGCTATTCCGACGAGGTAATGAAGCAGATCGAGGCCGAGGCCGCTATGTGCGGCGCAAAGAAGGGCTCCGGACTTTCCGCTCAGGGCGGCGAGGTTGGAGGAGATCCCCTTATTGCGCAGGCTCTTGAGGTAGCATTTGAAAGCGGCAAGATATCCACCTCCCTTCTTCAGAGAAGACTCTCCGTAGGCTACGGCAGAGCCGCAAAGCTTATCGACAAGATGGAGGAGATGGGCTACGTTTCCGCCCCCGACGGACAGAAGCCTCGCGAGCTTCTCATCTCAAAGCAGGACTATATGGAACTTTTAGTCAAAAAGGAAGATTAAATCATAATGGGTAGATTTATCGTTATAGAGGGCCTCGACGGCTCAGGAAAGACCACGCAGGGAAAGCTCCTTGCAGAAAGACTTCGAGGTGAGGGCAAAAAAGTTCGCGAGCTTTCTTTCCCCTGCTACGGCGAAAAGAGCGCGACCCTCGTTGAAATGTATCTTTCAGGCGAGCTTGGTGCTTCTCCCTCCGATACAAACGGCTATGCGGCATCAATGCTTTACGCCGCTGACCGATATATCAGCTATGCTACAGACTGGAAAAAGGATATTCTTGATCCCGACTGCATAGTTCTTGCAACGAGATATACTACCGCAAACGCTTACCATCAGCTTTCAAAGCGTCCCCGTGAGGAATGGGATTCGTTCCTTACCTGGCTCTACGACTTTGAATTTACAAAAATAGGACTTCCCCGCCCCGACTGCGTTGTGCTCCTTTCCATGAATCAGAGGATATCCTCAGAAAACGTTAAGGGAAGAAGCGAAAAGACGGGTCAGAAAATGGATATCCACGAAAAGGATACTGAGTATCTTCTCCGCTGTGCTGAGGCGGCCATCTTTGCGGCAGAGGCTGACGGCTGGAAGGTCATTCAGTGCGCACCCGAGGGAACGCTTCTTCCTGCTGAGATCATTAATGACAGGATAAGAGAGATCATAGAATTATAACAGTAACGCAGAAACTTTTTTGAAAAAAAGTTTCTGCACCTTCAAAAAACTTAAAAAAAGAAAAGGTATCATTATGGTATATTTATTTTTAGCAGAGGGCTTTGAAGAGGTCGAAGCTCTTACTCCCGTTGATCTTATGCGCCGCGCAGGCATCGAGGTTACCACCGTTGGCGTTGGCGGCGAATATATTAAGGGCGCCCACTCAATTACCGTTAAGGCTGACCTTTGCGACACTGAGGCAGCTGCAGGCGACGACATCGAAATGGTAGTGCTCCCCGGCGGTATGCCCGGAACCCTTAACCTTAAGGCCTCCGAAAAGGTCAACGAATTTATTGATAAGGCCAACGACAAGGGCGCCTTTATTGCGGCTATCTGCGCCGCTCCCTCCATTCTCGGAGAAAAGGGACTTCTCAAGGGCAAGATGGCTGTTTGCTATCCCAGCTTTGAGGATAAGCTCCTCGGCGCTACCGTGTTCCAGGCAGGTGTTATCTGCGACGGTAATATAATCACCGCAAACGCCGCAGGCGCCGCCCTTGATTTTGCCGCTCAGCTTATCGGCGCTCTTAAGGGTGAGGACGCGGCTGACGCTGTTCTCGAGGCAATTCAAGCGTGACTGGTATAACCGAAGAAAAAAAGACTCTCAGAGCGCGCTATAAGGATATCCGCGCAGGTCTTGACACAAAAAAGCTGAGTCTGAAAATATGCGAGAACGCTCTTTCCTTCGAGGCGCTCTCCAATGCACGTACAGTACTTCTCTATGCATCCAAGGGCAGCGAGGCTGATATCACATCACTTCTTCCCGTTCTTACAAAAATGGGAAAGACCGTAGGCTTTCCCAGATGTATCGACTCGGAGAATATGGTGTTTCATAAGGTTTCGGATATTTCCGATCTTACGGAGGGTTACTTCGGCCTGCGCGAGCCCGATCCCGCGCTTCCCATAATAAGAAAAGAGGATACACGAAAGGACACCCTGTGCCTTGTTCCCGCCCTTGCCTTTGACCGCCGCGGCTATCGCCTCGGATACGGAAAGGGGTATTACGACAGATTTCTCAGGGACTTTCCGGGGAAGACCGCAGGCATTACCTTTGAAAAATGCCTTGCAGACAATATCCCCACAGACGTCCACGACATGAAAACAGACTATATCATCACCGAAAGTCAGGTGACAAAAGCTATTGAAGATTAAAGGAATACACGCCGCCCCTGCTCTCGTTACCATAGTCGGAGCACTGATGCTGGCTACAAGCTATATAGATATTTCAAAAATATCTAAAAACACCAACCCCTATCTGACCGTTATGATACTTCAGCTTATCTGTATCGGTCTGCCCGCGGTATTCTTTTGCCTGCTGAGGCCTCAGGAATACCGCCACACTCTGGGACTCAGAATTCCAAAGGTGCGCCATATAACCATATCCGTATACGCTCTCATTATGCTCGTTTCCGGCGGAATCGCTCTGAGCATACTTATGTATATGCTCTTCCCCGAGGCTTTCAGCGCTTCAGGTATGGATATGAAAAATCTGAACATTGCGGAATATACGGATAAGGACAGTATATACGCCGCCCTTACCTTTGCGATCCTCCCTGCAATTCTTGAGGAGTTTCTCTTCAGAGGAGTTGTGAGAAGCGAGTATTCAAAATACGGCGCCCTCTCAAGCGTTCTTCTTTCATCCCTCCTTTTTGGAATGCTCCACTTTACCCCCGTTCGACTTCCCATATACGTTTTTTCGGGAATCGTTCTTGCCCTCCTTGCAGGCGCCTGCAATTCAATAATCCCCTCAGTTCTCGTTCATATATCAAACAACCTGTTTGTTTTGTATTTTGAAAAATACATTTATAAGATAGCAGGCAAGCACAGCGGAGGACTTACACTTCTTGCCTTTATAGTTGTTTCAGTTCTGCTTTTGGCGGCAATACTGTTTTTCGGAAGGGCTCAGAGCCTGCACCGAGAATTTGCCATGGAAAACAGACCCTCCCCCATTATAAAAAAGGTTAAGATCTCCGACTCTCCCCTGATCGTGCAATCTATACTCTCCCCCACACTGCTTATTTTCGTAGTTCTTTACGTTGCGGCCGCATTCCTTCTCTAACTCAGGTCGCGGAAAGGAAGCTAATGATCATGGATGAAAACAGAAATAATATGAATAATACAGATCTCACCCTCGATACTGAGGCAATACTGAGAAAAAGAAAGGAAGGTCAGCCGGCACCTCAGAGGCCTGCTCCCTCTCAGATGCAGAGAAGACCTGCTCCTCAGAATCCTGCCTCTGTAAGAAGGCCGTCTCCTGACGGTCAGCCTCGTCCCGCTCAGCGAAGAGAGGGTCAGGCAGCCCAAAGACCTCAGGGTGCTGCTCCTCAGAGAAGAGTTCCTCCAAACTGCCCTATGAGAGGCGCTGCAGGTCAGCCCCCTCAGGGAGGACAGCCCCGTCCCCGTCCCGCACAGCCTAACGTAGCAAGACCTGCAGGACCTGACGAGGGAGCTGTGAGAAGACCCGCTCCCCGTCCCCGCCCCGTACAGGAAAAGCCAAAGGACGAGGCCCTTCACGTAAAGGCAACTCCCGTTGCAACCTTTCAGGAGCCCGCTTCTGCACCTTCCCCCGCTCCAGCACCTGCTCCCGAGCAGCCTGTAAGCACACCTAAGGCCGCTCCCGTTCCCTCTTATCAGCAGAGAAGAATGGCAGCAACTCACGCAAAAGCCACCCCCGAAGCACAGAGCACCGTTGTTGCTTCCAAAGCAAACGATGGAGGCAAGGAAAAGCCGCAGGAAAAGAAGAAGGAAAAGCCGCAAGTAACGGATAAGCAGAAAAACGCAAAGGCCGGCGCTGATATGATGGTCGGCATCGTTAAGGCTATGGCATATATGGCGGTCATTCTCGTGGTTTCCGTGTTTATTTCCATATTCGTAATCAGGATCGGAAACGACGTTTTCGCCTTCGTTAAGAGCGACGAGGCTGTAGACGTGACTATTCCCGAGAATGCTGATATCGGTGATATAGCCGATATCCTTTCCGACAACGGAATCATAAACTTCCCCGGAATATTCAAGATGTATGCAGGAATTAAAAAGGATTCGGGCGAATTTATTGCGGGAGATTATACTGTTTCCCCCTCAATGAGCTACGACGACCTGCGCCATGCATTTAAAAAGCAGGCGGTGACAGGAACCGTTTGGATAACCATTCCCGAGGGCTACTCCATTGACGAGATAATCGACCTTATGGTTGAAAACGGCATCGGAGAGCGGGATAAGTATATTGACGTTATCAACAACCACGATTTCGATTACTGGTTTATCGACGAGCTTGAAAAAAATCCTCCAAAGGACGGCAGAGCTTACCGTCTTGAGGGATATCTCTTCCCCGACACCTATGAGTTTTACAAGGCCTCTACTGAAGAAATGGTAATCAACAGGCTTCTTGCGAGGTTTGACGAGGTTTTCGTTGACGACTACAGAACGAAGGCAAAGGAGCTTGGCTATACCGTTGACGAGGTGCTGACCATTGCATCCCTCATAGAAAAGGAGGCAGGAGGCGCCGGTGACTTTATGTACGTTTCCTCCGTGTTCCATAACAGACTGAAAAATCCGGCTACCTACCCGAGACTTGAGAGCGATGCCACCACCGTGTATGCTATCCAGGTGGCAACAGGAGTCCGTCCGGATAAGGTGACCCCCGAGGATAACGAGTTTGTTCATCCCTATAACACCTACCTCAACGCAGGTCTCATGCCCGGCCCCATTACAAACCCCAGTGCCAGCGCCATAAGATATGCGCTTTATCCCGCAAACACCACCTATTATTATTTCATTACGGATAATAACGGTAAGGTATACTATGCTTCGGGAATTACGGAGCACAACCAGAATATTGCCCTTGTAAAGCAGATAAACAGTCAGACGGACTAAAAAAGAAGCACCCAAGGGCGGTTTCGATAATCTCTTATCGAAACCGCCGGTGATATTTTCCCTTACGGGAAAGTGATATATTTCCCGAGGGAAATGTGATATATTGCTAACGCAATGTGATATATGCCCGGAGGGCATGTTGCGGAATAAAAACTACCCGTTGCAATCGCAACGGGTAGTTTTTTACATTAACTGTCCGAGGGACAGTATAACTTGGCGAAAGCCAAATATAACTGTGGCACTCTCCCAAAGGAGAGTGCCACAAGCTGTTTCTTTTCAGAATCAGTTTCCGAGAGATTTTGTTGTTTTAACGGTAACGTCCGTGCCGTAGCAGGAGAACATTTCGTCTACCCTTTCCTTCTTCATCTTAGGAGTGAGAAGGCTGACAACGGGCACGATTATAAGTCCGCCCACCATTGCGAACACTCCAGAATAGAGAGAGTTTGTGAAAACGAAGCCGAGAACAGGAATGTCTGCAACTGAGAATGCGCCCATTGAAATGAGCATCTGGCAGATCATCAGAACGCTTCCGAAAATAAAGCTTACGACCACAGACGCCTTTGTGGTCTTCTTCCAGTAGAGGCCGTAGAGGAAGGGAGCGAGGAACGCGCCTGCAAGAGCTCCCCAGGAAACGCCCATCATCTGAGCGATAGCGGAGAAATTGAAGGTATCCTTAAGGATAGCGATAACAGCGCTGATAACGATGAACACCATAACGAAGACGCGAAGGATAAGAAGCTTCTTTTTCTCGCCGGGATCCTTCTTCATTGCGGGAACTATAAGGTCAAGGGTCAGGGTGGAGCTTGAGGTGAGAACAAGGCTTGAAAGAGTGGACATTGAAGCCGAGAGAACAAGGACCATAACAACGGCAATTACAACACCGGGGAGAGTTGAGAGCATTGCGGGAACCACGCTGTCAAAAACAAGCTTTCCGCCTGCAAACTTGAGAGCGGGGCTGTCTGCATAGAGACGTGCAAAGGAGCCGAGGAAGTAGCAGCCGCCGGAAACCACGATAGCGAACACGGTGGAAATAACGGTGCCCTTCTTGATGGCATCCTCATTCTTGATGGAGTAGAACTTACCCACCATCTGGGGAAGACCCCAGGTGCCGAGAGAGGTAAGCATAACAACGAAGAAGAGGAAGGTGGGCTGAGTGCCGAGGAATGATGTGAACGCTCCCTGCATTCCTTCAGTTGCGGCGTACTCGTTGGGAATCTTAGAAAGCTCGGTCATTGCGTTAATGAGTCCGCCGTTATCTGCAAGAACGGAGGCGATAACAACAACGATGCCGATAAGCATTATGATTCCCTGAATAAAGTCGTTGATGGCAGTAGCCATATATCCGCCGAAAATAACGTAAAGGCCTGTGAGAAGAGCCATAACCACGATAACCACCCAGTAGGGGATATCAAAGGCGATATTGAAAAGGCTTGAAAGACCGTTATAGAGAGAAGCTGTGTAAGGGATAAGGAATATGAAAACGATAGCGCTTGCAACGACCTTGAGCCCCTGGGACTCAAAGCGCTTGCCGAAGAAATCGGGCATAGTCTTTGATCCGATATGCTGAGTCATAACTCTTGTGCGGCGTCCCAGAACTACCCAGGCAAGAAGAGAGCCGATAAAAGCGTTGCCGAGTCCTATCCACGTGGAGGCAAGTCCGAAATTCCATCCGAACTGACCTGCGTATCCTACGAAAACAACGGCGGAGAAATAAGATGTTCCAAAGGCGAAAGCAGTGAGCCAGGGGCCTACGCTGCGTCCGCCGAGGACGAAGCCGTTAACGTCTGTTGAATGGCGGCGGCAATAAAGACCGATACCTATCATAACTGCAAAAAATACTACTAAAAGAACTGCTGTCAAAACTTTGGTCAACATAATTTTTCCTCCTTATATTATTTTGTTTTATGCTGAACTGTTTATTTGTGACGTAAAAAAATCATATACGATGTTTTTTACTATTTTGTTATCTGACTTTCGACGAGAGTTACGCCGCCGCAGTATATCTCGCGAAGGCGGGGCTTTTCGATCTTGCCTGTGGGGTTTCGGGGAACGGTAGCAAATATGATCTTGCGGGGGCGCTTGTAGCGGGGAAGCTCTGCGCAGAACTCATTGATCTCTTCCTCCGTGGCAGTCAAGCCTTCCTTAAGCTCAATGATAGCCGCGGCGATCTCGCCGAGACGCTCATGGGGAAGACCGATGACTGCAACGTCCTTGATCTTGTCGTTTGCGCGGAGATAGTCCTCGATCTGAACGGGATAGAGATTCTCGCCTCCGGAGATGATAACGTCCTTCTTACGGTCAACGAGGAAGATAAAGCCGTCAGAGTCCTCCTTTGCCATATCTCCCGTCCAGAGCCAGCCGTCGTGAAGTATCTCGGCGGTAGCCTCGGGGTTTTTATAATAGCATTTCATAACGCCGGGGCCCTTAACTGCAAGCTCTCCCACCTCACCGCGCTCAACGGGTGTTCCGTCGGGACGGATGATGGCAGTCTCCCAATGGTATCCTGCGATACCGATGGCGCCCACCTTATGGATGTTTTCAACGCCAAGGTGTACGCAGCCGGGGCCGATGGACTCGCTCAGACCGTAGTTGGTATCGTATTCGTGATGGGGGAAGCGCTCCTTCCATCTTTTGATAAGGCTTGGGGGAACGGGCTGTGCGCCAATGTGCATAAGGCGCCACTGGGAAAGCCTGTATTCCGCGGGGTCGATATCGCCGCGGTCGATAGCATCAAGAATATCCTGAGCCCATGGAACGAGGAGCCACACGATAGTCGCCTTTTCCTCGCTGACTGCCTGCATTATCCATTCGGGGCTTACGCCGCGGAGAATAACTGCCTTGCTGGCTGAGAGAAGGCTTCCGAACCAGTGCATCTTAGCTCCCGTATGGTAAAGAGGAGGAATGCAGAGAAAAACGTCGTCCTTTGTTTGGGAATGATGCTTCTGCTCAGTTTCGCAGGAGGAGATGAGAGCGCGGTGTGCGTGAAGGATAGCCTTTGGGAATCCTGTTGTTCCGGATGAGAAGTATATTGCCGCGTCGTCGTCCTCGGTGATGATAACGGGAGGAGCGGTTGAAGTACAGTATGTAGAATAAACTGAATAGCTGTCAGCCCCCTCGGGAACTTCATCGCCCACGAAGAAGAAGTTTTTGATGCCTATGAGCTGATCCTTTACCTGAGCCACACGGTCGATAAATTCGGGACCGTAGATAAGCATTGTAGCATCTGAAAGATCGAGACAGTATTTGATCTCGTCTGCGGTATAGCGGTAGTTCATGGGAACGGCCAGAGCGCCGCACTTAAGGATACCGAAGTATATGGGGAGCCATTCAAGGCAGTTCATAAGAAGGATAGCGATCTTATCCCCCTTCTTGATGCCGCGGGTGAGGAGAAGGTTTGCGCAGCGGTTAGCCTGACGGTCAAAATCCTTCCAGGTCATTGTTCTGCGGTATTTGTCACCCTCTGCAGTTTCGATAAGGTTGTATTCTCTCCAGGTAGTAGTCTTGGAGGGCTGATTTGCGGGATTGATCTCAACGAGGGCTTCCTCGTTTGGATAAAGTCTCGCATTTTTTTCAAGTACGTCAACGATCGTCATTTTGGGTTTTCCTTTATATAATAAAAATTATTTCCGACTGAAGGGAGGAAATATTCCCGAACCTTTTCCCGTAGGGAAAAACATCACTTTCACGAAGTGAATACATCACGGCGAAGCGGCATCACTTTTCTCAAAGAGAAAATAAAAAGTCCTCTTGAAACAGCTGTTTCAAGAGGACGGAAGATCCGCGGTACCACCTCAATTGCCCGAAAAGGGCCACTCAAAGCACGGCCGTAGCGATGCTGTCCTGCTGTAACGGGCAGTACCCGTCTGCCCCTACTCATTTCGGGGAGCGACTCTCGGAATGTATTTGACAAAACCGCTCTTACCGTCTCGCACCATCCGACGGCTCTCTGAAAGAGTTATGGTCCTGTGTACTTGTTTCCGGTCACAGTCTTTAACTTGTTTAGTAGTTTATCACAATAAAGAACCATTGTCAAGGGCTTTTTTATAAAAAATGCAATAAAAAGTATAGATTTCGGAGAGTAAAGTATGAAATATAATATCACTAAACAACAAACAGAACGATAAATTGGAGTTTGAACAAGAGTGATTATGTGGGGGACTTTTTGGAAAAAGTCCCCCACGCCCCCCCAAAAACTTTTAAAAATTGGTATATATAAAGTTTGCAGGCAAAAGGTTGCAGTACAAGGTACTGCGGCGCTGTGCGCCTTCTCTGCAAGAAAAAGACGTCAAAAATGAGCTCGTTCATTTTTGACGTCTTTTTCTTTAGCAGAGCCTTTTGCCTTTTGTTCCCTTTGTCAGTTTGAAAGTTTTTTGGAGTGCAGAACCTTTTTTTCAAAAAAGGTTTTGCATAGTACTATAAACTCCAATTTATCAGCTCTTAGTTTTCTTTATGAGTATTTCGTGCATAATGACCATCAGCACAAGGAAGAAGAGGATGTAGAGAGGGAAGAGGGATGCTGAGATATGATTTGCGATAAGTCCGAATAGGGGAGGCATAAGGCAGCTTCCCACGTATGCGCTTGCCATCTGCACTCCGATTATTGCCTGAGATCTTTCAGCGCCGAAGAGCACGGGAGTCGTATGTATGATACAAGGATATATGGGAGCACAGCCTATTCCCATAACTATAAGCCCCGTGATCGTCATCACCTTACCGAAGGGAAGAAGCATAAGAACACCGCCGATGGCAATAAGAACGGAGCCTGTTCGTATCATCTGGGTATCAGTAAATCTAAAGGTGAGAAAACCGTTAACGGCACGTCCTGCGGTAAGTCCGATAAAGAACATACTTGCAAAAAACGCCGCCGTATTGGCATCAATATTTGCGTGGAGCACCATATAGCTGGATGCCCAGAGCATTGCCGTTGCCTCAAGGGCGCAGTAAGCAAAGAACATAAGAAGTATCTGCAAAACTCCGTCGATCTTCACTATCTCCAAAAGTGACAGGGGCTTTTCCGACCTGCTTTCTGCAATGGCATCCGCATCCTTATTCATCATCGCCTTCTTTTTCCAAAGGGGGAGAGAAAGAAAAATGAGAGCGCTCAAAGCTATCTGGATGAGAGATATTATACGGTACCCAAGATTCCAGCCGCCGTCATTTGCAAGAGCCCATCCCATAATATAAGGTCCCGTAACGGCGCCGACTCCCCACATACAGTGGAGCCAGCTCATATGGCGGCTTGCATAATGAATTGCAACATAATTGTTAAGCGCCGCGTCAACGCTTCCCGCACCGAGACCGTAAGGAACTGCCCAGAGCATAAGCTGCCACACAGATCCTGAAATCGAAAAGCCGAAAAGGGCAACGGCGGTCATTGATACGCTGAGCGCCGTCACAAGTCCTGTTCCCAGGCGCTTCGTTATCCTGTCGCTCATAAGGCTCGACACTATTGTGCCTACGGATACTATCATTGATACAGCCCCCGCCATAGATACGGGAACGTCAAACTCGGGATACATAGAGGGCCATGCGCTGCCGAGAAGAGAGTCGGGAAGGCCGAGGCTTATAAAGGCCAGATATATTACTGCAAGGAGAAGATGGATCATATTTTACCTCGAAAGCTTTACTCGGTGCAGAATTATACCATATAGCAGCGTAAAAGTAAAGGATACGACAACAAATAAAAATATTTTCACATATTCAACAAACCCTTGAAAAAAGCTCTCTGCAGTGATATAATTGTTTCAAATTAAAAGAAAGGCAGCACAAAACCATGAAAAAGTTTTTTGCAGATTTTAAAGCATTCATAACCAAGGGAAATATCATCGATATGGCAGTCGGCGTTATCATAGGCGGCGCATTCGGTAAGATCGTAACATCTCTCGTTAACGATATCATCACTCCCCTTATCAGCATCCTCACAGGCAAGGTGAGCCTGACTGAGCTCAAGTGGGTCATCAGCGAGGCAGTTCTTGATGAGGCCGGTGCCGTTGTTACTCCCGAGCTTGCTCTTACATACGGTAACTTTATCCAGAACATCATCGATTTCCTCATCATTGCGATCTCCATCTTTGTGGTTCTCCGTATTATGGTAACTGCGCAGAAGAAGCTTGAATCCCTCAAGAAGAAGGAAGAAGAGGAAAAGCAGGAGGAAGCTCCCCCTGCTGAAACTGAGCTTGACGTTCTCAAGGAGATCCGTGAGCTTCTTAAAAAAGGCGAAGAAGAGACAGAAGAAAAAACTGAAGAATAATGTAAAAAGACACCCAAGGGTGTCTTTTTACATTTCAGCTTGTCGATAAAGGTATCGACAAGCTGACTTCGGGCTTCGTTGACAGGCGAAAGCTCATATAGTTCCGGTCACGGTAATAACGCTGACACCCGGAGTAACGGTCCAGACTCCCGTTGCTGAATCCTGAGTAAACGTTGCCGCAGGCACGGTGATACTGCCGGCAACGGTTGCAAACTCTCCCGTTTCCTCGTTATAGGTATAATTTGTTCCCTCCGTCCATATATCATCGTTATAAGTAACGGTGATACCTGTAAGAACAGGGTCAAAGGTATCGGTAATGATCACGGTATCAGCAGCAGGAACGTTACCTGTGTTCTCAACGGTAAGGGTATAGGTTATCGTTCCGCATTCAGGTACTGCCTGAGGAGAAAGAGCCTTTGTGATAGTAAGCCTTGCTCGCTCTGCAACATTTACAGTTTCAACGGCACTTGCGTTATCCCCAACGCAGGCACCCTGCGCAGTTACGGTATTCGTTATTATTCCGCCTACCTCTAAGGGAGCAGTCTCGTTTACTCTCGCTCTGTATATCACCGTAGCGTTTCCTCCTGCGGGAATGTTGATCCCGCTTACGGTGAGAGGCGGGCCTGCCTGAACGGCAGGAGCGGGAGCCGGTGTTCCGTTAACGTAATAGCGGATGCTTTCAAGATCGTATTCCAACGGATAGAGCGTCTCATTCCCATAGGTATATGCCCCAAGATCGTCAGTGAGGGTCACGGCCGTAAAGGGCGTGCTCCCCCCGTTCACAAGACTGATCACGTATACCACGTAACCGTTATGAGAGTATTCATATCCCACAGCGTTTTTTGTTATGCTCAGAACCTCGGGGATCTCGCCCACTACCGTATTGGAATTGATGCTCTCGTTGTTATAGGTAAGTGTAGCTCTGTTAGAAAAAACAGCCATTCATTGTTTCCTTTCTTTCTGGATTTTTGTATAGGTCCTTATTTTTCGAGGTCACCCTCCTGTCTTCAGAGGGATGCTTCCCTCTAACTACAGTGTATGATCCCCATGACCTTTTGCCACATCACCGAATGCTTATAAAAGCAAATACCCTTTTATAAGGACGAACACCTTGACATTTATTTCGTATCGTGGTATAATTCGGGAAAATAATAACTGCCACCGGGTAGGAAATGCGTTGCATTCGTCTGCACATCGTTAGGTCTTTGAAGATGTGTATTCGGATGCATTTTTTGATATACGAGGAAATATTTATGAAAAAAGCAAAGCTTTTAAGAAACTATTTTTCAAAGGGAGAGATGCTGCTATGGGGAGGCTCTGTCGCCCTTATCATTATCTTTTTTATACTCTTTGACAGAAAAGAATACCTGACGCTGACAGCCTCCCTTATCGGAGCAACGTCCCTTATTTTCAACGCAAAGGGCAACCCCGCAGGTCAGCTTCTTATGGTCATATTCTCCGTTCTTTACGGAATAATATCCTATTCATTTTCATACTACGGAGAGATGATAACCTACGTTGGAATGACGGGACCTATGGCTCTTCTCGCCCTTGTTTCCTGGCTGAAAAACCCCTATAACGGAAATCGTGCCGAGGTACGGGTAAACAGGATATCAAAGGGGGAATGGCTCCTTTCCTTCATCCTTGCGGTAGGGGTGACCGCAGTCTTTTATTTCATTCTTAAATATTTCAACACTCAGTGCCTTGTTCTCAGCACCCTTTCCGTGACAACAAGCTTTATCGCCGTGTACCTCACCTTCAGGCGAAGCCCCTATTTTGCCATAGCCTACGCCGCAAACGACGCAGTCCTCATCGTCCTCTGGATAATCGCCTCCCTTTCGGACACCTCATATATTTCCGTTACCGTATGCTTCGTTGCCTTTCTTGCCAACGATATCTACGGCTTTCTCAGCTGGCGGAAAATGCAGAAAAGACAGAACACTTGTAAAGGGTGAAAATATCTGATATACTGTAATAAAAACAGGAACGGAGCAGAAATATGAAGAATAAGCTGTCGCCAAAATTCTGGCTTGCCCTCACCGTTTTCAGCCTTATGGGTCAGGTGGCCTGGGTGGTTGAAAATATGTATTTCAACGTTTTCATTTATAAGATGTTCTCAGCCGGCGCTGCGGATATTTCAAATATGGTGGCCCTCAGCGCCGTGACCGCAACACTCACCACCGTGCTGATGGGCGCCCTTTCCGATAAGATCGGAAAGAGAAAGCTTTTCATATCCCTCGGATATATTCTTTGGGGCGTTTCTATCTTCGCCTTTGTTTTTCTCAGAGAGGACTATATCTCAAAGGCCTTTTCAATGACCGTTTCAGCCGCCTCCGTTGGTATCAGCCTGACTATCATACTTGACTGCGTTATGACATTCTTCGGCTCTACGGCAAACGACGCGGCATTTAACGCCTGGCTTACCGACTCCACCGATAAATCAAACAGGGGCGCCGCAGAGGGTATCAACGCTATGATGCCCCTTGTGAGCATACTCTGCGTGTTCGGCGGCTTTATGTTTTTCGATCTTGACAAAAAGGAAAGCTGGAGCACTATATTTATAATCATCGGCGCTCTCGTTACCTTAATCGGCATACTTGGCTTTTTCATAATCCGTGAGCCGAAGATCGAGCCCTCAAAGGAATCATATCTCGGCAGCATCCTATACGGCTTTCGCCCGAGGACCGTCAGGGAGAATCCCCGCCTTTACGTATCCCTCTTGGCATTTATAGTATTCAATATCTCCATTCAGATATTTATGCCCTACCTCATAATCTACTACGAGGTGTCCCTCGGAATGAGTGATTACGTTATAGTTATGGCCCCTGCCATAATAATTGCGTCTGTGGTCACAGCATTCTGGGGCAGGGTTTACGATAAAAGGGGATTTCACTTCTCGGGAGCAGTTGCTGTGGCCCTGCTTCTTCTCGGCTACGGAGTGCTCTTCTTCACCCAATCAAAGCTCCCCGTTTTCATAGGCTCACTTCTTATGATGAGCGGCTATCTTTCGGGAATGGCTGTATTCGGCGCCGTTATCCGCGATAACACTCCCGATGGGGGCGCAGGAAAGCTTCAGGGCGTTCGTATTTTCTCTCAGGTGCTCATCCCCGGCGTTGTCGGTCCTATGATCGGAAAGGCCGTTCTGAAAAGCGCCGAGGTCATCACAAATTCCGACGGCACTACCTCATTCGTTCCGAACGCAAATATTTTCCTTGCCGCCGCTGTGGCCCTTGTCTTCGTCATCCCCGTGTTCTTCAAAAAGAGATCCTGATAAAAGGAACGATACGCAGAAGCTTTTTAAAGAAAAGTTTCTGCGTATCCGTCTCTATAAACCCGATTTTATTTTCCGGAACGCCTCAAGCCTCCAACTACTTCCTTTTTATCTCACAGGATTTAACAAACACCTTGAAATGGGGCGGCGGAAGGAATATAATATAAAATAAATTATTATGTATTATTTCCTAAATTTATATAAGGAACGGTCATAGCTATGAAGGTAGTATTTCAGCACTTAACAAAGAAGTTCGCGTCACGAAGCGGCGGCGCCAAAAAAGAGGTAATTGCCGTTAACGATTTTGACTACGAGATCCCAGACGGCACCCTCGTCGGTCTTCTCGGACCCTCCGGATGCGGAAAAAGCACGACCTTGAACCTCATCTGCGGTCTTATCGAGCCCACTGAAGGAAGGATATTTTTCGGCGAGGACGACGTTACCGACGTTCCCTGCGAAAAGAGAGGCGTTGGTATGGTATTCCAGAACTACGCTCTTTATCCCCATCTCACAGTCAAGCAGAATATAATATTCCCTCTCCAGAATCTCAAGGGCAAGGACAAGCTCACAAAGGCGGAAATGGAAGAAAAGGCCCTCCGCGCTGCAAGCCTCGTTCAGATCGAGAATCTTATGGACAGAAAGCCCTCCGAGCTTTCCGGCGGTCAGCAGCAGAGAGTTGCCATTGCCCGCGCTCTCGTCAAGATGCCCCGGATCCTTCTTCTCGACGAGCCCCTTTCAAACCTTGATGCCCGCCTCCGCCTCCAGACGAGAGAGGAGATCAGCCGCATACAGAGACAGACCGGAATTACCACCGTTTTCGTTACTCACGACCAGGAGGAGGCAATGAGCATCTCCGACATTATCGTTGTTATGAAGGACGGAGTTATCCAGCAGACAGGCAAGCCTCAGGATGTTTATGATGAGCCGAAAAACCTCTTCGTTGCAAAATTCCTTGGCACTCCCCCCATCAACACCTTTGACGGCGAAGTGAAGAACGGCTCTCTTTACATAGGCGACGAGGCAGTTCTCACAGTCAGCGGTGTTGCAGACGGAAAGGTGGTTGCAGGCATCCGCCCCGAGGGATTTATCCCGAAGGCTGACGGACACTTTACCTGCGCCCTCTCTCAGGTCGAGGTAATGGGCCGCGACATCACCGTTGTTGCAAAGCATCCCGCCGCCCACAATCCCACTGTACGCGCCATCGTTTCCTCAGACAACCTTTCTGCCATCAACGGAGAAAAGGTATCCTTTGATCTTAAGGAAAATAAGGTATTCCTCTTCGCGCCTGACAGCGGCGAGCGCCTTTTCTGAGGGAGGAAGCTATGAAAAACAATAAATTCAAGGGCTGGCTGTATCTTCTCCCCGCGCTTCTTTTCCTTGCGGTGTTTATGATATATCCCCTTATCGACGTGTTTATCTATTCCTTTGAGGAGGGATACAATTCCGCCTCCCAGACCTCATTCGGCGTTGGACTTTACAATTATTCCTACGTGCTTCACGACCCCTACTTTTTGCAGGCTTTGAAAAACACCTTTATCCTCGTTATGATAACGGTGCCCCTTTCTACCCTCATTTCCCTGCTTATCAGCGTAGGACTCAGCTCCATAAAGCCTCTGAGAAATCTTTTCCAGACAGTTTATTTTCTCCCCTACGTTACAAACACCCTTGCCGTTGGAATGGTATTTATGATACTCTTCCAGAAGACCCCTTATACCGACGGTCTTGCAAACCTTATCGTCACATTCTTCGGCGGCGAGGCTGTTGACTTTATCGACGGCCCATACTGGGCAAAGATGTTCGTTCTTTGCTTCTACACTATCTGGGTGGTAATGCCCTTTAAGATACTTGTGCTAACAAGCGCCCTTGCCTCCGTTAACAAAAACTATTATAACGCGGCAAAGGTTGACGGCACGGGAGCTTTCCGCACCTTCACCCGTATAACCCTGCCTATGATCTCCCCCACAATGTTCTACCTTATCATTACAGGCTTTATCGGCGCCTTCAAGGCATACAGCGATGCTGTTGCTCTTTTCGGCACAGACCTTAACGCAAAGGAAATGAACACTATCGTAGGCTACGTTTACGATATGCTTTACGGAAACAGCGGAGGATATCCCTCCTATGCTTCTGCCGCGGCTATCATCCTTTTTGCTATCGTGCTGACCATTACCTGCATAAACCTGACGGTCAGCAAGAAGTACGTTCATTACTCTTAAGGAGGGCAAAATGGATAAGAACAAATTAAGAAAAAGGGCTTTAACAAAAAAAGCCGTTAAAAATACTGTTACCTATACTCTGCTCACCCTGTGGGCAATAATGGTGCTCTTCCCCTTTTACTGGATGATACTCACCTCCCTCAAAAGCTACGGAGAGTACAGCAACGAGTTTATCCCGAAGCTCTATACCCTCCTCCCCACCCTTGAAAACTATAAGGACGCCTTCACTCAGGTGCCTCTCGGTCAGTATTTTCTCAACACCGTGATATTCACCCTTGTTACCACCTTCATCATGCTTCTCGTTACGGTCCTTGCGGCATTCGCATTCGCCCGTCTCGATTTCAAGGGAAAGGATCTTGCATTCACGATCCTGCTCTCCCTTATGATGATCCCTACGGAGCTTGTCGTTATCACAAACTTCGTCACCATTACGGACCTTGGACTGAGAAACACCTTTGCGGGACTTATACTCCCCTCTGTTACAAGCGTTTTCTATATCTACCTTCTCCGCGAGAATTTTGCGCAGATTCCCGACGAGCTTTACTACGCGGCAAAGGTTGACGGAACGGGCGATATGAAATTTCTCTTAAAGGTCATGGTTCCCATCTGCCGCCCCACCATCGTGACTATCACTATACTGAAAGTCATCGAGTGCTGGAACTCTTACGTGTGGCCCAGACTTATTACTGATGATCAGGCGTATTTCCTCGTATCAAACGGTATTCAGGAGATCCGCGAAAACGGCTTCGGACGCGAAAACATCCCCGCTATGATGGCGGCTGTGGTTGCAGTTTGCGTTCCCCTTATCATCCTGTTCCTTATTTTCAGAAAGAAGATAATGGCAGGCGTTGCAAGAGGAGGTACTAAGGGATGAGAAACACAGCTAAGATCCTATCTCTGCTCCTTGCCACCCTCTTTGTTCTTGCCCCCCTTACGGGATGCCACGGCCAGGTGGAACGAAACGTTTTTGAGATACCCGAGGAGTTTGACACTTCAAAAGAATACGAGATATCCTTCTGGGCAAAGAACGATACGAACCTCACTCAGGTTGAGATCTACAATAATACCATCGAGGAGTTTCAGAAGCTTTATCCCAACATCAAGGTAAATCTTCGCCTCTATACAGACTACGGAAGAATATACAACGACGTTATCACAAATATCCAGACAGATACCACACCTAACGTTTGTATCACCTACCCCGACCATATTGCAACTTATATGACGGGCAACAATTCCGTGGTTCCCCTCGGAGATCTTTTCGATAACGAAAAGTACGGCCTTGGGGGAAGCGAGGTTAAATTCGATTCTCCGAAAAAAGACGAGATCATCGAAAAATTCCTTTCCGAGTGCTACCTTGACGGCGATTACTACGCTCTTCCCTATATGCGCTCAACGGAGGCCTGCTACGTAAACCGCACCTACGTTGAAAAGCTTGGCTTTGAGCTTCCCGAAACCCTTACCTGGGACTTTATCTGGGAGGTCTCCGAGGCCGCTACGGCAAAAAACGATGACGGCACCTACAAGGTCAACGGGAAAAAGATAATGATCCCCTTTATCTATAAGTCCACGGACAATATGATGATAACCTACCTTAAGCAAAAGGAAGCAGGTTATTCCTCAAATAAGGGAGACATCCTTCTTTTTAACGATACAACAAAAGATTTCCTCTCAGAAATTGCCCTTCACACGAAAAACGGCGCATTCTCAACCTTTAAGATCTCCGGATACCCTGCAAACTTCTTAAATGCAGGTCAGTGCATTTTTGCCATAGACTCAACGGGCGGCGCTACCTGGATGGGAAGCGATGCTCCCCTCGTTGATATTGCTGAGGAAAACCTTGAAAAATTCGAGACTGAGGTCATGACCGTTCCTCAGGTGGATCCCGAGAACCCCGTTATGATGTCTCAGGGTCCCTCCGTATGTATCTTCAATAAGGAAGACCCTCAGGAGGTCCTTGCATCCTGGATATTTATGCAGTATCTTCTCACAAACGACGTGCAGATAGCCTATTCCTCAACCGAAGGCTACGTTCCCGTTACCGCAAAGGCTCAGGAGAGCGACGAATACAAGGATTACCTTTCCCGCGAGGGCGAGGACAACGATATGTATTACCACATAAAGCTGAAGGCTGCAAAGCTCCTTCTTGATAATACGGAAAATACATTCGTTACCCCCGTGTTCAACGGCTCAGCCTCCCTCCGAGACAGCGCAGGACACCTTATTGAGAGCGTTACAAAATCTACCCGCCGCTCGGAGACCGTAGACGAGGCGTATATCGAAAAGCTCTTTTCCGAGACCGTTGCTCTTTACAGGCTTGACAGCATTAACAAAAGCTCGGCGGGAAAAGCGTATCTCGGCCCCCTTCCCGCAGAGTCCGTTGCCCTTATCTCGGTCCTCGTAGCTGTTTGGATAGTGCTGATAGGAGCGACAGTCATCGGCAAAAAACGAAAAAAATAAAAAATTTTACTGCAAAGATTGATTTTTAGTAAAATATATGTATAATGGTACTTAGCCATACGGCTAAAACCAAATAAGGAGAGATACTATGAAAAAGATTATCGCACTTATGCTTATCCTTTCTATGGTAGTTGCATTCGTTGCTTGTACCGGTGAGAAGGATCCCGATGACACAACAGTAGCTGATACAACTGTTGCTGACACAACCGTTGCTGATGATGCACAGGACGAAGTAAAGGTTATGACCTACGCTGAGTACGTTGCAGCTGCTATCGACGACGCTGTTGTTATCGAGGCTTACGTTCAGGCTACACAGTCCTGGTGGGAGGACAAGATCACAGTTTACGCTCAGGACAAGGACGGCGCATACTTCATTTATGAGCTCGCTTGCGCTGAGGCTGACGCTGAAAGACTTATCCCCGGTCAGAAGATCCGCGTTTCCGGCCATAAGGCTGAGTGGTCCGGTGAGATTGAGATCGTTGACGCTACATTTGAGTTTGTTAATGATGCTGACACATTCGTTGCAGAGCCCCTTGACGTTACAGAATACCTCGGCCGTGACGACCTTATCGACCATCAGAACAAGCTCGTTCTCTTCAAGGGTCTTACTGTTAAGTCCATTGAGTATAAGAACGGCGAGCCCGGTGATGACATCTACGTAACCGTTTCCAAAGACGGCGCTGACTACAGCTTCTGCGTTGAGAGATACCTCACAGATCCCGACACAGACGTATACAAGGCAGTTGGCGAGCTTGAGGCTGGCGACGTTATCGACGTTGAAGGCTTCCTTTACTGGTATGAGGGTGTTAACACTCACATCACAAAGGTTACACCTGCTGAAGTAGCTGAGTAATTTTTCATAATCATATAAAAAAGCTGTGACCCTTCGGTCACAGCTTTTTTGTTTTTTATTACAGATGAATCAGAGTCTATGGTGAAAGAATACGCAGAAACTTTTTTGAGAAAAAGTTTTCGCACCTTCAAAAAACTTTAAGAAATTGGCTCAAATAAAATTTACGGTTTTATTGCTTTTCCATTTTTTCAAATCCCTTTGCTCTTCTTACTTCTCCGTTTTCATAGACCCATACGGCGACTGTGCCCTCAAGGCTTTCCACAAGCTTTTCACCTTCTTCAAGGGTCATATTGAAAAGGGCCGTTGAAAGAGCATCAGCAAGGCCCGAATGGTCTGTGATGACGGACACGGAAGCAAACTCTCTTTTTGGCATCAGGGTATCGGGGTCTATAATATGGTGGTATTCTTTACCGTTCACGGTATAGAAGCGCTGATACACTCCGCTTGTCACAAGAGACTGATCGGTAAGATACACCTTTGTGAAATACGCGCTTTCTGCCGACAGATCGGGGTTTTGCACTCCGATCTCCCATTTTTTGCCGTCTGCCCTCTCACCGATACACTTAACGTTTCCGCCAACGCTGAGAGCAAAGCCGCTAAAGCCTTGCTCTTCTATATACTCTGCAACCATCTGCGTTGCATAGCCCTTGGCCACCGCTCCAACGTCAAGGCTCATTTCACAGTCTTTAAGATACACGGTCTTCTTTTCCCTGTCGATCACAACATCGTCAATGCTGCAATGCTCTGCCGCCGCCTGAAGCTCTTTCATTTTTGGAAGCGCCGCCCTTTCGGGGTCTGCAATTCCCTCCGTTCTGTATCTGTGCCAGATCTCAAGAACGCTTCCCATGGCAACGTTCGTCTTACCGTCTGTAAGCTCGTACATATCAATACAGTACTCCAGAAGATCGATGATCGCACCGTCTACCTCAACGGGGAACTTTCCCGCATTGTCGTTTACCGTTTTCAGGTTGTTTTTGCCCTCGTAATTATAATAAATATCGTAAAGCTCGTGGTAAAAGGTGAGCCTTTCCATTATAAGCTCTGCCTTTTTCTGAAACTCCTCTTCGCTTTTATCATAGCCGAGGATTACGGTCTGTGTGTCAAACACCGTTACATCGGTATGGGAATACCGCTTCATCCCGCCGCAGGACGAAAAAGCGGCAAGGGATGTTAAAAGAAGAGCACACAACAAAGCTATTGCAATTACTTTTCTCATCACTTGCCACCTTAATTATTTTTCAGGGTCAATTGCCTTTACGGCTATCTTCACAAAGTCCCCAACGGCTATGGTACAGCCGGAAAGGAGATCTGCATCAGTTGATTTTCCGTCGTCACCGATCCCGATAGCCGAAATATCGCTAAGGCTCATTCCTGCGATATGATCGCAGAAGGCCTCGGCCTGCTCATACCACTCACGACCGATGGAGGAATACTGCTTCATTCCGTAATCGTCTGCGATCTCGCGCTTTGTCTTGACCGCATCGTTTTTGGTGATCTCACCTGTAGCGTCAAATCCAACGCTACCCTGAGCTACGTCAATAACAGCGCCCTGCGCTTTACCCTCAGCTATAGCCATTGCGCATACGGTAAAGGTCATAGAAGCCTCGCCGTTCTTACCCTCGCCCGCTTCCTTTGAAGCGGAATCGTCTGCCGTTACAGCAAGGGCAAGCTCAACGGTGGAAGAAGATGAGAAGCTCTTTGCCATCTTATCGTTAACGGCCTTTAAAACTGCCGCCTTCATATCGGAAATGCCGATGGTGCATCCTGAAAGGATATCCGCATCAGTTGCCTTGCCGTCGTCGCCGACAGCCACAGCCTCGATCTCCTCTGCAGTAAGACCCACAAAGGAGCCTGCAAGATGCTCCGCCTGCTCATACCATTCACGGCCTATGGGGGAATACTGCTTCATGCCGTAATCGTCCAAAAGCTCATTTTTTGTAAGATAGGTGTTGCCCGTAGTCACCTTTCCGTCTGTTACGTCAAGGGCAGTATCGCAAACGTCGATAACGCAGTCAACCACCTTGCCGTCAGCATCAAGGACTACTGCGGCAACAGTCGCCGTAAACGCGGCACTTCCCTTTTTGCTTCCCTCTGTATTTACAGTCATTCCAAGACCGAGAGTATAATTCTTCTTGGCCATTCCCAGAGCCTTTGAGGCTACCTTAACGAAGTCACCCACAGCCACGGTGCAGCCGGAAAGAAGGTCTGCATCAGTAGTCTTTCCGCCCTCGCCAATACCAATTGAGGAAATATCTTCAGCACTCATTCCAACGATATGATCGCAAAATGCCTCTGCCTGCTCATACCATTCACGGCCGATGGGGGAATACTGCTTCATTCCGTAATCGTTTCCAAGCTCTCTCTTTGTGCCGCCGAATTTGGTCTCTGTGATCTCGCCTGCAGTATTAAATGCAAACTCAGGCTGAGCAACATCAAGAATGGCACCCACAGCCTTGCCGCCAACGGTTGCCGCCGCGCAAAGGTTCACAGTCATAGAAGCCTTGCCTGCGCTCTCTGCAGTTGCAGAGGAGGAAGCGGAATCGTCAACGATGGCAGCAAGAGAAAGCTCTGCCTTCTCTGCAGTTGAGAATTTTGCCCCGCTGTCGCCAACGGCCTTGACTACTGCCGCCTTCATATCGGTAACGCCAATGGTACAGCCCGCAAGAAGATCTGCATCAGTAGCCTTACCGCCCTCGCCGACCTCGATCTTTTCTATCTGCGCCGCTGTCTTGCCAACGCAAAAATCAGCAAATGCAGCCGCCTGCTCATACCATTCACGACCTATAGGTGAGTACTGCTTCATGCCGTAATCGTCCATAAGCTCATTTTTGGTAAGATAGGTGTTACCTGCAGTTACCTTTCCGTCTGTTACGTCAAGAGAGGTATCGCAAACATCAATAACGCACCTTGTTACCTTGCCTGCGCTGTCAAGAATTACTGCAGCAACAGTCACCGTCTGCTTTGCATTTCCTGCGGCAGAGCCGTCAAGGGCTACTACCGTACCCATGCCGAGAGTATACTCGCTGACCTCCGCCTTTTCTTCAAAAAGCTTATCAAGATTCAGTGCCACAAGTATGACAGGTACAGCAACGGCAATTGCTATAACCGCCGCGAGAATTCTGTTCATCGTTCTCATATTCGACCAACCTCGTTAAATTCAAAACATAGTTATATATATTGTAATATATTTTTCCCTCATAGTCAATAGTTTGCGAAAACTGAAGCAAATATACCGTATGTTGTTTTTTCAGAACATAAAAGAACGGCTGTCGAAAAGGATGCAGAAGCCGTGAATTGTCCGTCGTCGGCGTACAAAGGTACGACAGAGGGACAATTCGCGGCTAAAAAGCCGCTTTTAACAATGAAATCCGCCGTAATAATCGGCGGATTTCTACTTTTTTACTGCGTTTTTCACTTAACTAAATACTATATGTTTTGCGGCTTTTGTTCTGCGCCTTTTTCGACAGTCTGCTTCATCCTTTGATCTTAAAAATAAGCTTAACTGCGAAATACAGCTTCTTTTTCAAAAGCTTATAAATTATCCTGCGGTTTTTTGGGAGAACACTTGACATATAATGATTCTCGCCGCCTGAAAAGTAGGGACAGTTTTTTTCTGCGTACTCTCTGAAGGTGCTGACAAGAGGATGCTTTTTCGAATCAGCTCTCAGTATTCTCACCGTTGCAGAAACAAAAACGTGATCAAGCATAAGGTATTCAAGCTCTTTTTCATAGGTAGAAAAGAGACCCTTTGCCAAAAACCAATCCTTGAGGTCGTCAAGTGCGTGAACTATCTCGATATTACGGTCAAGCTTCGCGCTGTTCATAATGGAGCCCTCGCGCCTCAGGTAGTTATACAGGGGCTTTTCAAGATAAACTATAGTATCGGCACACGCTATAAGCTTCGGAGTGGTACGGATATCCTCATACCAAACCCTTGAGGGAAACTCGATTCCGTTATCAACGAATATGCTTTTTCTTACTATCTTATTCCATGCAACGGGATTTCCCGTAATAAGCTCGGGAGAGCTTTGGGGATAGAGCACTTTGTTTTGCTCAAACACGTCAGTATGAACGGATATCAGGCTTCCGTCCTCATCAATGCTTTTCAAAGGAAACACCGTTATATCCGCATTGTATTTTTCAATACCGTAAAGCACGGTGCTTATCGCATCGGAAGTAATGGTGTCGTCACTGTCGATGAACATAAGGAACTCACCGTCGCAGGCGTTTATTCCCGTATTTCTTGCCCCGCCAAGACCTGCATTCTTCTGATGGATAACAGTGGTATGCTCAGGATACCTTGCCCGATACTCTTCGCAGATGTTGCCGCAATTATCGGGAGATCCGTCATCAACCAATATGATCTGACAATCGGAGGTTGCCTGAGAATAAACAGAATCAAGGCATTTTGGAAGGTATTCCTCAACTCCGTATACAGGAATTATTATACTTAATTTATACATCTGTATCTCAGCCTTTCTTCTTTTTGAACATACGGAACAGATCTCGATACTGAAGGTTTTCTTTAATAACCGTTTGGTAATAGATGTATGCAAGTATCACAGACATATAGATAGAAACGTTGGGGCGGCGGAGCACGTTACCCGAGAACTGGCTTGTTCCTATCATAAGACCGAAGGTGATGGCCAGCGCACCGTTTTCAAGAGTCATGGTCTTTTTAAACCTTGTGATAATGCTTACCAGCATAAGTCCAAGGAAGTATGCGAGGTAAAGCATATAGATTGCAAAGCCTACGTATCCGCTGTAATAGAACACGGAGGGAAAATCGTTTTCAAGGTCGAATATCTCCTGAGTAAAGATCTTCTTACCGCTCAACGTAGTTTTCTCAAAGTCAACGATCAAGGTTATATATTCATAGCCAAACAGCTTTTCGAGCATTGTAGCATCGTCAAATGCCATTTCGGCAAAATAGCGCTTCATTTGTCGCGTCGCGGTAAGCTCAGATACTACAAGACTGAAATCGTATTTCTCAAATACTCTTTCAAATCCGTATTCCTGTATCATAGCTCCGAGGCAAAGATCATAAAGATCTCTGATCTCTTTTTTCTTAAGAGGGCTGAGCTCTTCGTAGATCTCCCAGGAAATATGATCGGGGAGAGGCGCCTCTCCCTCTTCAGGCTCCATGCTCTGCTCCACCCATTCCTGCTTTGTTTCCATAGACTGAGAATGAGTGATCTTGATATCAAAGGCGATAGACTGATTATAGGAAAGAGCGCATAAAAGAGCAAGAATGAAAAGAACTGCGTAGTAGAAAATCTTTTTCTCGCCGGAAACAAGAAGGAAGAACATCATACCGAAGGTAATGATGAATATTGCAAAATAGTCCACCTTTGTTCCAACAAAGAAAAGATTTATAAAGCAAACGAGGGCGCTTGCGTAGAATACGGACTTCTTCTTTGATCTGTATGCAAAGAGAAGGATAAGAGGAACGACGAAAGCAAGGATCGCGCTCTGAGAATTATGAACTGCACACCAGCTCATAAGGCCCTTTGAGCCGTAGGTATAGATCTGGGTTCCCGTCATATATGAGAGAACGAGGGCGTGCATCATTATTATCATATTGACAAAGAATGCAGCCTGCACGTATTTCGGAACTATATCCTTTTTCTTGAATATGGTTATGAAAGCAACGGTAAAGGCAGGAAGATGTATGGTACGGAAGAAATTATTCATATCCGTAAAGGGAGATTCATATCCCCCCTGTGACTTAATGCAGGCTATAACGTGAAAAATAAGGTACACAAGGAAAACGCCCGCGGTCACGAAATACGTCCACTTTCTGTCGGAAATGATAAAGCAATAAAGCATTACCATTGCGAACATACCGAAGCGCACGAGGGTGGTAATGGTAGTAAACTCCCATTCGTTGGCCCAGTATGAAATTATATCAAGAACGGGCTGGGCAATGAGGAGTGCGAAGAGAAACGCCGGTGCAATATCCGACAGAGATCTTTTGGATTTTTTATAAAGAGAAACTGCGCCTGTCATTTAAAGCCCTCCTTACTTTGAAAACTTTTCGATGATAGCGTCAGCAATGCGCCTTGATGCAAATCCGTCTCCGTAAGGATTTTTCGCCTCTGCCATCTGCTTGTAGATCTCCTCACTTGTAAGAAGCTCGTCTATCATATTATAGATCACGTTCTCGTCTGTTCCCGCAAGCTTGAGAGTTCCCGCTTCAACGCCCTCGGGGCGCTCGGTGGTGTCGCGAAGAACGATAACGGGCTTGTGGAGAGAGGGAGCCTCCTCCTGGATTCCGCCTGAGTCTGTAAGGATGATATGAGACTTTGCAAGAAGGTTATGAAATTCAAACACCTCAAGGGGCTTGATAAGGCGAACGCGGTCCATATCTCCGAGAACCTCGTTTGCGGCAGAGACTACTGCAGGGTTCAGATGAACGGGATATACCACCTTAACGTCAGTATGCTTTTCGCATATCTTCTTAATAGCGCGGAACATACCCTTCATAGTGTCGCCGATATTCTCTCTGCGGTGAGCTGTGAGAACGATAAGGCGGGAGTCCTTTGCCCATTCAACGGTCTCGTCGGTATAATCCTCGCGAACGGTAAGCTTCATGGTGTCGATGGCGGTATTTCCCGTAACGTAGATGGTTGCGGGATCCTTGCCCTCGTTTATAAGATTCTGCTTTGACTTTTCCGTGGGGGAGAAGTTCATATCCGCAACGGTGCCGATAAACTGACGGTTGATCTCCTCGGGATAGGGGGAATACTTATTGTATGTGCGAAGACCTGCCTCCACGTGACCTATGGGAACTCTGTTGTAGAATGCGGACATTGCAGAAGCGAATGCTGTAGATGTATCGCCGTGAACGAGAACGATATCGGGCTCCACTTCCTTGATAACTCCGTTCATTCCCTCAAGAACGCGGACTGTGATATCCGTAAGAGTCTGACCGTCCTTCATAATATCAAGGTCATAGTGAGGCTTTATGTCAAATGCACTCAGAACCTGATCCAGCATCTGGCGGTGCTGACCGGTAACGCAAATTATGCTTTCGATCTCGGGGCGTGACTCAAGCTCCTTAACGAGGGGAGCCATTTTGATGGTTTCGGGTCTTGTTCCGAAAACTGAAAGTACTTTGATCATTTTCATATTCCCTTTCTTTTATTCGCAAAGCTCTGCGATCTGTCTGAGTATGGTGCTGTTATACTCAATGAGATCATCGGGCTTCTTTTCTTCCTTTTTGGCGTTAACTATAGCGCTTGTGATATCCTCGCAGCCTGTGAGGGCGGGGCAATATTTTTCAAGATTCTTCGTGCAGTAAAGGGGAAGGCCGACAGCCATAGCCTCCATAATGTTGAGGGGCTGTCCCTCGTAGCGGGAGGTGGAGATGAATGCGTCCATCATATTCATATAGCTGAAGGGGTTCTGCTGATTTCCAAGTAAGAATACCTTGTCAGAAAGGCCGAGGGACTTTATCTGCTCCTCAATTGCCTGCCTGTCCTCGCCGTCGCCGATAATATAAAGGCGAAGCTCATCTCTCTGCTTTACGGCCTCTGCAAAGCGGTCAAGCATGATATCGTATGCCTTCTGATGGCAGATGCGTCCGAGGGCCACAAGGTTGAAGCAGCTCTCGTCAACTGAAAAGCCCTCGGGCTTTTCGGAGAGCTTTTCGCGGATCTCCTTGATGCTGATGTAGTTCATTATAGAGGTGATCTTTTCCTTGGGCATACCGGAGGCCTTGCTGAAGGGCTCGATAAGGCCGTCGGAAACGGCAACGAATTTATCGTAATACTTGAACTTGCCCTTGAAAAGGCTCCAGAGCACTCTGTATTTCCACTCGTTCTTGAGCTTGATGCCAACGTCGTTGTGTATCCACATAACTCTCTTTTTTGCGGGGGCCTTGATGGCGCCTGCGGCACAGCTGTTCTGATAAGAGTTAAAGTCTACGGCAAGATCGTACTCTCCCGCATCCTTGAAATCGGGCTTTATAAACTTTTTTGCAAGATCGAAGGGGATGAATGAAAGAAGCTTTGAAACAGGCTTCTGGTATTTGACGTTAAGCTCCTTTGGAAGATCTGCCTCCCAATAATTGTTGTCATCGAAAAGGTAAAGATCAACGTCAAAGCTGTCGTAATCGAAGTTTGAGAGAAGGTTCAGAAGAGATTTTTGAATACCGCCAACGGTAAATTCATTCTGAAAAAATGCGATTCTTTTTTTCATATCAAAGCTCCCTTTTTTGGCATATATACTTTAATAATTAATTATACTATATATTCCCCATTTTGTCAATCAATATAGCAAATGGAAAAACAATAGGAGAGCTTCCTGAAAAAGGTTATGATAATAAGCGAAATCGCCACCGCGACTGCAGGGGAAGATAATATCATCCCACAATTCAGAACGGTAGCGAAAAATTAAGAATACCGAATTTTTGTAGGCAAAACGAATAATCTATTTGTAGTACGTTGTTTCAACTAAATATTGACAAGCTCCACCTCGCGCGTCATCTTGAGCGAAGGTGGCTCACTTGTGAGACACTGTAGTCGAAACCCGAAGGGCAAATTGCAAAGCAATTTGGATCTCGCGACAGACCAAACG